>JAJYTW010000129.1 GCA_021792855.1 Actinomycetes bacterium
AGCACGACCATGCCGTCGGTCGCGGCGGACCGGATCTCCGGCCCGGGGAGCGGTGCCGGGACGGTGGTGACGACCGGGACCGTGGCGCGGGCCAGCGTCTCCGTCGCGGCCAGCGTGCCCTCGGCCAGCGTGCCCTCGGCCGGCCTGGCACGGGCGGCGCGGGCCATGCTGGCGGTGACCGCCGCACTGCCCGCCGGACAGGTGCACGGCTACCCGGACAGCAACGCCTGGGCCGTGAACGGGCCCAAGGTGCGGGGCGGGCACGCGATGCTGGCCGGCGACCCGCACCTGCCGCAGACGCTGCCGTCGGTGTGGTTCGAGGTCGCGATGTCGGCCCCGGGCTACGACGTGACCGGCGTCAGCGTGCCGGGCCTGCCCGGGGTGCTGCTCGGGCACAACCGGCACATCGCCTGGTCGCTGACCGACGTCCAGAACCAGTCCACCCTGTTCTACGTCGAGAAAACCAGTGCGAGCCGGCCCGGCCAGTACTTCTGGCGCGGGCAGTGGCGGACCATGCAACGGCTGCGCTACACCATCCCGGTGCGCGGCCAGGCGGCCCAGACGCTGACCGTCCTGCAGACCGTGCACGGGCCGATCATGACCACCGCCGGGCAGACCGTCGCGGTCGACTGGATGGGCAACGTGCCATCGCCGGACATCGCGGTGCTCTACGGAATCAGCACGGCCAGCGATTTCGCGCAGTTCCGGGCCGCGCTGGCGAACTGGCGGGCGCCCACGCAGAACTTCGTCTACGCCGACGACCACGGCAACATCGGCGCGATCTCGGCCGGCTACTACCCGCTGGTCCGGCACGGCAGTCCGTGGCTGCCGATGCCCGGTACCGGCGCCTATGACGTGGTCGGCGTGATCCCGTACGCCGCGGTGCCCCAGGTCTACGATCCGCCCGGGCACGTGGTCGCCACGGCCAACCAGCGGCCGGTGTCCGGGAAGTACCCGTACTACATCGGCACCACGGCCAACGCCTTCGATCCGAGCTACCGGGCCGCGACCGAGTACGCCTACCTGGACCAGCACTCGGCCATGACGCCGGCGAACTTCGCGGCGCTGCAGACCAGCCTGAGCGACAACCTGGCCGTGCGACTGATGCCCGCGGTGCTGGCCGCACTGAGGCACGCGCCGCTGACACCGGCGCAGCGGCAGGCCGCCGTACTGCTGCGCGGCTGGGACAAGTCGATGACCGCATCCTCGGCCGCCGCCGCGCTGTGGTGGACGTTCTTCTCCGACTACCTGACCGCGACCTTCGGGCCGTGGTGGTCGGCGAGTAAGGTCCCGGTTCACCTGGACCGGGCCGGCCTGGCGATCTCGGCGGACCAGTTCAGCCTGGTCCAGGACCTGGAGCAGTGGACGCTGGCGGATCCCGCCAACCCCGCGTTCACGCCGCCGGGCGGCCCGCACCGGACGGCGGTGACGGTGATCCGCTCGGCGTTCGCCACCGCCGTCGCGCACCTGACCGCCAGGCTCGGCCCGCATCAGTCGGCCTGGGCCTGGGGCAGGCTGCACAGCAGGCAGTTCCCGTCGCTGGCGCAGGTCACGGCGCTCGGCTACGGGCCGCGTCCGGCCGGCGGCGACGCCTATACCGTCAACGCCGCCTACGGTCTGCCGGTGTCCTCCGACGGGCCTAGCTGGCGGATGATCGTGCGGTGGACCGGACCCGGCCAGGCATCTGCTCAGGGCATCTACCCTGGCGGCCAGAGCGAGAACCCGGCTTCGCCGTGGTATCAGAACTTCATATCGCATTGGTGGAACGGCACCTACCTGCCGGTCCCGCCAGCCGGCGGCGCCGCTACCGGGCCGATCCGCTGGGAGTTGCGGCCATGAACGAGTTCGCGAACAAGGGCGAGGCGGACCGTCTCGGCAAGCGGGGTTCCTACCGGCTGGGGGCGCTTGGCCGGCAAGGAGTCGGGCGATCGGAGCCGCCGCGAGCGTTCCAGCCGAGCTTTGCCCGGCCGGCTCACCGCGGCTCGATTCCCGCCTGGATCCTGGCCGGTCTCGCGGCGACGGCACTGATCTGGTGGGCGGCCACGGCCGGGCTCTGGTTCATGCCCTTCGTGATCGGGCTAGTGACCGGGATCGTGATCCGCTGGGGTGGGTGGCGGCTGCGGGTCAGCGTGCCCGCCGTGCTGGTGATGACCGTGGGGGGCTGGGGCCTCGGGCTGTGGATCCCCGCGCTGCGCGGCCTGCCGATCGGCGCGACCGGCCGGACCATCGCCGCGCTGGCCGGCCTGCCAGCCTCCGCCGTGACCGGGATCGCGGTCACGCTCGCGGTCAGTGCGCTGCAGGGACTGGCCGGGCTCTGGCTGGGCCGTGCGATCGCCCCCCGGCGGGCCAGGGACTGAGCCCGGTAGCTGAGCCCGGTAGCTGAGCCCGGTAGCCGAGCCCGGTAGCTGAGCCCGGCCACCCGCGCAGCGCGCCGCTAACCGGGGATCGGGGTGCCGGATCCGGTGACCGCGGCCGGATCTCCGGCCGCGGCGGGGTCGGGCGCGGCGGGGTCGGGCGCGGCGGGCCTGCGGTCGGCCGTGCGCGCCGCTGCGACGCTCGCGCCGAGTGCTCCGCCGCAGATGAGCACGGCGCCAAGGATCTGCAGCAGGGTCGGCAGCTGATTCAGGATGATCGCGGCGAGCGCCAGCGACGCGGCCGGCTGCAACAGCAGCATGAGCGAGCCGACGGAGGCCGGCAGTCTGGGCAGTGACGATGTGAGCGCGAGCCAGCCGATCACCTGGCTGACCAGCGCGAGCGTGAGGAGCCAGCCGAACGCCGGCCACACCGGATGCAGCGTGAGTCCGCCGAAGACCAGGCCGTACGCCAGCGCCGCGACGGCGGCCCCGGCCGTCGCGTCGGCCATCGGCCCGGCGACGTGCGGTGACCCGGTTGACGACCGGCGCAGGGTGATGATGAATGCCGCGTAGCTGACCCCGGTGCTCACCCCGTAGATGACCCCGGCGATCGGGTGCGCGGCCGTGCCGTGGCCCCCGACCAGGCCGGAGACCAGGACGACGCCGGCCATCACCACCGGGATAGCCGCGAGCACCGAGCGGTGCGGCCGCTCATGCCAGACCAGCCAGGCGATCCCGGCCACGAACAGCACCTGGAGGTTGCCGAGCACCGTGGCGACGCCGGCGCCGATGTCGGCGATCGCGTGCGTCCATACGATCAGGTCCACGGCGAGAAACAATCCGGCTAGTCCCGCCCGCAGACGCTGGGCCAGCGGGCGGCTGCCGTTCCTGCGCTGCTCGAGAAGGGCCAGCACCAGCAGCACCGGAAGGGCGAGGCCGGTCCGGAAGAACGCGGTGCTGGCCGCGCTCGCGCCGGCCAGCACAACCAGCACCGCCGACGTTGAGATGATCACCGCGCCCAGCGCGGCCAGCAGGAGCGGCCGGTCGACCAGCATGCCAACGGCACCGCGGCGGGCGGTGCCGTTGTTGGCTGTCATGACCGTAGCTGAGTACGGTGCTGTCACACTGTCAGGATACGCGGCGGAGGCCAATCCGATGAGACTGGGCCAGGACCAGATCGAGGCGCTCGCCGAGTGCGCCGACCTGATCAACACCGGTCGCCCGACGACCGGCGGGCATCCGGGGAGCCTCGCGACGACCGCGGACGTGATCGAGTTCGGGCGCAGGCACCGGGTCGAGAACCTGGCCGCGGCCCGGGCCGGTGACGTCGCCAGGCTGGCCGACCTGCGCGGCAGGCTGGACGCCGTCGCGCGGGCCTGCGAGCGCGGCGACGAGGCGGACGCGATCACCGGCGTGAACGCGCTGCTCGCCGAGACCGGGGCCGTACCGCAGATTGTCGCCCATGACGGCCGGGGGCCGCACATCCACGTCTCCCGGCCCGCGGCCCCGCTGGCCGACCGGATCGTCGCGCACTGCGCGATGGGTCTGGCCGAGCTGGTCGTCGCCGGGGCGAGTCATCGGCTGCGGAGCTGCGCCTCTCCGGATTGCGAGGCCGTGTTCGTGGACCTGTCCAGGAACCAGGCGCGCCGCTATTGCGACAGCCGGACCTGCGGTAACCGGGTGCACGTCGCCGCTTACCGGGCCCGCCAGGCGTCCCGGGGCGTTCAGCAGGAAGAGTTGGGGGCGCCAGCGGCGACTTTTTCTTCGTCATGACCGGAGGGCCGCCGGGCCGGCCTGCACCGGGCAGCCCGGGGAGCACGGGCGCGGGCTGAGCCTGACGCCTGGCGGCGCCGCCAGCCTGAGGGTCGCGGCGACCTGGGCGGCTACCAGGCAGGGACGCCGGGTGACGTCGTGCCAGCCGTAACGCAGCGTGACCTGTCCATCCGCCGCGGCGGAGTTATCCCGCCGGATGTCGTTCCACCGGGTGTCGCCTGGATGGGCGGCCCGGCCATCGAGTTCGACGATGAGCCGGAACGCCTCGTACAGCACGTCGCGGTACCGGACCGAGGGCCCGCACATCACCCGGGCCTGCCTGCGGCCCCGCGGCAGGCCGTGCGGAATCTCGACTCGATGCACGTAGCGGTACTCCAGAGCGGAGTGCACCCCGGCCCAGGCGTCGCCGAGCATCTCGGCGATTTCGGCGCGGAACCGGATCCGCCCGCGCTTGGCGAGGGCGCTCCTGAGCCGGTCCTGGGTGGTCAGGCGGCGGCCGATGCCGCGGGCGATCCAGTCGCAGGCGGCCTCGGCGGTAGCCGAGACCTGGGCGAGGTCGAGAATGGTCTCCGGAACGGACGTGCGGGGCGGAATCTGGGTCGGATGGGCGGCCTGCCAGGCCCGGGAACTGACATGGATGACGATCCCCCGCACCGGCAGCATCCGCCGCGAATCGGGAATCGTCAGGTGAATGGCCGCCGCCGGCCGGTCGGTGAGGCCGTGCACCTCGGCCGCGGTGTAGTAGCTGAGCAGCGCGCCGGGCCCGCCCCGCAGTACCGCTGCCCACAGGTAGCCTTCGCGGTCGGGGTTGCCGGTGAAGGTCGCGTAGACGCCCCGGTGCAGTCGCTGCCAGCGCTGCGCCCGCAGCTGTGAGTGAATGAGGTCCTTGGTCAGGCCGGCCTGCCGGATCTGGGCCGCGGCTAAGATGCCGCGCTGAAGCTGTGCCAGCCGGTCGAGGTGATCGGGAAGTTGAGGTCGCATGGCTGCGAGGATGCACCAGGCGCGGCGGCCGCGCCAGGGTGACATTTCCGGCTGTGGATAACTGGGCCGGCCACCCGGCTCAGACGAAGACTTGGCGGCGCCGGTGCCGCCGTTCTCTTCGGGTAACGCTGGTGGCTGGCCCGGCATGGGGTTGCCTGACAAGCGCGGAGGAGGCCCGGCGAGCATGAAGACATGGCTGGCGAGCGTGCGGCGATGAACGAGGCGGATCTGGTCCGGCGGGCGGCGGAACTCGGCGTGGCGGTCAGCTACCTGGACTGGCGCGGCCGGCCGGTCCCGGTGCCGGGGGAGACGCTGCGCGCGATCGTGGCAGCGCTGGACGGCGCCGCGGGTGCCGTTCCCGGTCCGGCGGGTGCCGTTCCCGGCCCGGCGGGTGACGAACCTGGCCCGGCCGATGTCCGACCCGTACGGCCCGCGGCCCGCTCGTGGGGCTTCACCGTGCAGTTGTACGCGGTCCGCTCCCGGCACTCCTGGGGCCACGGCGATCTGCGTGATCTGGCCGACCTGGCGACCTGGTCGTCCAGGGGCCTTGGCGCGGACTTCATCGGGATCAACCCGCTGCACGCCGCGGAGCCCGGCTGCCCGGTCAGCAACTCGCCGTACCTCCCCATGACCAGGCGCTACATCAGCCCGCTCTACCTGCGGATCGAGGACGTCGAGGAATTCGGCAAGCTGCCCGCCCTCTACCGCCAGCACATCGAGCAGCTAGCCGACCCGCTCCGGGCGGTGAACACCACCCCGGACCTGATCGACCGGGACCGGGTCTGGACGGCCAAGCGGGAGGCGCTGGAACTGCTGCACCGGGTGCCGCGCAGCGGCCAGCGGGAGGCGGCGTACCGGCGGTTCACCGAGCGGGAGGGGGCCGAGCTAGCGGACTGGGCGTCCTGGTGCGCGATCGCTGAGGTACACGGCCCGGACTGGCGCCGCTGGCCGACCGATCTGGCCAGCCCGCGCCGCGCCGCCGCACAGACCGGGCCGGGCGGGCCGCTGGCGCCGCGCGCCGAGTTCTTCGCCTGGCTGCAGTGGCTAGCGGACGAGCAGCTTGCCGCCGCGCAGCGCGCGGCCAGGGCGGCCGGGATGGCGATCGGCGTGATCGGCGACCTGGCCGTTGGCGTGCATCCGGGCGGCGCCGATGCCTGGGCGCATCAGGACCTGCTGGTAGGCGGCATGAGCGTGGGCGCACCGCCGGACGAGTTCAACCAGCGCGGCCAGGACTGGGGCCAGCCCCCCTGGCATCCGCAACGGCTCGCTGCGGCCGGTGCGGCACCGCTGGCCGGCCTGCTGCGGGCGGCCCTGCGCGACGTCGGCGGCCTGCGGGTCGACCACGTCATGGGCCTGCTGCGGCTGTGGTGGATCCCGGCCGGCCTGTCGCCGGACCAGGGCGCCTACGTCAGCTACGACCACCGGCTGATGGTCGGGGCGCTGGCGGCCGAGGCGGCCAGGGCCGGCGCGGTAGCGATCGGCGAGGACCTCGGCACGGTGGAGCCGTGGATCCGCCGCTACCTGAGCGACCAGCACATCCTGGGCACCGAGATGGCCTGGTTCGCCCGCGACCCGGACGGCAGCCCGCTGCCGCCTGGCCAGTGGCGGACGGACTGCATGGCGACGGTGGGGACGCACGATGTGCCGCCGGTCTCCGGGTTCGTCTCCGGCGATCAGGTGGCGGTGCGGGCGGCGCTCGGGCTGCTGACCGACGCCGACGCCGAGCGGCGGGCCGCCGACCGCGCGATCCGGCAGTGGCGGGAGGCGCTGACCGCCGAGCGGCTGCTGCCGCCGGGCCGGGTCCCGACGGCAGCGGAGTTCACGGTCGCGCTGTACGGCCATCTCGCCCAGACCCCCGCGCTGCTGATCGGGGTGTCGCTGGCCGACGCGGTCGGTGACCGGCGCACCCAGAACATCCCGGGGACCGTGGATGAGTACCCGAACTGGCGGGTGCCGCTGTGCGACGGCGCCGGCCGGTCGGTGCTGGTCGAGGACCTGCCGTCGATGGACCTGGTCGCGGCGGTAGCCGCGGCGGTCAGCGGGCGGACACGCTAGGCGCCCGCCGATGACCGCCGCCGCAACGCCCGGCTCAGCCCGCCTGGGCGTCCCGCTCGCGGCAGCGCAGCGCCCGGGCGACGTCGTCCCGGCCTTCGGAGATCAGCCGCCGCAGGGCGTCCGGCACGGCGGCGTCGGCCAGGTAGGCGTCCGCCATGGCCAGCCCTGCCGCGGACACGACCGCCGCCGGGTAGGCGTTCTCGGCGAAGTGCTGTGCCATATCGCTGCCCCAGTCCCGCCAGATATCGGCGACCACCGCGAAGAACCTGGGTGCATAGGGCGCGACCAGATCGTCCTGGTCGGATGCCATGAAGCCGCCGAGTACCGACCGGAAGGTCGCGTTGGGCAGGTCGCCTGAGACGATCGCGTTCCAGGTTTCCTGCTTGGCGGCCGGATCGGGAATCGCGGCCAGGCACGCCTGGGCGTACCGGTCGCCGGCGTCGGTCTTGTCCCGGTCGTGCTCGGCCTCGATCGCCTCCTGGCCGGCCACGCCGCGGTTGACCAGGCGCTGCAGCAGATGCCAGCGCAGGTCGGTGTCGACGGCCAGGCCGTCGATCAGCACCGAGCCGTCGAGCAGGCCGGCCAGCAGTTCGAGGTCCGCGTCGCTGGTCGCGACCGCCGCGAGGAAGCGGGCGTAGGCAAGCTGGAAGTCCGAGCCGGGCTCGGCGCTCATCAGCAGATCCCTGAGCCGCTCCGCGATCATGGCCAGTCCGTCCGCCCGCCAGGCCGGGTCGGCGAACCGGCGGACCGCCGCCACCGCCTGGCCGAGCACGGTCTGCAGCACCGAGATGTCGGTGATCGACGGGGCGCCGCCCAGGGCCAGCGCGACGAAGTCCCTGGCCGCCATCTCGGCGTCCCGGCACATGTCCCAGGCCGCCGCCCAGCACAGCGCGGCGGGCAGCGACTCGGTGAACTCGCCGATCGAGGTGATCAGGGTGCGCAGCGAGTGCTCGTCCAGCCGGATCTTGGCGAACGTCAGGTCGTCGTCGTTGACCAGAACCAGGTCGGGCAGCCGCTCGCCGACCAGATCCGGCACCGGCGTGCGCTCGCCGCTGACGTCGAGTTCCACCCGGCGGCGGCGGGTCAGGCCGTGCTCGCCCCGGTCATACAGGCCGATCGCGATCCGGTGCGGGCGTAGCTCCGGATGGGTCGCCGGCGCCTCCTGCCGGACCGCGAAGTCGGTGAACGTGCCGTCCGGACCGGTCTGGAAGTCCGGCCGCAGCGTGTTCACCCCGGCGGTCTCCAGCCAGGCCTTGGACCACTGCGCCAGCGGGCGGCCGGACGCGTGCTCCAGCGCGTCAAGCAGATCGGCGAGGGACGCGTTGCCCCAGGCGTGCGCCGCGAAGTAGGCGCGCAGTCCGGCCAGGAAGTTCTCCCGGCCGACGTAGGCGACCAGTTGCTTGAGCACGGCCGCGCCCTTGGCATAGGTGATGCCGTCGAAGTTGACCTCGACGGCCGCGATGTCGGGGATGTCGGCGGCGATCGGGTGCGTTGACGGCAGCTGATCCTGCCGGTACGCCCAGGCCTTCCAGCCCTGGCTGAACGTCGTCCACGCGGTCGTCCACCTGGTGGCCTCGCTCTCGGCGACGAGCGATGCCCAGGTGGCGAACGACTCGTTCAGCCACAGGTCGTCCCACCAGCGCATGGTGACCAGGTCGCCGAACCACATGTGCGCCATCTCGTGCAGGATGGTCTCGGCTCGCGCCTCGCGCCGGGAGTCGGTGACCCGGGACCGGAAGATGTAGTCCTCGAGGAAGGTGACCGCCCCGACGTTCTCCATCGCTCCGGCCTTGAATTCGGGCACGAAGAGCTGGTCGTACTTGCCGAACGGGTAGCGGACGCCGAACGCCGCGTGGAAGTAGTCGAAGCCCTGCCTGGTGACCTCGAAGATCTCGTCCGGGTCCAGGTACGAGGCCAGCGACCGGCGGCAGAAGATGCCGAGCGGGATGCCGTCGTGCTCGCTCCGGACGACGTGGTAGGGGCCCGCCGAGACGTGCGTGATGTAGGTCGACATGACCGGGGTCGGCGGGAAGTGCCAGCGCTCGATGCCCGGGCCGGCCGGGGAAGCGGTGACGTCCGGCGCGGTGTTGGAGATCACCTGCCAGGTGTCCGGGCACAGCACGGTGAACTCGAAGGTCGCCTTCAGATCGGGCTGGTCGAAGCAGGCGTAGATCCGGTGCGCGTCGAACGTCTCGAGGTCGGAGTAGAGGTAAACGGCCTTGTCGGCCGGGTCGGTGAACCGGTGCAGGCCCTCGCCGCTGCGCGAGTAGGCGCACCGGGCGGTGATGGTCAGCACGTTGCTCGCGGCGAGGCCGGTAAGCGCGATCCGGTCCCCGTCGAAGGCGTCGAGCGGCAGGTCCTGACCGTTCAGTTCGATCCGGCTGACCGCCGGGGCGGTGAGGTTGATGAACGTGTCGGCGCCGGGTGTGGAGCAGTCGAACCGGACGGTGGTCACCGAGCCGAAGGTGATCTCGTCTCCGGTGAGGTCAAGCGTGATCTGGTAGGAGCCGACCCGCAGCAGCCGTGCCCGGACGGCCGCCTCGTCTCGCGTCATGTTGCCCGTCATCATCACTCCCGGTCATCCGATGGCCCGGCTGGCATGATGTCACGCTTTCGATGCGGAATGCGCGCCAGGCTGGCTCGGTTGTCAGGCTGCGGTGCAGTCGTATCCGCGAATGGAGGAAGGTACGTGGCGCAGGAGAAGCGCGATCAGGTGGATTTCTGGTTCGATCCGCTCTGCCCGTGGGCGTGGATCACCTCGCGGTGGATGGTCGAGGTGCAGCAGGTGCGCCCGGTGGATGTCCGGTGGCACGTGATGAGCCTGGCGGCGCTGAACGAGGGCCGGGACGAGCTGTCCGATGAGTACAAGGAATTCCTGAAGCATGCCTGGGGCCCGGTGCGCGTCTGCATGGCGGCCGCCAAGCAACACGGTGACCAGGTGCTCGGCGACCTCTACACGGCGATGGGCACCAGGTTCCACAACGAGAAGGCGGACCGCGGCAAGGAGACGGTGGCGGCCGCGCTCGCCGAGGTCGGACTGCCCGTGGAACTGGCCGACGCGATGGACTCGGCCGAGTACGACGACGAGGTGCGGTCGTCGCACGCCGAGGGGATCGACCGGGTCGGCTATGAGGTCGGGACGCCGGTGATCTCGGTTAACGGGGCGTCGATCTTCGGCCCGGTGGTCTCGCCGATTCCGCGCGGCGACGACGCGGCCCGGCTATGGGACGGGGTGCTCGCGGTGATGAGCACCGACGGTTTCTTCGAGCTCAAGCGGAGCCGCACCAGGGACCCGATCTTTAGCTGAGCGAATCAGGTCCGTCGGCCGGCGGCTTTCCGGCGGCGGGGCCGAAGATGCTGAACCGGGCAGCCAGCGGGCTTCCCCTGGCTGCCCGGCGGTGGCTGGCGCGAGCGGTCGCTGGGCGCTAGCGGGCGGGCAGGACGACTCCGACGGTCCAGGTGCAGTCCGAGACGACGAGCAGGCGGTGCCGCCCGGCGTCATGGGCGATCCAGCGCAGTCCCCGGCCGCGTGGCAGTGATTCAGACACGTCCAGCGTGTGGGCGAGGCTGGTGTCCGCCTCGCTGATCACGAAGGTGGGACGCAACCCCACCGGGCACGAGTAGCGCCAGGTCAGCCCCCAGAGCCCGGTCCGGGGGATGGTGAAGCCGGCCGTCCGGATCGATCCGGACGCGCTGAAACTGGCGATCCTCCGCCCGGGCCGCGGTCGGCTCGCGGCCCGCCGGCCGGTCGTCCGCCGGCGCACTGCCCGCCGGTGCGACCGGGCCGGATACGCAGGCTCGGCGGGCGGACCAGGCTGACGTGCGCCTCCGGCGGCGCCGTTGGGCGGAACCGGCCGGCTCGGCGACCGCCGCAGCGCTTGCCCCCGGTCCTGACTGGCCATGGCCGGCCGGAGTGCCTTCGCCCATGCCGCGCTTCGCACGGTGGCGGTTCCGGCGGACACCACGAGCGCGACCATGGCGAGCACAACGCCGAGACCGGCCATCGCGATCAGCAGGACCAGCGCGAGCCGGAGCATGCGTGGCATGGGCAGCCGGCCCCGGCGGCTGGCCAGCGGGTCGGTCCGCTGAGACAGCCGCGGCCCCCACGACGACGGCGGCGGCGACTCCGCCGCGGGCCGTTGGCGAGAGTGGCGCACCAGGTTCTCCAATCGGAGGCCGATCGCTGTTCCGGTCCGGTCAGCCAATGCCGGTGATGCTCAGCCGCCCGCCGTGCCGTGGGATCAACTACGGAGAGTGACTGAATTCTCAATTACACAATGGAAGCGTTCTATCACAAACTGCCAGCGCGGCTCCGGGATTCACATATATGACGCGGATTTACCGCAGGGTCCCGAGCGGCTCTGAATCGTCAAGTGTCTGTGCATATACATAGAATTGGTTACATTCCGTTGCCTGTCTCCCGGGATCTGGTTCCCGGTGCGGCGGGCCCGCCGCGCCGCGCAATGGCTGCGACGGTGACCGATCGTGCGCCGATGCGCGAGAATGCGGGTCATGCGCAGTAACTACATCAACGGAACGTGGGTAGCCTCGGCCGATCCGGGCGGCATTGATGTGGTCAACCCGGCCGACCAGGCGGTGATCGCGCGGATCCCGGCCGGGCATCCGGCGGAC
Organism: Actinomycetes bacterium; assembly: GCA_021792855.1. Taxonomy (GTDB): domain Bacteria; phylum Actinomycetota; class Actinomycetes; order Streptosporangiales; family Streptosporangiaceae; genus Chersky-822. The sequence goes on from JAJYTW010000129.1 coordinate 11,796, forward strand.
GTGGACGCGGCGGTGGCCGCGGCCAGAGCGGCGTTTCCGGGCTGGTCGGCGACGGCGCCAGCGGAACGAGCCGAGCGGCTTGAGGCTGCTCGGCTGCTGCTCGAGGAACGGGCCGACGCCATCGC
>JAJYTW010000130.1 GCA_021792855.1 Actinomycetes bacterium
GCGGTCCTTGGTCCCGAATGCCTCGGCGACGTCGGACAGCCAGGCGTTGGTGGTGTCGATGCTGTGGTCGAGGCTCACGACGCCGGTGTTGGACATGGTGATCTCCTTCCATGCTCGGCGGGAGGCGATGACCTCCGTGGATGGCCGGTCCGGATGGACGGGTAAGTGATCAGGGCGGGGCCAGCGCGGCCAGGCAGCGGCCCGGATCGAGCAGGGGGTAGCGCGATGACCCGAGAGGCGGTCGGCTTCGAGATCGTGCCGCTGGACAAGCCCGGTGACGTCAACGTCATCGTCGGCCAGGCGCACTTCATCAAGACCGTCGAGGATCTGCACGAGGTGCTGGCCGGAGCCGGGCCGCACCTGCGGTTCGGCATCGGTTTCTGCGAGGCGTCCGGTGACCGCCTGGTCCGCAGGACCGGCAACGACCACGCGCTGACCGGCCTGGCGGTCGCCGCCGCCGAGGCGCTCGGGGCCGGCCACTCGTTCGTGATCATGCTCAGCGGCGGCTTCCCGGTCAGCGTGCTCAATCAGGTCAAGGGCGTGCCCGAGGTGGCCACGATCTTCTGCGCCACCGCCAACGAGGTCGAGGTCGTGGTCGCGGTCACGCACCGCGGCCGCGGCATCGCCGCCGTCATCGACGGCGCGCCGCCGGCCGGCGTCGAGACCGACGCGGATGTCGCGGCCCGGCACCGGTTGCTCCGCGAACTCGGCTACAAGCTGTGACCCGGGCGGCTTAGCGCCGCCCGGCCGGATGCTTGGCCGGGTGATGCTTCGCCGGGTGATGCTCGACCAGCGTGTCCGAGGACGGGAAGAAGATGCTCTCATGCCCGTCCCGCCAGCGGACCAGGTACGGCGGGCTGCCGTCCTGCCCGTGGACCTCGATGATCTCGCCATGCCGGTCTTCATCGCCCTGATGGCGGCCTTTAACCGTCAGGCCGTCCCCGATTGCTGCCTTCATCACGTGCCTCCCCGTCATCCCTAGTCCCATCCTTGCCCCGTTCCGGACCGGATCGCCAGGGTCGAAGGTCAGCGCGGGCCGGGCTGGGCATACATCAGATGAGACGTTCATGGCGGGGGGCATGACCGTGAGTGCAGGATCGGACAGCGCGGGGCCGGACAGGGCGGGGCCGGAAAGTGCGGGGCCGGACAGTGCGGGGCACGGCCGATCGGCGGTAACGCAGGCTGCGACGGCGACCGCGGGCACCAGCGCCGGCCCGGCGGCCGGTGGATTCACCTGGCGCCGGGCACGGGCCGATCTGGACGGCCTGCCCGGCGGGCGCGGCCTGAACATCGCGCACGAGGCGGTCGACCGGCACGCCGACGGGCCGCTGGCCGGTCACGTCGCACTGCGCTGCGTAGCCCGCGACGGCCGGGTCAGCGAGCTGAGTTACGCCGATCTGAAGGAGCAGACCAGCCGCTTCGCCAGCCTGCTCGCCAGCCTCGGCGTCGGCAAGGGCGATCGGGTCTTCACCCTGCTCGGCCGGAGCGCCGATCTCTACGTCACGGCGCTCGGGACGATGAAGCGGACCAGCGTGTTCGCGCCGCTCTTCCCCGCCTTCGGGCCCGAGCCGATCCGCGAGCGGCTGCGCCTGGGCGACGCCCGGGTGCTGGTCACCAGCGCGGAGATGTACCAGCGCAAGATCGCCCCGATCCGGGCCAGCCTGCCGGGCCTGCGGCAGGTGCTGATCGCCGGCCCGGCCGGCCAGGACGCGGCCGCCGTCGAGGGGACCATCGGCCTGGCCGACGCGCTGGCCGCCAGCGACCCGAGGTTCGAGATCCCGCCGACGGACCCGGAGGACATGGCCGTGCTGCACTTCACCAGCGGCACGACCGGCAAGCCCAAGGGCGCCGTGCACGTGCACGAGGCGGTCGTCGCCCAGCACTCGACCGCCGCCTTCGCGCTTGACCTGCGGCCGGGCGACGTGTTCTGGTGCACCGCCGATCCGGGCTGGGTCACCGGGACCTCCTACGGCATCATCGCGCCGCTGACCCACGGGCTGACCGTGCTGACCGACGCGGGGGACTTCGACGCCCGCCGCTGGTACGGCCTGCTCGCCGAGCACAAGGTGACGGTCTGGTACACGGCGCCGACCGCGATCCGGATGCTGATGCGGCACGGCGACGATCTGCCCGCCGGCTACGACCTGTCCAGCCTCCGGTTCATCGCGAGCGTCGGGGAGGCGCTGAACCCGGAGGCGGTGCTGTGGGGCGAGCGGGCGCTCGGGCTGCCGATCCATGACAACTGGTGGCAGACCGAGACCGGAGCGATCATGATCGCGAACACCGCCGGGATGGAGATCCGGCCGGGCTCGATGGGCCGCCCGCTGCCCGGCGTCACCGCTGGATTGCTTGAGCGCGGCGAGAACGGCCGGGTAAAGCTCACCGGCGGCCGCGTCACCGAGGTCACCGCGCCGGGGGTCGAGGGCGAACTGGCGCTGCGGCCAGGGTGGCCGTCGATGTTCCGCGGTTACCTGCACGACGAGCGCCGGTACGCGGAGGCGTTCGCCGACGGCTGGTACACCTCCGGCGACGTGGCGCGGCGGGACGCGGACGGCTACTACTGGTTCATCGCGCGCGCCGACGACGTGATCAAGTCGGCCGGGCACCTGATCGGCCCGTTCGAGGTCGAGAGCGTCCTGCTGGAGCACCCGGCGGTGGCGCAGGCCGGGGTGATCGGCAAGCCGGACCCGGTGGCCGGCGAGATCGTCAAGGCCTTCGTCGAGCTGAATCCCGGCTACCAGCCCGGCCCGGACCTGCGGCGGGACCTGGTCGCCTACACCCGGCGCAGGCTCGGCGCGGTAGCGCCCAAGGAGATCGACTTCGACCAGGACCTGCCGCTCACCCAGAGCGGCAAGGTGATGCGGCGGGTGCTCAAGGCGCGCGAACTCGGCCTGGACACCGGCGACGTCTCCACGCTGGGGAGGGTGCCATGACCCGGTCCGGGACCGGTGACGCGGCGCACCAACTCGACCTGCTGCGGGACATGATGGCCATCCGGCAGTTCGAGGAGCGCTGCGCGGAACTGTACAGCGCCGGCGAGATCCGCGGCTTCGTGCACCTGTACAGCGGCGAGGAGGCCGTCGCGGTCGGCGTCAGCCAGGCCCTGACGGCAGACGACTCGGTGGTGTCCACCTACCGGGAGCACGGTCATGCCCTGGTGCGGGGACTGCCGCTGGACGCGGTGATGGCCGAGATGTACGGCAAGGCGACCGGCTGCAGCGGCGGGCGCGGCGGCTCGATGCACCTGTTCGACGCCGGGCGCCGGTTCTACGGCGGGAACGCGATCGTCGGCGGCGGCCTGCCGCTGGCGGTCGGCCTCGCGCTCGCGGACAAGATGCGCGGCATCTCCCGGGTGACGGCATGCTTCTTCGGCGATGGCGCGGTGGCCGAGGGCGAGTTCCACGAGAGCATGAACCTGGCCGCGCTGTGGAACCTGCCGGTGCTGTTCTGCTGCGAGAACAACCGCTACGCGATGGGCACCGCGCTGGAGCGGAGTCACTCCCAGCCCAATCTCGCGCTGCGCGCGGCGAGCTACGGCATGCCCGCCTGGCCGGTGGACGGCATGGACGTGCTCGCGGTGGAACGGTCGGCCGGCCTGGCCGCCGAGGCGGTCCGGTCCGGCGGCGGGCCGCACTTCCTGGAACTGCGGACCTACCGGTTCCGGGCGCACTCGATGTACGACCCCGAGCTTTACCGGGACAAGGCCGAGGTCGAGCGGTGGCGGGAGCGCGATCCGATCACCGCGCTGGCCGACCGGATGCGGGCGGACGGCGAGGTGTCTGACGCGCAGATCACGGTCATCGAGGCCGAACTCACGGCGGCCCTCGACGCGGCGGTCGCGGCCGCGCGGGACGCCCCGGTCGAGCCGGTGGAGAGCCTGACCAGCAACGTCTACGCCCCGGGAGCGGTATGACCAGCGGCCAGACCCGCCAGCACCGGCCGCGGGCGGCCCGCAAGCGCCCGGCGGAGCCGGTCACGATCACCTACCGCGAGGCGATGCGGGCCGCGATCCGCGAGGCGCTGCAGCGCGACGACCGGGTCTTTCTGATGGGCGAGGACGTCGGCCGGTACGGCGGCTGCTTCGCGGTCAGCCTCGGCCTGCTTGAGGAGTTCGGCCCGGAGCGGATCAGGGACACACCGCTGTCGGAATCGGCCTTCGTCGGGGCGGGCATCGGCGCCGCGATGGGCGGGATGCGGCCGATCGTGGAGATCATGACGGTCAATTTCAGCCTGCTCGCGCTGGATCAGATCATGAACAACGCGGCGACCCTGCGGCACATGTCGGGCGGCCAGGTCGGCGTCCCGCTGGTGATCAGGATGACCACCGGCGCCGGGCGCCAGCTTGCCGCGCAGCACTCGCACAGCCTGGAAGGCTGGTTCGCGCACATTCCCGGGCTGAAGATCCTGGCCCCGGCGACCCTGGAAGACGCCCGGGGCATGCTCTGGACGGCGCTGGCCGATCCCGATCCGGTGCTGATCTTCGAGCACGGCTCGCTCTACAACGTCTCGGGCACGCTGCCGGCCGACGCCGGGCCGGTCGGCATCGACCGGGCCGCGATCCGGCGGCCTGGCCGGGACGTCACGCTGATCTCCTACGGGGGGACGCTGGGCAAGGCGCTGGCCGCCGCCGACCGGCTAGCCGGTGACGGCATCGAGGCCGAGGTGATCGACCTGCGCACGCTGCGCCCGCTGGACGACGCCGCGATCATCGACTCGGTCTCCCGCACCCACCGGGTGGTGCTGGCCGACGAGGGCTGGCGGTCCGGCAGCCTGGCGGCCGAGGTCAGCGCCCGGATCACCGAGCAGGCGTTCTATCAGCTTGACGCGCCGGTCCAGCGAGTCTGCGGAGCGGAGGTCCCGATCCCGTACGCCAGGCACCTGGAGCAGGCGGCGCTACCGCAGCCAGAGACGATCGCCGCCGCGGCCCGTGCGGTGGTGGGCTGAGGTGGCCGACTTCCTGATGCCGTCGCTCGGCGCCGACATGGACGAGGGGACCGTCCTGGAGTGGCGGGTCAAGCCCGGCGACCAGGTTCGCAAGGGCGACATCGTGGCGGTCGTGGACACCGACAAGGCCGCGATCGAGGTGGAATCGTTCAGCTCGGGAACCGTGCGGGAACTGCTGGTCCAGCCGGGTAGCAGGGTTCCGGTGGGCACCGTTCTCGCCACCATCGGACCGCGCGAGGCGCAGGCGGCCGCGGGCCGGGCCGGGGTCTCCTCCCCGCTGGTCAGGCACCTCGCCGACGAGCGTGGCGTGGACCTGGCCGCGGTCCGCGGCACCGGTGCGGACGGCCAGGTCACCCGCGCGGACGTGACCAGGGCGGCCGGCGAGCGGCCTGCCCCGCGCCCCGCGGCCGCTCCGGCTCCGGTCGCTCCCGCTCCGGCCGCTCCCGCTCCGGCGGCGGCCGGTGCCTCCGGTCCGGTCCGGCCGCGGGTCAGCCCGCTGGCCCGCCGGCTGGCCGGCGAGCTTTCGGTCGACCTGACGGCCGTCCGGGGCACCGGCCGCGGCGGGGTGATCCAGGCGGACGACGTCCGCCGGGCGGCTGCGCCGCCCGGCGGCGTCCCGGTGCCGGCCCAGGGAACCGGGCAGCCGGCCGCCAAGCCGGCTGCGGGCCAGGCGGCGCGAGCGACCGCCGGGCGGACCGGCGCCGGGCGGGCCCAGGCGGCCCGCCGCGCGACCGCCCGCCTGATGGCCAGGTCCAAGCGGGAGATCCCGCACTACTACCTGGCGAACACCATTGACCTGACCGCGGCGATGACCTGGCTGCGCGAGCGGAACCGCGCCCTGGCGATGACCGACCGACTGGTCCCCGCCGCGCTGCTGATGAAGGCCGCCGCGGTAGCCGCCACCCGGGTTCCCGGGATGAACGGATTCTGGACCGAGGACGAGTACCACCCGGCTGACCAGGTGCACCTCGGGGTCGCGATATCGCTCCGCGGCGGGGGCCTGATTACGCCCGCGATCCGCGGCGCGGCCGGCCTGACCCCGGACGACCTGATGCGGGGACTGCGGGACCTGGTGGCCAGGGCGCGGTCCGGCCGGCTCCGCGCGGCGGAGCTTACCGACGCCACGATCACGGTCACGAACCTCGGAGATCAGGGAGTGGAAACGGTGTATGGAGTGATCTACCCACCGCAGGTGGCCCTCGTCGGCTTCGGCAAGGTGGCCGAGCGGCCGGTCGCGGCCGGCGGCATGGTCGGCGTCCGGCCGGTCGTGGTCAGCACGCTCGCCGCCGATCACCGCGCCAGCGACGGCTATGCCGGGGCGCGGTACCTCGCCGCCGTGGCCGACCTGCTGCAGCGACCGGAGGAGTTGTGACACCGGAACAGGCCAGGGCGGTGATCGAGCGAGCGCTCGGCGAGGTCGCGCCGGACGCGGACCTGGTCGGCCTGGATCCGGACGCCGACCTGCGGAAGACGCTGGAACTTGACTCGCTCGACTTCCTGAACTTCGTGACCGGACTCGGCACCGCGATCGGCCAGCGGATCGAGGAGGACGACTACCCAAGGCTGGCGACGATGGCAGGCACGATCGAGTTCGTCGCCGCGGCCGGGGGCCAGCCGTCGGCGCGATCGACCTGACGGAGCGGACCTGGTGGCTCAGCTAGGCGACTTCCTGACCAGGTTCCGGCCCGCCGGGGCGCCCGGGGCCGGAAGCCGGGCCGGCGTTCCCGCGGATCGGGCCGCCGAGCTAGCGGCGGAGCTTGAGCCCGTGCTCGCACTGCTGGCCGGGGCACAGGCGGACGCGGCGGACCGGGTTGACGCCGCCCGCCGGGAGGCTGCCCGGATCCGGGCCGAGTCGCGCGAGGACGCCGAGCGGATCGCCGCCGAGACCAGGATCCGGGCCCAGACGGCCAGGGCCGAGGCGGCCGCCGAGGTGCTGGCCGCGGCCCGGGCCAGAGCCGCCGCCATCGAGCGGGCGGCTGACACGGCCGCCGCCGCCCGCCCGGCGCCGCCGCCGGACCGAGTCGGGCCACTGGTCGAGGAGGCGGTGCGCCTGGTGCGCGCGGTGGCCGCCGCCGGGACCGCCAGCGAGCCCGGTCTTCCGGGCGTCGCCGCGGCCGATCCGGGCCGGACTCGGGCGGGCAGGCAACGATGACCGCGGGCTGGGCAGCGGGCAGCGTCCGGGCCCGCGGGCTGGCGCGCCGCCGGATCGGGGCCGGCGCCGCGCGCCGCCTGGCCGGCAGCCGCACCCTGGCCGACGCGCTCGGCCTGCTGGCTGGGACCGGTTACGGACCAGCGCTGCGGCCCGCGACCGCGCTGGCGAGTCGGGCCGGGGCCGATCAGCGTGCCGTGCTGGCCGATGCCCAGCACGCGGTGGCCGCGACCGTGCTGTGGGACTTGCGGGTGCTGGCCGGCTGGCTGCCGCCCGGCGGCGCTCAGCTCATCCGGGTGCTGGCCGGCTGGTTCGAGATCGCCAACGTCGACGCGCACCTGGCCAGGCTGGCGGGCAGGCCGGCCCCCGACGACTTCACGCTCGGCGCGCTCGCCACCGCGTGGCCGGCCGTGCGCCGCGCGGCCACGACCGCCGAGGTGCGGGCCGCCCTGGCCCGCTCGGCCTGGCGGGACCCCGGCGGCGGCAGCGATGCGGAGATCCGGGTCGGGCTCCGCGCCCGGTGGGCCGTGCGGGTCGCCGACCTGGGCGGTCCCGCCGCGGACTGGGCCGCCAGCGCGCTGGCGGTGCTGCTGGCGGGCGAGCGATTCGGCGCGGGTGACGGCGGCGCGGTAGACGGCGGACGCGCTGACGGCGGCCCGGTGCTCAGTCTGGCCGCGGCCAGACTGCTCGGGGCGCGGGCCGAGCGGGCCGGGTCGCTTGCCGAGCTTGCCGACCGGCTACCCGGCCGGATCGGCTGGGTGCTCGCGCCGGCGCCCGCGCCCGGGGATCTCTGGCGCGCCGAGACCGCATGGTGGGAGCGGACCGCGGCAGCCGCCCGCCGGATGCTCGCGACGGGCGGACTGGACCGCGCGCCCGTGCTCGGCGCGTCGGTCGTCCTGGCCGCCGACGCGCGCGAGGTCGCCGTCGCGCTGGAGGTCGCGGCCCGCGGCGGCCGGCCCGAGGTGCTCGATGCCGTGGCTTGAGACCGCGTTCCCGGCCAGGATGACCCGGATCGCGCTGGTCGCCCCGGCCGATCGGGTCCGCGCGATGCTGGTGACGGTGGGCGCGGCCGGCGTCGTCGAGATCGACGCCGGCCCGGCGGACCCTGCTCAGACGGGTCCCGGTGAGGCGGGCGCTGCTCAGGCAGGCACTGGTTCAGCGGGCACCGGTCAGGCAGGCACCGGTCAGGCGGGCACCGGAGCGCAGCCAGGCGCGGAAGCCGGCCGCGGGCCGGCTACCGCGCCCGGCCCGGCCCCGGCCGGATCCGAGCCGGCCGTGACCGCCGGCCCGCCGGATCTGGCGGCCCTGCGGCAGGCGGGCCGGCTCGACCTGATCGCCGGGGAGGACCAGGTCAGTCGGTATGCCGCGGCCGCGGTGCGGGCGGACTCGGCCGCCGCGCTGGCCGGCTGGATTCCCGCGGACCGGCTGCCCGCGCTGACCCGGGCGCTGGCCGGGATCGGGTGTGCCGCCGCTCCGCTGCCCCGGCCGCCCGGCGCGCAGGCGCCGACCCTGGTCACCGGATCCGGCCAGCGTGCGCTGAGCCCCCTGGTGGCGACCTACGGCACGGTGCCGTACGCCGACATCAACCCCGCCTGGCTGGCCTGGGCCAGCTACGTGCTCATGTTCGGCATGATGTTCGGCGACGTGGGGGACGGCCTGCTGCTGATCGCGGCCGCGGTGGCGCTGCGATTCGGCTGGCCGCGCCGGGCGAGCAGGTTCCGGGCCGCCTGGCCGTTCGTGGCCGGGGCCGGGCTGGCCGCCACCGCGTTCGGGTTCGGCTACGGGGAGTTCTTCGGGCCGACCGGAGTGGTACCCACGCTCTGGCTGAACCCGCTGGACGAGCCGGTGCAGTTGCTCCTCGCCGGGCTCGGAATCGGCGTGATCCTGCTGGCCGGCGCCTACGCCCTGGGCACGCTGAACCGGTGGCGCGAGGGCGGCTGGCCGCTCGCTCTGTACGCGCCGTCCGGGCTGGCCGGCTCGGCGCTGTTCCTGGGCATCGGCGTGCTCGCGGCCGGCGTGTACTTCGGCGCCGCGTGGGCGGTGGCGGCCGGCGTAGCGCTGGCGCTGCTCGCCCTCGCCGGGGCGTTCGTCGGCTTCTTGGCCGAGGCCGGCGGCGGCGGCGTCGGCGTCACGCAGGCCACGGTCGAGGTCTTCGACCTGGTGATCCGGCTCGCCTCGAACATCGTGTCGTTCGCCAGGCTGGCCGCGTTCGGCCTCGCGCACGCCGCGCTCGGGCTGCTGGTCTGGGACGGCACCACGAGCCTGTGGCACCGCGGCGGCGCCGGGATCGCGGCCGCGATCGTGGTGTTCATCGCCGGGAGCGCGCTCGCGTTCGCGCTTGAGGCGCTGGTCGCCGCCGTTCAGGCGCTCCGGCTGGAGTACTACGAGTTGTTCTCCCGCATCTTCGTCGGGCAGGGGCGTCCGTTCCGGCCGTGGCGGCTGCGGGTCGAGACCGGCGTCGGGGAGTTCGTTACCGCCGAGGCAGAGACGGTGCGCAGCGGTGCGACGGCATCGGGGCGGGCCGGATCGGGGGAGGGGAAGGCGTGATGGTCATCTGGCTGTTCGCCGCGCCGGTGATCGCCGTCGGCGTCATCGTCGCGCGCCTGGCCGCGCGGCACGGGCGGCGGGCCGGCTATCTGCTCGCCGGGGCCAGCGTCGTGGTGCTGGCGGCCGCGGCCGTGCTGCTCGCCGTCGCGATCGGGCCCGCCGGGGCCGCGGTGGGGACCGGCGCGGCAGCCGCCGGCCACCTGGCACACGCCGCCCAGGCGGCTGCCGCGCCGGCGGCCGCGGGCAACTCCGCGGCGCTGATCGGGGCGGCGATCGCGGTCGCCGGGTCCACCATCGGGGCCGGGGTGGCGGTCGCCTACGTCGGGGCGGCGGCACTTGCGGCGATGAGCGAGCGGCCGGAGATCTTCGGCCGGGCGATGGTGATCGTCGGCCTGGCCGAGGGGATCGCGATCTACGGCCTGATCGTCGGCGTGATCCTGATCGGGAAGGGCTAGCCGATGGCGCGGGCGGCGGTGATCGGCGAACCGCTCGTCATCGAGGGCTACGGACTGGCCGGGGCCGTGCTGTGCCCGGCCGCCGACCGGGCAGCCGCCCTCGCGGCCTGGCAGGGCCTGCCGGCAGACGTGGTTGTCGCCGTGCTGACGCCGGCCGCCGCGGACTGGATCGGCGCCGAGGCCCGGTCCGGCCGGCCGGACGTGCTGGCGGTGGTGCTCCCCGAGACCGGTGCCCCCGGGGCCGGTGCCCCCGGGGCCGGGGGCCTGCCGTGAGCGTGACTGACCGTCCCGGCGCCGCGCTTGAGCCGGTGCGCGCCGCGCTCCGGTCCAGGGCCGCCGAGCAGGCCGCCCGGATCGTCGCGGATGCCAGGACCGAGGCCGCCGGCGTGACCAGCCGGGCTAGCCAGGCGGCCGCCAGGGCGGTCGAGCGGGCCAGGGCCGACGGTGCGGCCGAGGCCGGTCCGGTCGCCGCGGCGGACGTCGCCCGGAGCCGGCGCCGCGCCCGCGCGGTCACCCTGCGCGCGGAAGAGGCAACCCGCCAGGACCTGGCCGGCCAGATCACAGCGGCGGTGCTTGCCCTGCGCGACGCGCCGGACTACCCGGAACTGCTGGCCGGCCTGAGCGCGCTGGCGGCCCGATCGGCGGGACCGGGCGCGGTCGTTGCCCAGGACCCGGCAGGCGGGGCGGTCGCCACGGCGCCCGGGCTGGTGGTGGACCTGTCCCTGCCCAGGCTCGCCGAGCGGGCGGTCGGCCAGCTAGCCACCCAGATCGCGGACCTGTGCCGATGACTGGCCGGCCCCGGCACCCGGAGCGCCCGGCCGGCCGCGTCCGGCGGGTTAGCGGGCCGCTGGTCGAGGCCACCGGGATCGCCGGCGCGACGATGTCGCACATCGTGGCGATCGGGCCCGACCAACTCCCCGGGGAGATCGTCGCGATCAGCGGTGACGTCGCGACGATCCAGACCTATGAGTACACCGGCGGCGTCGCGCCCGGCGACCCGGTCGTCTCCCGCGGCGAGCCGCTGTCGGCGAGACTCGGCCCGCACCTGCTCGGCGGGGTCTTCGACGGCCTGCTGCGGCCGCTGTCGGACGCGGGTCCGTGGCTGGACCCGGCGGGCGCGGGCCGCCAGTCCGCCGGCGCCGGCCAGGCCGCCGGCTTCGCGTTCACCCCGCGGGCCGCGGACGGGGATCGGGCCGAGGCGGGGGACCGCCTGGGGTCGATCGCCACGGCGGGCGGGGTCGGCTACCTGGTGCTGGTTCCGCCGGGAGTGGCCGGCCGGGTGACCGGCCTGCGCGGCGCCGGGCCGGCCGGAGCCGACGAGGTGATCGCCACGGTCGGCGGGGCCGAGGTGCGGCTGACCCAGTCCTGGCCGGTCCGGGTGCCCCGGCCGTACCTTGAGCGACTGGACAGCGGCGCGCCGCTGCGCACCGGGCAGCGGGTGGTGGACGTGCTGTTCCCGGTCGCCCTCGGCGGCACCAGCGCGGTCCCCGGCGGGTTCGGCACCGGCAAGACCGTGCTGCTCCAGCAGATCACCAAGTGGTGCGAGGCCGACGTGATCGTCTACGTGGGCTGCGGCGAGCGCGGCAACGAGCTTGCCGAGATGCTCACCGACCTGGCCCGACTCGCCGACCCGCGGACCGGCGGGACGCTGGCGCGGCGCACCGTGGTGATCGCCAACACCTCCAACATGCCGATGATGGCCAGGGAGGCCAGCATCTATAGCGCCGCCACCGT
>JAJYTW010000131.1 GCA_021792855.1 Actinomycetes bacterium
GCGCCGAGGAACCTGCTCTTGGCCGCGAACGCGTCTGCTACCCCGAGCGCGCTGGTGAAGTGGCCGGCCAGGCCGGTGCCGCGGACCGCGTAGACGGTGGCGATCAGGATGACCGCGGCCCCGACCACGACCACCAGCGAGCCCAGGATGGTGTCCGCCCGCTCGTACCTGATGAACCGCGGCGTGATCCGCTTGTCGATCACGTTCGACTGCTGGAAGAACAGTTGCCAGGGCGCGACCGTGGTGCCGACGATCGCGATGATCAGCAGCACGGCGTTGGAACTGACGCCGCCGGCGATGCCCGGCACCACGAAGTGGAACGCGATCGAGCCGGCGCGGGGATGGGACAGGAACACCAGTGGCAGGTACAGCACGACGCTGGCGGCGATGAAGCCGAACATCGCCCGCTCCCAGCGGCGGAAACTTCCGCTCGCGGTGATCCCGATCAGCAGCACGGCAGCGACCGGCACCGAGATGTACGGGCTCACGCCCAGGTAGTCCATCGACAGCGAGATGCCGATGAACTCGGTGACGATGGTCAGGAAGTTCAGAATGAACAGGTCCCCGACGCTGAACCAGCCCCAGAACCGGCCGAACCGCTCGTTGATCAGCCTGGCGTGCCCGACGCCGGTCACCGCGCCGAGCCTGACCACCATCTCCTGGTTCACGATCAGCACCGGGATCAGCAGCAGCAGCACCCAGAGCAGGCTGTAGCCATAGTCCTGGCCGGCCTGGGCGTAGGTGGCGATCCCGCCGGCGTCGTTGTCGCCGACCATGACGATCAGGCCGGGACCGACGATGGCCAGGAAGGTGACCAGCCGGCGCCGCCAGCCCGAGCGCTGCTCGTCGCCCACCCTGATCCGGCCGAGCGCGCCCTCGATGTCACCCAGGTGCGCCTCGTCCAGCACCGCGCTCGGCCGGTTCAGCGCCGGGTCTGGCCGGCTGGCGCCGCGTCCCGGTGGCCGGGTCATTCCCGCTTGCCCCGGTGCGAGTCCGGCGGCTCGGCGGCCTCGCGGCGCCGCCAGTCCTCGGGCAGGGTGACCTCGAGCACGTCGTCGACCGTGATCAGGCCGATCATGGTCCGGTTCTCGTCCACCACCGGAATCGTGATCAGGTTGTAGTCGCTCATCAGCACGGCGACATCGACAACGTCGGTGTCGGCGCCGATCCGGACCGGGTCGTCGTCGTAGACGTCCCGCAACCGGGCCGCCGGGTCCGCCTGGAGCAGGGTGACCAGCTTGACGACCCCGCATAGCCTGCCGTGCTCATCCAGCGCGTGCACGCTGGTCAGCGCCTCGGGCTGGAGGCTGCTCGAGCCGCCCACCGCGGCCAGCGCCTCGACCACCTGGATGTCCGCGGGCACGGCGAGGAAGTCCATGCCCATCAGGCCGCCGGCGCTGGTCGGGTTGAAGCCCATCAGGGTCAGCACCTTGGTGCGCTGGCCGACCGGAAGCAGGTCGATGATCGGCTGCCGGCGTCGCTGCGGCAACTCCGCGATCGCGTCCGCCGCGTCGTCGGCCCGCATCCTGGCGAGCACCTGCGCGATCTCGGTGTCGGTGCGGGCACCGAGCAGCCTGGTGGCCTGGTCCTCGTCAAGTTCCTCGAACACGTCCGCCTCTAGCTCGGGATCGGCGTGCACCTGGCCGAGTATCTCGGTCTCCTCGGCCTTGGACGCCTCCTCAAGCAGATCGGCGATCTGGGCCGGCTTCAGCCGGCGGATCCGCCCGAACGGGCCGCGCAGCCGGGCGCTGCCGGCGTGCCCGATCAGCGGCTCGAAGTTGGCCCAGTCCTCGTACTCGTGCACGACCTCCGGGGCGAGCAGCCGCATCAGGCCGCGGGCCCGGCGGCGGGTGTCCACCCCGGCAAGCACCCAGGCGTCGGCCGGCCTGCGCAGTTCGAGGTCGACGGCCCGGATCAGGTGCGCGGCCGGCACGTCGATCAGCCGGTGGCCGAGCACGTCGGCCCGGAGCAGCACCTCGCCCTCCCGGCGCTCGAACTTGCGCAGATCCAGCCGGGGGCTGGTGAGCGTGAGCACCTCGCCGTCGAACGCGCTCACCTGCTCGACGGGCACGAACACCTGGCGGTTGCCGACCGCGGCCACGATGCCGGTGACCAGCGGGTGCTCGGCGCCCCGGAGCCGGACGATGACGTCGGCGAGCTTCCCGATCGGCTCGCCGCCGGAGTCGGTGAGCGGACGTCCCATCAGATCCGACAGATGCAGCACGGGCCCGCTGCCCGCCTGTGGCGCGGCCGCCGCCGGTGATGTGGTCATGTCCATGCAGCCCTTCTGATCCGCCGCTGCCCTTGTCACTACCCAAACACCGGCGGCCGGCCCCGGATCCGGTCGATCCGGATCAGATCGGGCAGATTCCGCGGGTAGCCGCGCAGGCGCTGGGAACACTGTCAGTGCCGGGCGGGGGATCCCCGCCCCGATGCTCACTCTGCCAGCTTCCGGCCCGCGGGAGGAACACCTGTCCGAGCGGCCAGCAACCAGACCGTACGGGCGCGCCGGGCCCCCGGGTTCCCGGCCGGATCCGCGCGCCAGCGGGGAGCGCGGCCGGCTGCGCGTGCCTCAGGCACGGGTGGTATGAAAGCCACGTCTAGGATGCCAGGTCAGGCACCTTCGGTGGCTGCGGCTGTGCGAGCGGAGGAGCGAGAGGCGTGGCGACAGGCAAAGATGTCGGCCTGGTAGATCCCGGGGACTACCGGGCCGAGAGTCTCGGCTACGCGATCAAGCGGCGCCTGCTCGGGCCGCCGATGGTCACCGAGCAACTCAGCGAGGAGCGGCTGTCCAAGCCGCTGGCCCTGGGCGTGCTGGCGCCGGACGGCATCTCGTCCTCGGCGTACGGCACCGAGGAAATCCTGATCGAGCTGATCAAGGGCGGCCTCGGGGTGACCGCGTTCGCGCTGATCCTGCCGCTGACCGGCGTGGTGCTGTTCGTGATGGCACTGGTTGTGCTCTCCTACCGCGAGGTCGTCACCGTCTACACCCGGGCCGGCGGCTCATACGTGGTGGCCAGGGAGAACTTCGGCCCGAAGGTCGCCCAGGTCGCCGCCGTCGCGCTGCTGATCGACTACGTGGTGACCGTCGCCGTGCAGATCTCGGCCGGTACCGCGGCGGTCGCCTCGGTGATCCACCCGCTGAACACGCCGTTCCTGCTCACGATCATCTCGATCGGCGTCGTGCTGCTGATGCTGTACGGCAACCTGCGCGGCATCCGCGAGGCCGGGCGGACGTTCGCGGTGCCCACCTACCTGTTCTCCGGCGTCATGATCCTGACCATCGTGGTCGGGCTGGCCAGGGAGTTCTTCTTCGGCGGCCTGCCGCTGTACCACCCGCACGCCGGAACCTACACCGGGACGCCGAATCATTCCGGCCTGATCACCTTCGGCCTGGTGTTCGTGCTGCTGCGCGCGTTCGCGAACGGCGGTTCGTCGCTAACCGGCATCGAGGCGGTGTCGAACGCGGTCAGTGCGTTCCGGCCCCCCGAGGGCCGGAACGCCCGGCGGGTGCTGGTCACCGAGGGCCTGATCCTGGGCACGCTGGTGGCCGGGGTGTCCTGGCTGGCGCACATCACCCACGCCACGCCGTATACCTCGGGCGTCCCGACCGTCATCTCGCAGGAAGCCCAGATCGTCTTCGGCTCGTCGACGTTCGGCTACATCGTGTTCATCTTCGTGCAGGCCGCGACCGCGCTGATCCTCTATACCGGCGGCAACACCAGCTTCAACGGGTTCCCGTTCCTGGCTAGCTTCGTGGCCGAGGACGCGTTCCTGCCCCGGTGGCTGACCAAGCGCGGGCACCGACTGGTCTTCTCCAACGGCATCATCGTGCTGACCGTGCTGTCCTGCACGATGCTGGCCGTGTTCGGCTCGAACGTGAACAACCTGGTGCCGTTCTACGCGCTCGGCGTGTTCACCGCCTTCACCCTGGCCGGCTTCGGGATGGCGAAGTATCACCGCACGCACAAGGAGCAGGGCTGGCGGCACAAGCTGGTGATCAACTTCTCGGCCGGCCTCACCTCGCTGATCGTGGTGCTGATCTTCGTGATCGTGAAGTTCACCGAGGGCGCCTGGCTGGTGCTGATCGTGTTCGCGATCGGGGTGCCGGCACTGATCAGGCTGAACCGGCAGTACCGCAAGGAGTCCGAGGTCCTGGCGCACATCGGCACCGCCGGCGGGCCGCCGGAGCCGCCCACCTACGCCCGGCGCACGGTCTACGTCTTCGTCGACGACTTCGACCTGGCCACCCTGGCCGGCCTGCGGTACGCGCGCAGCCTGCGGCCGACCAGCCTGCGGGCGGTGCACTTCGTGCTGGACAGCGCCCAGGCGACCAAGCTGCGGCAGGACTGGCTGCGGGCGAACACCGGCGTGGTGCTCGACCTGGTGGACTGCCCGGACCGCGCGCTCGCCCGGGCGGCCGCCGAGATGGTCCGGGCCGAGGCCCTGCTGCCCGGCGTTGGCGTGACCGCGGTGCTGCCGCGCCGCAGTTACGCGCCGCTGCTCGGGCGACTGCTGCACGACCGGACCGCGGACCAGATCGCCAGCATGGTCAGCCGGATCCCGCACGCGGCGGCCACGATCGTCCCGTTCGACGTGCGCAGCCGGGTGGAGAGCCTGGCGGCGCGGAACCGGGAGCGGGTTGCCGCGGTGGCCGGCCAGACGATCCCCGCCCCGCCGGGCGGGGCGGCGCCGGCCGCGGACACCACGGTTCGGGCGCCCGAGCCGCCGGCCCCGGTGACCGGGCAAGCACCCGCACCGCCGCCCGTGCCCGCCACCGAACCGGTCACCGGCCCGCCCGCGCCACCCGAGCCGATTCCGGCCACCGCCGCGGACGGGCACGACTACAACCGGCCGGTGCCGTCGGCGGCGGCGACGCCGATCGGCCAGGTGCCGCGGCGCGGCCGGGTGACCGTGGAAGGTCGGGTGCACGCCGTGGAAATCCGGCCGGTGGAGCGGAACACCGTGCTGGCCTGCGAGGTGATGGACTCGACCGGCGACCTGACCGCGATGTTCTACGGCCGGTCGCACATCCCCGGCCTGAACCCGGGCGCCAAGGTGCGGTTCACCGGCCAGGTCGCCATTCGCGACCATCAGGCGGTCATGATCAATCCGGCGTACGAACTGCTGGCGCCCGGTGAGGCGTGATTTCCTGAGGCCATGACCGGGCACGGCCAGGAATTCACTGACGACGCAGGCTGCGGCGGTCCGGGGCCCGGCGCCCGTGTGCCGGAAGTCGCCCGTGCGCCGGAAGTCACCCGTGCTCCCGAGCACGACCACGGGCACGATCACGGGCACGGGCGCGGCGTCCGGACCGCGACCGGCCGGCACCGGCGGGCGCTGCTGATCGTGATGCTGCTGACCCTGACGGTCGCCGCCGCCGAGGCGGTCGGCGCCTGGATGAGCGGCGCCCTGGTGCTGCTCGCGGACGCCGCGCACATGGCGGCCGACGCGGCCGGGGTAGGTCTGTCCCTGCTCGCTGTGGTGTTCGCGATGCGCCCGCCCACCCCCCGGCGGACGTTCGGCTACGCCCGGGCCGAGATCCTGGCCGCGGTGGTGAACGCCGTTATCCTGCTCGGCCTGTCGGTCTTCATCGTGGTCGAGGCGATCACCCGGCTGATCTCGCCACCAAAGGTCGAGTCACCGCTGATCATCGTCTTCGGCGTGGTCGCGCTCGCGGCGAACGCGACCGGCCTGATCCTGCTCAGCCGGGGCCGGGCCGAGAGCCTGAACGTCCGGGGCGCGTTCCTCGAGGTGACCTCGGACGCCCTCGGTGCGGTCGCGGTGATCGTCACCGGCGTGATAGTCGCGTTCACCGGCTTCACCAGGGCCGACCCGATCGCCGCTCTTGGCGTCGGAGCGCTGATCCTGCCCCGCACCTGGCGACTGCTCGCCGACGCGGTGAACGTGCTGCTTGAGGCGAGTCCGCGGGGCGTCGACCTGAGCGAGGTCCGACGGCACCTCACCGAGGTCGAGGGCGTGCGCGGGGTGCACGACCTGCATGCCTGGACCATCACCTCGGGCCTGCCGGTGCTTTCGGTGCACGTCGTGGTGGAGCGTGAGGTGCTCACCGGGGCGCGGAGCGCGGCCATGCTGGACACCCTGCAGGCCTGCCTGCGCGGCCACTTCGACGTGGAGCACTCCACCTTCCAGCTTGAGCCGGCCGGCCATGCCGAGCATGAGCTTCCGATGCACCAGTGACGAGTCCGGGGCACGATTCTGGCTCTGGAGCGATCGGCTACTAGCGAGTAGCATCGCGGTTATCGCGTCATTGGGAGCCGCCATGAGCACCTACGACCACTATGTGAGAGACGTGGCCTCCGGCACCTGGGACGTCCCCGCCGCCGGCAGCGCGCGATTCAGCTGGGACTACGACAACGGTCGCGACCGGCTGCTCAGCCTCTACCAGCGGGGCAAGGACAAGCAGTGGGATGCCACCACGCGGATCGACTGGGATATCCCGGTCAATCCGGCGAACGTGATGGAGCAGTCCGAGGAGTTCAGCCCGATCTACGGGTCACGGCAGTGGGAGAAGCTGAACCAGGCCGAGCGCGACGAACTCGGCACGCACCTGTCGTCCTGGCTATTCAGCCAGTTCCTGCACGGCGAGCAGGGCGCGCTCACGGTCGCGGCCAGGATCGTCGAGTCGGTGCCGGACCTGGACTCCAAGTTCTACGCCGCCACCCAGACGATGGACGAGGCGCGGCACGTCGAGGTGTACTCCAGGTTCATCAGGGACAAGATCGGTGTCTTCTACCCGATCAACGACGACCTCGCGCGACTGCTCGGGCAGGCGCTGTCCGACGGCCGGTGGGACTACCCCTACCTGGGCATGCAGGTCCTGATCGAGGGCCTGGCCCTGGCCGCCTTCGGGGTGCACCGGGACATGTCCAACAACCCGCTGGTGACCCAGGTGCTCGCCTACGTGATGCAGGACGAGGCCAGGCACGTGGCGTTCGGCAGGCTCGCGCTGAAGGACTACTACGCCCAGCTAACCGACGCCGAGCGAGCCGAGCGCGAGGAGTTCCTGATCGAGGGCTGCTACCTGATGAACAACAGGTTCCGCGCCCAGGAGGTGTGGGAGACGCTCGGCTTCGACGTGGCCGAGTGCCTGGAGTTCACCGACGGCTCACCGGTCCAGCAGGCGTTCCGGTCGCTGCTGTTCACCAGGATCGTGCCGTGCGTGCGGGACATTGGCCTGTGGGGTCCGCGGGTGCGGCACGCCTTCGCCGACCTTGGCGTGCTCGGCGCCGCCGACAGCGATCTGGACGCCCTGATGAAGGCCGACGAGGATCTGGCCGACCGGATCGACCAGGAGAAGTACGACGCCGAGGTCGCCGCCAGGAAGGCCGAGGTCGACGCGGTGATCGCGGCGGCGGCCGCGGACGAGGGCGAGAACTAGCCCCGGTCCGCCAGCGGCCCGCTAGGCCCGGCAGCGGGCCAGGCAGCGGGCCCGGGGCGGGCCTGGCCGGACCGGACCTGCCTCAGCTACCGTCCTGGGGTGGGTAACCTGAGCCAGCGCGCACCCGCGGCCCTGGTGCGCTCGGGGAAGGTGGTCGAGTGAACGAGCTTACGGTGACGTTCGCCGGCCAGACGCGCACCTTCGAGCCGGGCACGGATGTGGGCATCGGGCGCAGTCCGCACAACGCGATCGTCGTCGCCGACCCGATGGTCTCCCGCGAGCACGCGAAGGTGACCTGGGACGGCCAGGCCTGGGTGCTCGATGATCTGGGCAAGGGACGAACCTTCGTGGGCGGGATGGCGGTCGGGTCGGTGCCGGTGCGCGCGGCGCTCGAGGTCCGCCTGGTCTCGCC
The DNA here is from genome assembly GCA_021792855.1 of Actinomycetes bacterium. Classification (GTDB taxonomy): domain Bacteria; phylum Actinomycetota; class Actinomycetes; order Streptosporangiales; family Streptosporangiaceae; genus Chersky-822. The sequence continues at coordinate 7,815 of JAJYTW010000131.1, forward strand.
GCTCGGCCCGGCGGTCCGGATCGCGCTGGCCGGCCCGCAGGATGCCCGGCCGGCCGGCGGCGCCGCGGCCGGCCCATCCGCCGACTCAGCGGCCAGTCCGGCGGCCGGAGCCGCGGCAGGCGACGTCCCGGCCGCCGCTGACGAGGACAAGCATCGCCCGGACGCGGCCGGCCCGGACCAGGCGCCCGCGCCGCCCACCGCGGACTCTCCCGGTGCCGACCTCGCCACCGCCGTGCACATCCTGCTGCCGATCCGAAGCTGGCTGAAGGATCCCGGCTGGCGACAGGGCTCGCGGCTGCTGGTGATCGCCTACGGCCTGCTCCCGTCGCTGTTCGTGGTCGCGTTCTCGACCACCAGGGACGCCGCGGCCCCTGGCTGGGCCTACAGCCTGGCCATCGCGCCGCTGTGGGCCATCGCGTTCTGGCTGCTGATCCGGCCGGGCCACATCACCAGGCTGATCGGCGGGATCGCGACCGCGATCGTGGTCGCGGTGCTGATCCTGCTGCCGGTGATGACGCTGCCGTGGGAAAACGCCGTCGACAACACCGCGGACCCGCACAACCTGCTGCCCTGGATCTACGGCGCCGGCCTAGCCGAGGAGGTCACCAAGGCGCTGCCGATCCTGATCGCCGCGCTGGCACTGCGCTGGATCTGGAAGATCACCCTGGACGTCCGGGTCTGGATGTTCCTGGGCACCATCGCCGGCCTGGCCTTCGGCGTCCGCGAGTCGGTGCTGTACACCTCCAGCTACATCACCCAGGGCAACCACCAGGCGGGCGTGGCCATCCCGCTGATCCTGACCTTCGCGCTGCGGGTCTTCGTCGACGGCTTCCAGCACGCGGTCTGGGCGGGCATCGCGGCGTTCTTCATCGGCATTGGCGTGAACTACCGCCGGCGGCGGATCCCGCTGATCCTGTTCGGCATCGCGCTGCCCGCCGTGCTGCACGGTCTGAACGACTGGAGCCTGCAACTCGCCTCGCACTGGCTGTGGATCCTGATCGAGGCCCTCTCGCTGTTCCTGTTCATCGGCTACACCATGTCGGCGGCGACGATCGAGCGGCAGGTCAGGGACACGCCGCTGTTCCGGGGTGAGTCGATGATCATGGATCGCGCGGTGTTCGCCGACGAGCCTCCGGAGCGGCACGGCGCCTGGCGCGGATAGCTCCCGGTGACGCCGCGGGCCGCCGGCGGCTGGTGCGCACCGGGATGATCCAATGGAGCCCATGGAACGGCTCGACAAGCAGATGCGGTTCGTGTCCGGGATCGGCGAGCTCAAGGGCGTGCTCAGGCAGACCGTGCTGGCCGGGATCGGGCGGCCGGAGAATTCCGCCGAGCATTCCTGGCACCTGGCGATGATGGCGCTGGCACTTGCCGAACACGCCCCGGCGGGCACCGACATCTCCCGGGTGGTCGCGATGGTGCTGATGCACGACCTGGTGGAGATCGACGCCGGGGACCTGTTCCTGTACGCCAGCGAGGAGCAGCAGCGGCAGCAGGAGATCGCCGAGCGGGCCGCGGCCGACCGGATCTTCGGACTGCTGCCGTCGGACCAGGCCGCGCGGTTCCGCGCGCTGTGGGATGAGTTCAACGCGCGACAGAGCGCGGACGCCAGGTTCGCCCGGGCGATCGACCGGCTCCAGCCGATGCTGGAGAACCTCGCGGTCGGTGGCGGCACCTGGCAGCGGCACGGCATCACCGCTGATCAGGTGCTCGCCAAGGTCGCCCTGATCGAGGATGGCTCGGCCACGCTCGGCCAGATGGCCAGGCGACTGGTCCTGGACGCGGTGGCGGCCGGCATTCTCGCCCCCGCCCCGGACCCCGCCCCTGCCGACTCCGACCCCGGTGCGGCGGCGGAGTCAGCGCGGGAAGAACAGCAGCTTGACGACGGCGATCAGGCCGACCGCGACCACGATCAGCCGTAGCGCGAGCGGCGGCAGCCGACGGCCGACCCTGGCCCCGATCAGCCCGCCCACGATCGAGCCGCCGGCGATCAGCGCCACGACCACCCAGTCGATGTGGGCGATCAGAATGAAGATCACCGCGGCGATCCCGTTGACGATCGTGACCAGGACGTTCTTGCCGGCGTTGACCCGCTGCAGGCCGTCGGTCCAGAAGATGCCGAGCAACCCGATCAGCAGGACGCCCTGGGCCGCGCCGAAGTAGCCGCCGTACACCGCGGCCAGGTAGACCCCCGCGATCAGGAGCGGCCCGCCGTGCTCGGGATGGCTGGCGCCGCGGGCCGCCACCCAGGCCGACAGCCTGGGCTGGGCCACCACCAGCACGCAGGCGATCAGGATCAGCACAGGGACGATGAACCCGAACACCGCCGCGGGCAGCGCGAGCAGCGCGATCGCCCCGGTCAGGCCGCCCGCCAGGGACGCCAGGCCCAGCCGGGTCAGCCGGGCCCGCTGCCCGGCAAGCTCGGCCCGGTAGCCGTAGACACCGCTGACGTTGCCCGGCACCAGGCCGGTGTTGTTGGAGACGTTGGCGACGACCGGCGGCAGCCCGAAGGCCAGCAGGGTCGGAAAGGTGATCAGCGACCCGGACCCCACGACGGCGTTGATGGCACCCGCCCCGATCGCGGCGGCGAGGATGGCCAGGGCCTCAGCGATGCCCACGCGACCCCAGACACATGAGCAGATACTAGGTCAAGGCCGGTCAGGGCGGCCGACCGGGCGGCCGGTCAGGGGGACGGTCAGGGCAGCGGGACCGCCCGGGCCATCCACCGCGCGGCCCGGCGCTCGACCGTCAGCGGCACCCCGAAGCAGCGGGACAGGTTGTGCTCGGTGAATACCTCGTCCACCGGACCGGCGGTCATGATCGTGCCCTTGCGCATCAGCGCCGCGTGCGTGAAGCCCTCGGGCACCTCCTCGACATGGTGCGTGACAATGACCAGGATCGGTGACCGGGGGTCCCGGGCCAGCGCGGCGATCCGGCTGAGCACGTCCTCCCGGCCGCCCAGATCCAGTCCGGCGGCCGGCTCGTCGAGCAGCAGCAGTTCCGGGTCGGCCATCAGCGACCTGGCGATCTGGACCCGCTTGCGCTCGCCCTCGGACAGCGTCCCGAACCGCCGCCGGATCAGGTGCGCGCAGCCCACCGCGTCCAGCAGTTCCACCGCGCGGACCAGATCGAACGAGTCGTACCGCTCCTCGCCCCTGGCCAGCAGGCCGTACCCCGCCGTTATCACCAGGTCGATCACCTTCTCGCCGCGGTCCACCTGGTCGGCGACCGCCGCGCTGGCGATGCCCACCCGGCTCCGCAACTCGGCGAGGTCGGCCTGCCGCACCGGCTCACCGAGGATCTCCGCCGTGCCGGTGCTCGGCAGGATCAGCCCGGCGGCGACCTGGAGCAGCGTCGTCTTGCCCGCGCCGTTCGGGCCGACCACCACCCAGGCCTCATCGTCCCGGACGATCCAGTTCACGTCCCGCAGCAGCATCGACTGATCACGCCAGACCCCTACGTCGCGAAGCCGGAGCACCTCAGCCGACATCGGCATTCCTCCCGGAGATCTGTGCGGTCGAAGGAGAACTTACGGCATGCACGGACCGCGACCGCACGCCGACCATCAGTCACTGGCCGGGCCGCGTTAAGCAGGCCATAAGCGCCCGGGGCCCATCCCGGCGCGGACCTGCCCGGCCATCAGGACACCTGCCCCGGTGACCAGGACGTGATCAGGTCACCCGCGCCGTCCCCGGCTCCGGTGATCAGATCCGGCCACGGAACCTTGATATCAATGATCGCGATCCCCGCGGCGGGGAACTCCACCGGCCGGCCGATCAGCAGTTCGGTCGCGTCGGCGGCGGCCGGGTTGTGTCCCACGTATAGCAACGTCTGGGCCGCACCGGCCAGCGATCCGATGATCTCGAGCAGTTCCCGCGGGCCGGCCCGGTACAGCCTAGCCTCGGCGATCACCTCCGGCGCCGCCGCCAGTTCGGCGCCGACAT
>JAJYTW010000132.1 GCA_021792855.1 Actinomycetes bacterium
TCCAATCCCATCCGGCGAGCACCTCGACCAGGCCGGCGACCACATCGGCGGGCACCGGCCCGTCCAGGCCCGGCCCGGCCCGGCTCGCAGCCCCATCGGCAGCATCCTCGGCAGTGCCCCCGGCGAGGAGCGCCCGCAGCCTCGGTCCCCGGCCCAGATCGGTCAGCCGGCCCAGCGCCCGGCCGGACTCGGCCGCGATCCCCGCGCCGATCTTGCCCGCGACGTCGATCCCGAGTTCGCGCATGCCGGTCGGCCACATCTTGCGTGGCTGGACCTCGATGCCCGGCCGGGACAGGTGTTCCCGAGCTGTGCGGGCCGCCGCCTCGGTCACCGCGGCCGGCCACCTGCGCTGGGTGCAGTTGTCGCAGCGCCCGCACGGCGCGGCCGCCGGATCGTCAAGCTGGCGGCGCAGGTACTCCATCCTGCATCCGGTGGTGGCGATGTAGCCGAGCATGGCCTGCTGCTCGCGGGCTCGCTCGGCGGCGACCCGGGCGTAGCGCTCGGCGTCGTACCCCCAGGGCTGTCCGGTCGTCGTCCACCCGCCGGTGACGCGCCGGACCGCGCCGTCGACGTCGAGCACCTTCAGCATCGTCTCCAGCCTGGTCCGCGACAGGTCGACGCTGGCCTCGAGCGCGGCGGTCGACAGCGGCCGGTCAGCCTGCTCGAGCGCGGACAGCGTCCGGCGCACCACGGCCTCGGCTGGGAACGCGAGGGAGCCGAAGTAGGCCCAGATGTCGGCGTCCTCCCGGCCGGGGAGCAGGATCACCTCGGCCCGGTCCACGGCCCGGCCCGCCCGGCCGACCTGCTGGTAGTAGGCGATCGGCGACTGCGGCGCCCCGAGGTGCACGACGAAGCCAAGATCCGGCTTGTCGAAGCCCATGCCCAGCGCGCTGGTCGCGACCAGTGCCTTCAGTTCGCCCGCCAGCAGCGCGTCCTCGGCCGCGTGCCGGTCGGCCGGATCGTCCTGGCCGGTATACGACGCGACGTTCAGGCCCGCGTCACGCAGGTACGTCGCGGCCTCCCGGGCGGCGGAAACGGTGAGCGCGTAGATGATGCCGGAGCCCGGCAACTCGGGCAGGTGGTCGGCCAGCCAGCCCAGGCGCTGATGAGCCGTCGGCAGCGCGACGACGCCCAGGCGCAGGCTCTCGCGGTCCAGGCTGCCGCGCAGCACCAGGGTCTCGCCGGCGTAAGCAGCGCCAAGCTGCTCGGCGACATCACGGCTGACCCGCTCGTTCGCGGTCGCCGTCGTCGCCAGCACGGGCACGCCCGGCGGCAGCGCGGCCAGCAGCGTCCGGAGCCGCCGGTAGTCGGGCCTGAAGTCGTGCCCCCAGTCGGAGATGCAATGGGCCTCGTCGACGACGAGCAGGCCGGTCGAGTCGATCAGCCTGGGCAGCACCAGGTCACGGAAGCCCGGGTTGTTGAGCCGCTCCGGGCTCACCAGCAGCACGTCGACCTGACCGGCCGCGACCTCCGCGTAAATCTCCTCCCACTGCTCGATGTTGACCGAGTTGACCGTGCGGGCGCGGATGCCCGCTCGCTCGGCGGCGGCGATCTGGTTACGCATCAGCGCCAGCAGCGGCGACACGATCACCGACGGACCGGCGCCCCGGTCCCGCAGCAGCCTGGTCGCGGCGAAGTAGACCGCCGATTTCCCCCACCCGGTCCGCTGTACGACCAGCGCGCGGACATGATCGACTACCAGGGCACGGATCGCGGTCCACTGGTCGTCCCGCAACCGCGCGCCCTCGCCGGCGAGGACGCGCAGGCAGGCTTCCGCCTCGGCGCGCAGTGAGTCAGCTAGTTCTGTGGGCATGACGCCTTCAGTATCGGGGCATCGCCGGAGCGGCGGGCACTCCGCCGCCACGGCGCGGATCGGAGCCGGCCCTGGAACAATCCTGGCCGGGGTGTCGGATCGAGGCGAGCGCGTTCGTGGTGAAGGTGAGCGGCGGCCATCCGGGCCGCCCGTGAGCGGAGGAGCCTGACATGGCGTTTTACCTGATCGCCTTCAATGACGAGTGGGTGCCCGAACTTACCGAGGAGGACACCCGCGAGCGGGGCGCCGCCGCCAGGGCAGTGATCGAGGAGATGACCGCGGCCGGTGTCTTCATCTTCAGCGACGGAGCCCTGGATGCCTCGACCGCCATCTGCAGCGTCGTCCCGAGCGGCGGATCGCCGGTCTTCTCCGACGGGCCGTATGTCGAGACCAAGGAGCACCTCGGCGGCTTCGCGGTCGTCGACGTGCCCGACGATGCCCAGGCCCGGTACTGGGCCGGCCGGATCGCGGTCGCGGTCGGCTGGCCGCAGGAGGTGCACCGCTTCCCGCACAGCCGGGCTCAGCACTGACCCTCGCCGGGAACCGGCCCACGGCGTTCCATCCGACAGGAGAGTAAACCGCGATGCAGTACCTGATGTCGGTCTACGGACCGGCCGAGCTAGGCGAGTTCGGCAACTACCCCGACCGGGAGTCGATGGCGCAGGCCATGTCCGACACCGGCGCGTTCAACGAGCGACTCCAGGCGCAGGGCCACTGGGTCTTCACGGGCGGCCTCGCCTCGGCGACCACCGCGACAGTCGTGGACGGCACCGGCGACACCCCGCTGATCACCGACGGGCCGTACCTGGAGGCCAAGGAGTATCTCGGCGGCTTCTGGATCATCGAGGCGGCCGACCTCGACCAGGCCCTCGCGCTGGCCGCCGAGGGCTCGAAGGCGTGCCGGGGCAAGGTCGAGGTGCGGCCGTTCCAGTGACCTCGGGCCAGGCGGCGATCACCCGGGCCTACCACGACGAGTGGGCCCGGGTGGTCGCCGCCCTGACCAGGCGGTTCGGTGACCTCGACATCGCCGAGGAGGCGGCGGCCGAGGCGTTCGCGACAGCGGTCGAGCGGTGGCCGGCCGACGGCGTGCCCCCGAACCCCGGCGGCTGGCTGACCACCACCGCGAGCCGCAAGGCCATCGACCGGATCCGGCGCGAGTCCAGGCGCGACGGCAAGCAGCGGGAGGCCCTGATGCTTGACGACCCCGAACCGGCCGGGCCGGCCGGGGCGATCGAGGACGACCGGCTCCGGCTGATCTTCACCTGCTGCCACCCGGCTCTCGCACCAGAGCGCCGTGTCGCGCTGACGCTGCGCCTGGTCGGCGGGCTAACCGTGGCCGAGATCGCGCGCGCCTTCCTGGTCAGGGAAGCCACGATGGGACAGCGGATCACCCGCGCCAAGGCCAAGATCAGGGCGGCACGCATCCCCTATCGGGTGCCGGGGGCGGCCGATCTGCCGGAACGGGTCTCCGGTGTGCTCGCGGTCATCTTCCTCATCTTTAACGAGGGCTACCTCGCGACCAGTCCCGACGTAGACCCGGTCCGCAAGGACCTGACCGCCGAGGCCATCCGGCTTGCCCGCCTGGTCCGCGACCTGCTGCCGGCAGACGGCGAGGTTACCGGCCTGCTGGCGCTGATGCTGCTGATCGAGGCCCGCGGCGCGGCCCGGATCTCGGCCACCGGGGAACTGGTCACCCTGGGCGAGCAGGACCGCGGGGCGTGGGACAGCGCCATGATCGCCGAGGGGCACCGACTGGTGCGCGAGCGAATCGCCACCGGGGCGGCCCCTGGCCGCTACCAGATCCTCGCGGCGATCAACGCGGTCCACACCTCCGCCCCGGACATCCGCGACACCGACTGGTCGCAGATCCTCGCCCTCTACGACCGGCTTGCCCGCCTCGACCCGTCCCCGGTCGTCGCCCTGAACCGGGCGGTCGCGGTCGCCGAGGTCGACGGCCCGGACGTGGCACTGGCTGCGGTCGACGGCCTCGCGGCCGCGCTGGACGGCTACCACGCCTATCACGCGACCCGCGCCGACCTGCTGCGCCGCCTCGGCCGCGGCGGGCAGGCGCGGGCGGCCTACGACCGGGCCATCGAACTGGCCGGCAACACCGCCGAGGTCGCCTACCTGACCCGCCGCCGCGACCAGTTGCGCTAGGACGTCGCGGCCCGCGCCGGCCTGCCGCCGGCCGGGCCGCGACGCCGGCCCCCGCCGGTCCGGTTTAGCTCGCGCGAGTGCCCTGGCCCGCCGCGAGTTCGTAGAAGAACAACGCGACCGGCCGGTACATCGCGTGCGCCAGCTTCATGAACGGCGCCAGCAGGATCAGGTCCATCGCCACCGACACGTGCGCGAGCAGCACCCAGTACCCGAACGCCGTGCCGTGCGGCACGTACAGTCCCAGTTCGAGCAGGAAGCCGGTCAGCCCGGTCAGCCAGAGCAGGGCCAGCAGCAGCCAGTCGGACGGCGCCGACTCCCGGGCCGCCTCATTGACCTTGCGGATCCTGTTGATGATGAAGACCGTGACGCCGTACATCAGGGCCAGGCCGGCGATCGTGCCGAGCAGCCTGGTCGGGTACCAGACCGGCACCGGCGCGCCGGTCTTCCGCACCCCGATCAGGGCCAGGCCGTAGTCGGCCAGGGTGGCGGCGAGCAGGCCGAGGAAGCCGTACATGGTCGCCGCGTGCACCAGCCAGCGGCGCCGCCACAGCGGCTCGGCGGCCTGCGGCTCGGCGCAGTCGGCCCGGTACCGGCGCTGGCCGAGCACCTCGGCGCCGATCGTGGTCCACAGCGCCCGGCCGGTCCGTGCCCTGGCTTCCCGGCTGCCCAGCAGCAACTGCCAGGTCACGCCCTGCACCCGGGCGATCCGGACGGCCATTGTCACGATGCCGGCGATCCCGGCCACCGCGACGACGACCATCACCGCCAGGCCGGTGTAGTGGATCAGCGGCTCCGGCACGAAGTCGAACAGTCTCAGCTGGCCGGCCGGGGCTGGCCCGTGCGCGGAGTAGAAGAACAACCCGAAGACGAGCGCGAGCAGAGCCGCGATCACGCTGCCGAGGACCGGCCTGGTGTACAGCACCCGGGCCAGCCGGGACTTGTCGTAGCTGGCGATCGCGTACCGCCGGGCGGCCGCCATGAAGCCGCCAGGGTCGGCCTTGGTCGGGCAGGTCTGCGAGCACAGCCCGCAGTGGTAGCAGGTCCACAGTTCCTTCGCCGAGACCAGTTCCTCCTTCATCCCCACCTGGGCGTACCGGATGATGCGGCGCGGGAACTGCCCGGCGTTGTCCGCGAGCGGGCAGATCGCCGTGCAGTTGCCGCAGCTGAAGCAGGCCGATACGTCGGCCGCGCCGAAGCGCTTGACGTCGTCGAGCAGGCCGGTGTCGATGACCGTGGTCATGACCGCGCCCCCTTAGCCTTCAGTGCGTACTGGAAGTAGCCGTCGTCGTCGGCCTCGGGCAGTTCGACGACCTTGCCGTACCGGCGCATGCCCATCACCCAGATCAGGGTCTCGTGGGCCGGCCTGCCGATCGCTGCGGCGATCGCCGGGACGGTGAGCGGCCCGTCCGCAAGGGCCGCCTCGATCGGGCGGTGCATCAGCGGTTCCTCCCGCACGACCTCGCGGATCTCCCGCATCCTCGGGCTGGCGGCCTGGTTCACTGCGGCGCTCATCCGACCGGCTCCCTTGCCATTCCGTCGATCATGGAGGTGATCTGCGCGTCGGTGTAACCGCGCAGGTCGATGGCGTCGGCCGGGCACAGCGGAGCGCAGCCGCCGCAGCCCTTGCAGGTGGTGGCGCTGATCACGGCGATCTGCTTGCCGTCGGCGGCCACGCTGGCGATCGCCTCGTACGGACAGGTCTGCGCGCACACGCCGCACCAGGTGCAGGCGGCCGGGTCCACGGCCGCGACCAGCGGATCGAGTTCGGCGACGCCCTTCTTCAGGATCGCCGCGGTCTGGGTGACCGCGGTCAGCCCGGAGGCGACCGCCTCGGCGGACGTCTTCGGGCCCTGGCAGGCGCCCGCGACCAGGACGCCGTCGACCATCGTCTCCACGGGCCGGAGCTTGGGGTGGATCTCGTTGAAGAAGCCGTCGCTGCCGACCGGCACCTTCAGGATCGACTTCAGCGCGTCGTTCTGCCGCGCCACCATGCCGGTGACCAGCACGACCAGGTCGGCCGGGATGGCAAGCTCCGCGCCGGGCGTGAGCGTGTCGGTCGTGGTGACGGTCAGCCGGCCGTCGGGGCCGAGGGCGACCGAGGGCGGCGCGTCGTCGGCGAACTTCAGGTACACCGAGCCGCGCTCCCGGGACTCGGTGTACAGCAGTTCGTACTTGCCGTAGGTCCGGATGTCCCGGTGCAGGTGGTACTGGTGCACCGACGGATCCAGCCGGGAGACCTTCACCGAGTCGTGCACCGCCGCCGTGCAGCAGAACTTCGAGCAGTACTCGTTCCCGCCGGGCTGCCGGTTCCCGACGCAGTAGATGTAGGCGATGGTCCGCACCGGCCTGCCGTTCCGGGTCAGCGGGCCCTCGGCGGAGTCGACCAGGCGGGTGAACTCCGGCAGCGTCAGCACGCCGTCGATCCCGTAGCCGAACTCCCCCGCCTCGGGCTGGTAGCTGTCGGTGCCGGTGGCGACGATGATCGAGCCGACCTCGGCCCGGATCACCTGGCCGGCCTCCCCGTCGGTCCGGACCCGGATCTCGGCCACGTAGTTGCCGAAGCTGCCGGACTTGCTGATCAGCTCCGCACGGGTGAGCACGATGATCGACGGCCGCTTCCTGACCTCGGCGACGAGCGAGGCGATCATCTCCCGGCCGTCCCGGTCGGCGGGGAACATGGCGCCGAGCGTGCCCACCCAGCCGCCAAGTTCGGCCTCCCGCTCGATCAGGTAGACGCCGAGTCCGACGTCCGCCAGCCCGATCGCGGCCCGCAGCCCCGCGATGCCCGCCCCGATCACCAGCGCCTTCGGGGTGGTCTCCACGGTGAGCACGTCCAGCGGCTCGGACAGCCTGGTCCTGGCGATCCCGGCCCGCACCAGGCTGATCGCCTTCTCCGTCGCGGCCGCCGTGTCGTCGCCGTGCGCCCAGGAGTCCTGCTCGCGCACGTTGACGTGCGAGTACTCGAACGGGTTCAGGCCCGCACGGCGCGCCACGCCGCGGAAGGTGAAGAGATGCAGCTTCGGCGAGCAGGAGGCCACCACGAGACCGTCCAGGTTCTGGTCCCTGATCGCCTGCTCCATGTCCTTCTGGGTGCCGTCGGAGCAGGCGAACAGGGCGGTCTCGGCGACGACCACGTCCGCCTCGTCTCCGACCGCGTCGCGGACCGCCGCCACGTCGACGAAGTCGGAGATGTTCCCGCCGCAGTGGCAGATGTAGACGCCGATGCGCCGCTGCTCGCTCATGCCGGCACCTCCGCCGTGATCGCCGCGTGCTGGCCGGGCCGCTCCTGGTGGCCGGGCCGCTCCTGGTGGGCGGCCCGTTCCAGGTGGGCGGCGGTCTGGGCGGCCGCCGCGCCCGCGTGCAGGATGGAGTCCACGATGTCCTTCGCGCCGGCCGCGGTGCCCGCGACGAAGACGCCGGGGATCGAGGTCTGCCCGGGGTCGAGGTCGGCGTCCGGTTCGGCGACGTAGAAGTACTCGTCCTGGGCCAGGCGCTCACCCTCGAACAATCGATCCACGTCCCGGTTCGGCTGGATGCCGACGGCGAGCACGACCAGGTCGTACTCGGCCTCGGTGATCTGGCCGCCGTTCTCGACGTCCTCGTACCGCAGGATCAGGTCGCCGTTCTCCTTCTCCCGGATCTCGGCGACCCGGCCCTTGATGTAGGTGGCGCCCATCGACTTGGCCTGCTCGTAGAACTCGTCGTAGCGCTTTCCCGCGGCCCGGATGTCCATGTAATGCATGGTTACGTCGGCGAGCGGAAGCGCGCCCATGATGAGCTGGTTCTGCTTGACCGAGTACATGCAGCAGATCTTCGAGCACAGCGGGTTGCCGACCTGCTTGTCCCGCGACCCGGTGCAGGAGACGTAGGCGATCCGCTCCGGCACCTTTCCGTCGCCGGGGCGCAGCACCGTGTTGAACGGGCGGGTCGGGGCGACCAGGCGGTCCATCTGCATCCCGGTGATGACGTTCGGGTAGCGGCCGAAGCCGTACTGCGGCTTGGCGTCGGCGGCGAACAGCCTGAAGCCGGTCGAGACCACCACCGCGCCGACCTCGACCTCGACGAACTCGTCCTTGGCGTTCAGGTTGATCGCGCCGGCCGGGCAGGCGGCCACGCACTGGCCGCATTCGGAGCACACCCCGCAGTCCAGGCAGCTTCCGGCCGCCATCAGCGCCTCGGCCTCGGTCATCGGCGGCTCGATCTCGGCGAAGTCCGCTGGCTCGGCCGAGTACCTGCTGTCCGGCACGACCGGGTCGCGGTGCCCGAACTCCCGCTGCCGGGCCAGCACCGAGGCCTTGTCGACCACACCGAGCCGGTCGTCGAGCGCGGCAAAGCCGGTCATCGGCTGGCCGGTGAGCCACCGGTCGATCATGAATGCGGACCGCTGGCCGAGGCCGACCGCCTGGGCGATGTCGGAGGCCCCGCTCACCACGTCGCCGGCGGCGAACAGGTAGCCGACCTCGCTCTGCGTCGTCTTCGGGTCGACCTCGATCCGGCCGCCCCGGTCCGCGGCGGCGACCGTCTCGAACGTGGCCGGCTCGGGCGACATGCCGACCGCGGCGATCACCAGGTCGGCCTCCAGCGTGAATTCGCCGCCGGGGATCGGCTCGGGGCGCCGACGGCCGGAGGCATCCGGCTCGCCGAGCCGCATCGTCGCCAGCCGCAGGGCGGTGACGTTCCCGGCCGCGTCGCCGGTCACCGCCGTGGGCGCGACCAGGAACCGGAACAGCACGCCCTCCCGCTCCGCGTCCGCGATCTCGGCGAGATGGGCGGGCATCTCCTCCCGGCCGCGCCGGTAGGCGACCAGCGTCTGCTCGGCGCCGAGGCGCCGGGCGGTCCGGGCGGCGTCCATCGCGACGTTGCCGCCGCCGACGACGACGACCCGCTTCCCGGCCAGGCTGGCCCCGGCACCGAGCCGGACGTCCCGCAGGAACTCCAGGCCGGAGACGACGCCGGGCAGGTCCTCGCCCGGCACGCCGAGGCGGGTCGAGCGCGGGGTGCCGGTCGCGAGCAGCACCGCGTCGTAGCCCTGCGCCTTGAGGGCCTCGAGGTCGGTGACCGTGACGCCGGTCCGGATGTCCACGCCGATCGCGGTCAGGTTCGCGATGTCGGCGTCCACGACCGCGCCGGGCAGCCGGTACTCCGGGATCGCGTGCCGCAGGAATCCGCCGGGCTGGTCCTCCTTCTCATAGACCGTCACCCGGTAGCCGGCCCTGGCCAGCTTCCACGCCGCGGTCAGCCCGGCCGGGCCGGAGCCGACGACCGCGACGGTGCGGCCGTTCGGTTCGGCCACGGCGACACCGGGGCCGTCGGCGCCCTGGTAGTGCCGCTCGGCGATGAACCGCTTGAGCCGCCGGATCGGGATCGCCGCCTCAAGTTCGCCCCGGGTGCAGTCGGTCTCGCACGGCGCGTAGCAGGCCCGGCCGAGGCTGCCGACCAGCGGCGTGGCGTCCGCGACTAGCTGGAACGCCTCCTCGTACTTGCCGGACCTGATCAGGGACACGTACCCGTGTGCCTTGATTCCGGCCGGGCAGGTGTCGGTGCACGGCGAGGTGCCGAGCCGCTCGATCACCACCTTCTTCGGCACGGCCTGGGGGAACGGCAGGTAGACGGCCCGCCGTGCGACCAGGTCGGCGTTGAAGTTGTCCGGGACCCCGACCGTGCAGACCGGCTCGCAGTCCTGGCAGCCGGTGCAGGCCGCGTTATCGACGAAGCTCGCCTTCTTCCGGATCGTCGCCCTGAACCTGCCGCCGGGCAGCCGGCGGATGCCCTGGACCTCGCTGTAGAGCATGGGCTCCACGTTGGGATGGTGCACCGCGCTGGTCATCTTGGGGCCGGAGATGCAGCTAGCGCAGTCCAGGGTCGGGAAGACCTTGGACAGCAGGATCATCCGGCCGCCGACGCTGGACTCCTTGTCCACCATCAGCACCTGGTAGCCCATGTCGCCGAGCTTCAGCGAGCTTTCCATGCCGCCGATCCCGCCGCCGATGACGAGCACGTCGTAGTCCGCCGCGCGGGCGGCCGCCGTCTCAGATGAAGAGGTTGACATTGGCCTCGTCCGCCTCGCCCAGGTACGTGGCAACGCCGGCGTACTCCAGTCCGTCGATCAGTTCCTCGCGCTTGAGGCCCATCACGTCCATCGACATGGTGCAGGCGATGAACTTGATGCCCTGCTCCCGCGCGGTGCTCATCAGTTCCTCGATGCTGGACACGTGCTGCTGACGCATCACGTGCTTCATCAGCTTCGGGCCGGTCCCGGCGAAGTTCATGTGCGACAGCGCGAGCCTGCCTGAGCCGCGCGGCATCATCGCGCCGAACATCTTCTGCACCGGGCTCTTGCCCTGGGCCTTGACGTGCTCCGGCTTGCGCAGCGCGTTCAGCCCCCAGAAGGTGAAGAACATGGTGACGTCGTCGCCCATCGCGGCCGCGCCGTTCGCGATCACGAACGCGGCGAGGATCTTGTCGAAGTCGCCGCTGAAGACGATCAGGGTCTTTTTGGTGGTGGTGTCCGCCATAGTGTCGCGCCTGCTTCTTCTCTTAGGAGGCCGTTGCCATGCTGACTGGCCCGAGTTCGGTGAGGCTGGCGGAGAACTCGCGCATGTAATTGACGAAGGGCTCGGCGCAGACCGAGCACAGGGCGGCCATCTTCAGCCGGCCAGGTTCCAGGCCCGCCGGCCGCATCTGCTCCTGCGCGTCGGCGGTGATCTTCGCGGACCGCCCGGCGCAGTCGGGGAGCAGAGCGCACTCCTCGCCGTCGGAGGCGACGAACACGCCGTCGAAGCCGGCCCGGAACGCGTGCATGATCCAGGACGGCCGGATGCCGCTGCTGCACGGCACCGAGATCACCCGGACCCCCGGCGGGTAATGCAGGTGCCTGCTGCCCGCCAGGTCGATGCCCGGGTCGGAGATGTTGTTGGTGGAAAAGACCAGGATCCGCGGCGACCAGGCGCCGTCATCGCCCTCCGGCATCGCCGGTCACTTGGCCTTCTTGATGAACAGCCGCAGGTAGCCGGCGTCCTCGAAGTAGCCCAGGTACTCGTGGCCCATCTTCTTCGACCAGGCGGGCAGGTCCTTCAGGGTGCCCGAGTCGGTCGCCTGGACCTCCATGATCCCGTTCAGCGAGACCGACCCGATGGCCTTCTTGGCCGCCAGGATCGGGCCCGGGCAGGACGTGCCGCGGGCGTCCACCACCGTGTCGGCCGTCAGGTCGTGCAGTTCCTCGATCGTGACCATCGCCCCTCCTTGGTTCCGCCCGGCTATCGGCCGGCCGGTTCCAAGGTTCCTCCCCGGTTACCCCTACCCCTAGGGGCATATAGCCATTGGCCTGCGGGTCGGACAGACCGTTCCCGCGGGCCAATAGGCTGGTCATAACCTGGACCATGATCCCGGTCGCCGGCGGACTTAGATCATCGGCTCAGGCTGCCGACGCCGCCGATTCCGGATCAGGTCCGTAGCGGCCGTAGTCAGCAGTAGCCGAGTCCGGTGGCCACCGCGCCAGCGAAGATGATCGCGAGCACCACTCCGGTCGCGAGGACGACGGGGATCGGTGTTGGCTTGCGATGCACGCAAGGTCACATCCTTTAGCACAGTGGTGCTATCGACGCCGTGGTCGCAGCCGCCGCTGGCTCGATATCCGACATGTCTATTGTGTATGACGAGTGACGAGTTGTGCTGGTTCACCTGCGCCGGAACATCACCTGCGGCGCCAGGACGACCGGGGTCGACGACGTTCCAGCAGGTCTGGCT
>JAJYTW010000133.1 GCA_021792855.1 Actinomycetes bacterium
CGGTGCGGCTGCCGTTCCCGCCGGGGACGGTCACGACGCACTCCCGGTCGCTTCCGGCACCGGCCTGGCCGGCGCCACCACTGGCGGGCCCGCCGGCACCCCGGCCTCCGGTACCCCCAGCTCGGCCGGCACCTGCCTGGTGCCGTCCTGCAGCCAGCAGGCCGCAGTGCGCCGCCCGGCTGGGCCGAGTCCGACCGCGGGCGGCGGCTGTGACCGGCAGATGTCCATCGCGTAACCGCAGCGCGGGTGGAACGCGCACCCGGCGGGCGGGGTGCGCAGGTCCGGCGGCGAGCCCGGGATGCCGGTCAGCTCGCGCCGCTCACCGTGCAGCGGCGGGAACGAGCGCAGCAGTCCGAGCGTGTACGGGTGGCGCGGCGCCCGGTACAGCCCGGCCGCCTCGGCCCGCTCCACCAGCCGGCCCGCGTACATCACCGCGATCGAGTCGGCGAGCTCGACCAGCAGCGACAGGTCATGGGTGATGAACAGGACCGCGAAGCCGAACTGCCGCTGCAGCCGGGTCAGCTCGGTGAGGATCTCCCGCTGGGTGACCACGTCCAGGGCGGTCGTCGGCTCGTCCATGATCACGACGGCCGGATCGAGCGCCAGCGCCATCGCGATCATCACCCGCTGGCGCATCCCGCCGGAGAGCTGGTGCGGGTATCGCGCCAGGGCGTCGGCCGGGATCCCGACCAGTTCGAGCAGCTCGCCGGCCCGGCGCCGGCGGCCGGGCGCGCCCATCCGCCGCACATGCGCCCTGAGCACATCGGTAAGCTGCGCGCCGACGCTGATCACCGGATTCAGCGCGTGCATGGCGCTCTGCATCACCACCGCGATCGTGGACCAGCGCAGGTCCCGAAGTTCCCGCTCGGTCGCCGCCAGCAGGTCGACTGGAGCCGGCCGGTGCAGCAGCACCTGGCCGCCGGTGATCACGCCGGGCGAGCGCAGCAGCCGCGTGATCCCGTACGCGAGCGTGGACTTGCCGCTGCCGCTCTCACCTGCCAGTCCCAGCACCGACCCGCTGGTCAGGGTCAGGTCTGCATCGATAACCGCGTGCACGGCGCCGGGGCCGAGGCCGTAGTCGACGCACAGCCCGCGGACCTCGATCAGCGGCGTGCCCGGCGGCAGCGGAGCACCGGCCGGCGTCACCGGCCCGGCCGGGCGGCTCACGCCGCACCGTCCCTGGAGCCGGCCGGCGGCCGCACCACCGGGGTCAGGCCGAGGCGGAACCTGGCCGGGGCGCCGGCCCGGCGGGCCTGCCGGCGGCTCAGGCCGGCCGCCCGCAGCCGCGGGTTGATGAACTCGTCGATGCCGAAATTGATCAGGGCGAGTGAGGTCCCGAGCAGTGCTACCGCCAGGCCGGGCGGGATGTACCACCACCAGTATCCGCTGACCTGGGCATTCACCGACTGCGCCCAGAACAGCATGCCGCCCCAGCTCCAGTGCGGGTCGATGTTCACCAGGCCCAGGTAGGCGATCGCGGTGTAGGTGCCGACCCCGTAGAGCACGGTGAACAGGAACGAGGACGCGATGATCGGGAGCAGATTGGGCACGATCTCGGCGGCGATGATCCGGGCCGGGCGCTCGCCGATCAGCCGGGCCGACTCGACGTAGTCCCGGCCGCGCAGGGAGAGCGTCTGAGCCCGCAGCACCCGGGCGCCCCAGGCCCAGCCGGTCAGCGCGATGATCGCGCCAATCAGCAGGTCGTTGCTCGATCCGGGCAGGAACCCGAAGATCACGATCAGCAGCGGCAGTGCGGGCATCACCAGGAAGATGTTCGCCAGCATCGACAGCAGGTCGTCCGTCAGCCCGCCCAGGTAGCCGGCCGAGACGCCGACCAGTACCGAGATCACGGTAGCGACCGCCCCGGCCAGGAAGGACACCAGCAGGGTGCTCCGCCCGCCCGCCAGGATCTGGGAGAGCACGTCCTGCTGGGTCTGGGTGGTGCCGAGCAGGTGCGCGGCGCTCGGGGCCTGCGGCACTCCGCTGGCCGCCAGGTCGGCCGACGGGTTATACGGGGCGACCAGCGGGCCGACGATCGCGATCAGCACGAATAGCGCGAGCAGGCCGAGACCGACCAGCACCTTGGGCGACCGGGGCAGGGTGACCCGTCGCCTCCGGCGCGGCCGGGTCACGGCGGGCCCGGCGGCGGCCAGTCCGGGGCCGGCTGGCTCGTTCAGGCTGATGGCCATCGATTACGCCTCCTGCCGGGTGCGCGGGTCCAGGATCAGATAGACGAAGTCGGCGATCAGGTTGGCGGCCAGCACCGCGAGCGTGATGATCAGGAAGATCCCCTGCATCAGCGGGGCGTCGTGGTTGACCACCGCCTGGTAGAGCACGAACCCGATGCCTGGATAGGCGAACACGATCTCGGTCAGCAGCGAGCCGGAGATCACGAAGCCGATCGCGAGCGAGAGTCCCGAGACGCTGGGCAGAATCGCGTTCCTTGCCGCGTACCAGATCACCCGGCGCTTGGGCAGTCCCTTCGCCTGGGCGAGCAGGACGTAGTCCTCGTCCATCGTGGTGAGCATCTGGTTCCGCATGCCGACGATCCAGCCGGCCGCGGAGGCGACCACGATGGTGACCGCCGGCAGCACGGCGTGATCGAGGATGTCGGCGACGTGCGCCGGAGCGAAGCCGGTGGCGTAGTCAAGCTGGTTCTGGCCGAGGCCGTACGGGAACCAGCCGAGGACGACGGCGAACACCTCGATCGCCAGGAACGCCAGGAAGAAGTACGGCGCGGCCTGGAAGAACGTGGTGACCGGCAGCAGGTTGTCCAGCCAGGATCCGCGCCGCCAGGCGACCAGCGTGCCGAGCAGCGTCCCGAGCACGAAGCTGATCACGGTGGCGATCCCGACCAGCCCCAGCGTCCACGGCAGGGCGGTGGCGATCACGGACGTCACCGGGGTCGGATACGAGCTTGTCGAGATGCCCAGGTTGCCGTGCGCGAGCTGAGCCCAGAAGTGCAGGTACTGCTGCGGCAGGCTGGCCGGGTTGTGCACCCCGTACAGCCGCTCCAGCGCATGCAGCGCCTGCGGGCTACCCATCTGGCTGCCGGCCTTGGCGAGCAGCGCGTCTAGCGCGTTCCCCGGCATCAGCCGCGGGATGAAGAAGTCGATGGTGATCGCGATGACGAAGGTGACCAGGTAGAACGGGAGCTTGCGAGCCAGCATCCGCATCGGTGCCTCCTAACCCGCGGCCCGGGCCAGCGGGCCGGCGCCGGACGGGCAGCCGCAGCTCTCCCGCCGGATCAGCCGGGTTGGCAGCATCACGTCGGCCCGGTCCGCCCGGTCCTCGCCGATCAGCGCGTGCAGCACATCGAAGGCCGTCGCGCCGAGTTCCTGGATCGGCTGGCGCACCGTGGTGAGCTGTGGCCGCAGGTGCCGGGCCATCGGGATGTCGTCGAATCCCGCCACCGCCACCTCGCCGGGGATCGCGATGCCGTGCTGGGTGAGCGCGTAAACGACGCCGAGCGCCGACTGGTCGTTCGCGCAGGCGATGGCCCGGGGGAGCGGCTGCCTTGCCGCCAGCATCCGCTCGATCACCCGCGCGCCGCCGGCCGCGAAATAGTTGCCGCGCCAGGCCGGCCCGTCGAGGAGGGTCGCACCATCGGCCCTCACCTGGCTGGCGAAGGCCGCCGCCCGAGCTAGGTTGTCCGGGCTGTCGGAGTATCCGCCCAGGTAAGCGAGGGTCCGGTAGCCGTGGTCGCGAACCAGGTGGCGGGCTAGTTCGGCCATCCCGCTGGCGTTGTCGCTGCCGACGTTCACGGTGGTCGGCGTCGGAGTGCCGGCCAGGGTCACCACCGGTACCAGCCGGGCCAACCTGGCCAGCCGGGCCGGGTCGAGCACCCGGTCATGCAGGATCAGCCCATCGCACTTGCGGGCCAGCGAGAAGATCCGCCGCTCCTCGTCGTGCCCGTCCAGGCCGACCGACGAGACCAGCAGGTTGAAGTCGCGCCGCTGCGCGGCGATCTCGATGCCCCGGTTGATCAGGTCGGAGAACTGCAGGCTCAGTTCCTCGTCCTCGAAGACGCTGCCGTCCGGCGCCGTGACCGGCGGCGGCCGCCGGATCACGACCCCGACGACCTCCTTCAGCCTGGCGCTCAGCGCGCGGGCGGCGCCGTCCGGTATGAAGCCGAGTTCGCTCACCGCCTCTAGCACCCGCTCCCTGGTCTCAGGGCGCGGATTGCGGCGGCCGTTCAGCACCCGCGAAACCGAGGCGATCGATACCCCGGCGACTCGCGCGACGTCGTAGATCGTCGGCTGCCCTGGCACACCGGGCTCGGTCACGACCGGCTCGGTCAGGCCGGGCTCGATAAGGGCCGGCTCGGATACGGCTGGCTCGGCTACGGCCGATCCCGGGACGGCGAGACCGGGCAGGGCGGACTCGGGGACCGGGGGGCTGGTCGGGTTCACGGGGGCACGCTCCCTGGGGGCTGGCCAGGTCCGCCGGATCGGGGACCGGCAGTCCCGGGCTCGATCGGTAAGCGCTTTCCCAGGGAGTCCAACGGGATGCGCCCCGTTGGGGCCATTCGCGGTTTGGATCTCGGTAAGCGCTTACCGGCCGATCTATGAGGGAGCGTACTTCCGGCTTGGCCAATCCTCAAGAGGGCAAATGTCGCGTTATCCGAACGTGATCCGGGGATGAGCCAGGACGGCCCGTCACCCGCCGGCGCCAGGCGCCGGTCCGCGCCAGGCCAACCGTTGCTGGCGGGCCGTTACACCCGGGCCAGCCGTTATTGCCGCGCCATCGCCATCCGCATCTCGGCGGCGGAATCGGTGATCAGGTCGCCGGACAGGTCAACGACGACGGTGTGCAGGACGCCGGTGAAGCCGAACGGCGCCGCGTAGTCCGGGACGATCGCCGAGCCCGGGTTCGCGCCGCAGGTGAGCCCGCCGGGGTTGAGCCCGATCGGGGTGGTCACCTCGAACTGCTCCTGCGCTGCCAGGGTGCCGTCGATATAGAGCTGGGCCCGGCCCGGCGCGCCCCGGCCCGCCGCCAGGTCCGGACTGCCGGTCGGCTCGAACTCGAACCGCAGCCGGTGCCTGCCCGCCGGCACCGGTTCGCTCGCGGACACCTGGCTGATCACCCGGCCAAGGTAGTTGTGCGCGTAGCAGAGCCGGCCGTCGCGCAGGAAGAACGACCAGCCGCCCGCGCTGCTGCCCTGGCACAGCAGGACGCCCTCCGCGCCGCCCGCCGGGATCTCGGCGTCCGCGGTGATGCTGTGCGGCCGGTTCAGCACCCGCGGGGCCGCGAAGAACCCGACCGTCTGGGTGCCCGGCCGGTACACGTACCGGTCCCGCGGCTCGGCGACCTGCGGCCGCTGGACCAGCAGCCGGGCGGCGGCGCTGCCGTCCACCGGCAGCACGTTGTACTTTCCGGCTTCGGTGTACCACAGCGCGATCAGCTCGATCAGCTTGTCCGGGTGCTCCCCGGCCAGGTCGTGGTTCTCGGCCGGGTCGTCGGCGACGTGGTAAAGCTCCCAGTGGTGAGCGTCCAGGTCGGTCAGCGTCCCGGCCGAGATCAGGGCGCCGAACGGCTGGCCGGCCTCGGCGAACGACGGACCGGGCCACGGGCAGACCGCCCGCCAGCCGTCATGGTCGATCGCCCGGTGGCCGAACATCTCGAAGTACTGGGTGCGGTGCCTGGTAGGCGCGTCCGCGTCGTCGAAGGTGTGCGCGAGGCTCACCCCGTGCAGCGGAGACTGGGCCACGCCCCGGATCTCGGCGGGAGGCTCGGCCCCGAGCGCGTCGAGCACGGTCGGGACGATGTCGGTGACGTGCGCGTACTGCGTGCGGATCTCGCCGCGGGCCGCGATGCCGGCCGGCCAGTGCACCAGGAACGGATCGCTGGTGCCGCCCCGGTAGGTTTCCCGCTTCCACCGGCGGAACGGGGTGTTGCCCGCCCATGCCCAGCCCCACGGGAAGTGATTGAACGTGTCAGGGCCGCCGAGTTCGCCGATCCTGGCCAGGCTCTCCTCGACAGACTCCGGCGCGTTGTTGAAGAACTGCAGCTCATTGGTGGTCCCTGCCGGGCCGCCCTCGGCGCTGGCGCCGTTGTCGGAGACGACCACGATCAGCGTGTTGTCGAACTCGCCGATCTCCTTCAGGAAGTCGATTAGCCGGCCGATGTGGTGATCGGCGTGACTGAGGAACCCGGCGAACACCTCCATCATCCGGGTGGCGAGCCGGCGCGCGTCCGGGGTCAGCGAGTCCCAGTCCGGCACGTCCGGGTCGTGCCTGGATAGCTCGGCCCCGGCCGGCACCACGCCGAGTTCGCGCTGCCTGGCCAGCACCCGCTCCCGGTAGGCGTCCCACCCGTCGTCGAACCGTCCCGCGTACCGGTCCGCCCACTCGCGCGGCACATGATGCGGCGCGTGTGTCGCGCCAGGACAGAAGTGCAGGTAGAACGGCTTGTGCGGGGCGACCTGCTTGGCATCGGCGATGAACGAGATGGCCCGGTCCGCCAGGTCCTCGGTGAGGTGGTATCCCTGCTCGGGAGTCCGCGGCGGGTGCACCTGGTGATTGTCATAGACCAGGTCCGGGTGCCACTGGCTGGTATCGCCGCCGAGGAATCCGTAGAACCGCTCGAACCCCCGGCCGAGCGGCCACCGGTCGTACGGCCCGGCCGGCGACTCGAACTCCGACGGCAGCAGGTGGTACTTGCCCACCAGGTAGGTGCTGTAGCCCCGGGCCAGCAGCATCTCGGACAGGAAGCCGTTCTCGAACGGAATCTGCCCGTTGTAGCCCGGGTAGCCGGTCGCCATCTCGTTGACCGCGGCGGTCGCGTTCGCGTGATGGTTCCGGCCGGTGATGATGCACGACCGGGACGGCGAGCACAGCGCTGTGGTGTGCATGTTCGTGTACAGCAGGCCGCCGGCCGCCAGCGCGTCCAGGTTCGGCGTCGCGATCGGACTGCCGTAGCAGCCAAGCTGCCCGTAGCCGGTATCGTCCAGGACGATCACCAGCACGTTCGGAGAATCCGCGGCCGCCCGCAGCGGCCGCGGCCAGGCCGGGGTCGACTCGTCCGCCGTCCGGCCGATCGTCCCCGCGAACGCCGTCCCCGGCTCGTACTCCGTCAGCCCCATCGGCCCTCCCATGCGCCGTTGCCTGCCCCGCCCACACCAGCCAAGGGCGCGCGCCACGGCCCGCCATCACCCCGCCCGGGTGATCAGCCCGATCCGGCGGATCCGGTAGTTGACGGACGCCGCTGTAAAGCGTACTTTCCAGCAGAGCGAAGATGTCAAGGAGGCTTTCCATTCCGAATGACGTGCGCGAGCTACGCACCGCCAAGGGGCTGTCCCAGCAGCAGCTCGGCGCGGAGCTTGGCGTGTCCCGGCAGACCATCAACGCCATCGAGCAGGGCAGGTATGCGCCGTCACTGCCGCTGGCGATCAGGATCGCCCGGTACTTCGGCCGCAGCGTAGAGGAGATTTTTCATGCCAGCTGACCACGACCGCCCCGGGCCTGCCGCACCCGAGCCTGACCAGGCCGCGCGGATGAGGCGGAGACGGCGGCGCATCCTGGTTCCGGCCGCGTGGTCGGTCTACGGCGCGCTGTACGTCGCGATCTTCGCCAGTCGCGGCCAGAGCATCGAGGCGCTGGCAGCCTTGATCATCACCATCGCGATCGGCATCGGACTGGCGGTCGAAATGAGCAGACCGCAGGCACAGGATCAGCGACTGCTCGGGTGGGAACACGACGAGCGACACCAGGTCATCCACCTGCACGCGGCGGCGATTACCGGCTACGTCGCGGCTGCCGCAGCCCTCGGCCTCGGCCTCGCTGAGTTCGCGCTCGGCCATTCATCAGTGATCTGGCCGATGAATGCCCTCGGCGGCCTGATCCTGGCATACAGCGTGGCAGTGGCCTTCTACTCGCGCCGGCTGTGATTGGCGGCGGCCTGGCCGCTGATCCGGTAGCCGACTCCAGCCTGGCGGTGATCACGGGAGGGTCGCCCACCTTGCGGCACCCCGACGACGGCGGGTCTCGCCATCGAGGACGCCTGCTCTGGCGCTGCGGGATGCCTAGCGGCGCCTGGGACCTGCGACCACCCGCAAGGCGGCCGGGACGGCCGGACCACTCTGGGTAGGAGACTCACATGGCGGTCATCCGCGGGGAGATCGTCATCGACCGGCCGGTGGACGTGGTGTTCGACTACGTCGCCGACCCGGCCAACGAACCCGCCTACAACCCGCACATGGTGCGGGTGGAGAAGGTCACTGCGGGACCGGTCGGGCCGGGCTCGCGGTTCCGCTCGGCGGTGGCGACCGGTGGCCGCACCGCCGAGATGCTGGTCGAGTTCACCCGATTCGAGCGACCGAGGCTGCTGGTCTCGGCCACGACCATGCGGCAGGCCGACATCAGCTACGCGCTGACCTTCGAGCCGGCCGGTGACGGCACCCGGATGCACTGGTCCGGCCGGGTACGGCCGAAGGGCGCGCTGCGGCTGCTCGGGCCGCTGATCACCTGGCTGGGCCGACGCCAGGAACGGCGGATCTGGACGAGCATGAAGAGTCACCTGGAACGGCAGGCCTGAGGGGAACCTCGAAGCGCACGCCGGAGCCGTCGCGGAGGCCGGCGCGGGCGAGGACACTGTGGGACATGGACAACGAACAGCAGATGCGGCTAATCGACACACGCCTGGACGAACTCGCGGGCATGCCGATCACCGACGACCAGTCGGCCCGCCAGGCACTGACCCACGCGATGGCAACCGTGCACGGCATCAGCCAGCTCGCGGCCACGATGAGCGCCGCGCCCGGCCCGGCTACCGCGACCGCCCCCGAAACCGCGTCCCTCCCGGCGGCCGCGGCCCCGGCGGATCCGCTGCTCGATCCGCTGCTCGATCGGCTCAGGGCCTGGGTCGACCGACTGGTCGATGCCCTGACCAGGATCGTCGAGAAGATGGCCGGCGCCACCTCGTTCTCTGTCCTGGTCGGGACCGGCCTGTCGGTCTCGGTCAACTTCGGCCCCTTCCACGCCTAGCCGGCGCTCAGCCCGCGGGGCAGACCGAGCCTGGTCGTACTGTCGATAACCGGGAGCACCGTTCGTAGACCTGGCAGGAGGCCGGCTCGGGGCCGGCCACCGGACCCGGGAGGTTCGATGAAGTACTACCTGCTGGCCATGCACCAGCCCGTCGGGGACCCGCCGCCGCCAGAGATCCTGGACCCGATCATGGCCGACCTGGCCGCCGTGAAGGAGGAGATGCAGGCGGCGGGCGTGTGGGTCTTCCACGGGGGACTGCACGGGCCGGAAGCCTCCACGGTGGTGCGGATCGGTGACGACGGCCAGGTGCTGATCACCGACGGCCCGTACGCGGAGGGCAAGGAGCACCTGGGCGGCTTCGTGATCATCAAGGTTCCCGATCTGGACGCCGCGCTGTACTGGGCTGGCCGGCAGGCCAGGGCCGTGCGGATGCTGCCGATCGAGGTCCGGCCGTTCCAGGGCGCGGCCGGCCGACCAGCGGAGACCGGGCGACCGGAGGACTAGCCAT
Organism: Actinomycetes bacterium; assembly: GCA_021792855.1. Taxonomy (GTDB): domain Bacteria; phylum Actinomycetota; class Actinomycetes; order Streptosporangiales; family Streptosporangiaceae; genus Chersky-822. Next base: position 9,493 of record JAJYTW010000133.1, read on the forward strand.
CTCCCCGTCGGCGATCCCCGAGGTGATGGACACCTTCACGCCCCCTGGCGTCAGCCAGGCCGCCGAGCTAGACCCGGTTACCGGGCCGGTCGTGCTGCACGGGCTGACCGTGCCCTAGCCAGCCGCTGGGGCCGCGCTCAGGTGCCTGGCCAGGAATGCCGCCGCGCGCGGGAACGCGTCCAGCCGGTTGGCCCGCCTGGCCAGGCCGTGTCCCTCGTCGCCGTAGACGATAAGCTCGCATTCGCGGCCACGGCCGGTCAGCGCGGCATAGATCTGCTCGGCCTCGCTGAGCGGCACCCGCGGGTCGTTGGCGCCGTGGATGATGAACAGCGGCGCGGTGATGTCATCGATCCTGGTCAGCGGCGACACCTCGTGCAGGAACTGGCGGTCGGCGGCCAGCGTGCCGTACTCCCGTTCCCGGTACGCCCGCCGGTAGGCCGAGGTGTTCTCCAGGAACGTCACCAGCGAGGCGATGCCGACGATGTCCACCCCGGCCGCCCACAGGTCCGGCTGGAACGCCAGGCCCGCGAGCACCATGTAACCGCCGTAGGAGCCGCCCCACAGCGCCGCCCTGGCCTGGTCCAGGCCGAGTCGCGGCAGGTAGGCATGGATCGCGGCGAGGTCATCGACCGAGTTCATCCGGCCGCGCACGTCGTCGGCGGAGTACCAGCGCTTGCCGTAACCGGTCGAGCCCCGGACGTTCGGCACCAGCACGGTATGCCCGGCAGCGGCCAGGGTCTGCACGTAGACGCTGAAGTTCTGCCTGGCCTGCGCCTCCGGCCCGCCGTGCACGACCAGCACCGCCGAGCCGTCCAGACCGGGCACCCACGTCGTCGGCCGGTACACATGGCACGAGATCGGGTCGCCGTCCGGTCCGGGGACCCGGTGCGGCTCCGGTCGGGCCGCCTGCTCGCCGCGCAGGCCGGCGGCGGAGTTCGTGAGCACCCGGGCGGGCGCTCCGCTCGCCGGCACGAGCAGCGCGTCGGACGGCAGGTCCGGCCCGGTGAACGAGACCGCGACGACGGAGGAGTCCGCCGCCCAGACCGGCTCCGGCGCCACCGCGACACCGGCCTGCGAAGGGAGCGGCAGATCGCGCAGGCGGCTGCCGGTCGCCGCGTCGTGCAGGGCCAGTTCGGAGCGGCCGTCGACGTTCCGCTCGATCAGCAGCAGCGAGCCGTCCGGCGACGGCCATCCGGTGACATCCGCGGCATCGTCTGCCACCAGCCAGGTGCGGTTCCGGCTGGCCAGGTCGAACCGCGCAACGGCGGTGAACTCGTGATCGTTGTTGGACGAGTAGTACAGCGCCGCGCCGTCGGGGGAGAACCGCAGGGCCTGATTCATCGCGGGAGCGTCGGCCGGCGTGACCTCGAGCAGTTCCTCCTGCCCGGCCGGGGCGGTCAGGTCGATCAGGGCGACGTGCTCGGAGTTCGCGGTCACCGGGGACGACACGGTCACCGCGAGCCAGCGTCCGTCGGGCGACAGCGCGGCCTCGTCGTAGGACCGGCCGCCGAACTCCAGCACCCGCTCGCTGCCGTCGGCCAGGCCGCGGATCACCGGGTCGAAGTCCACCCCGTTGCGCCGGTTGGTGAAGTAGCAGATCGCGCCCCCGGTCACGTCCGCGAGGACGTGCATGTAGCGGGGGTCACGCACGACCGGCTCCAGGTCGTCCAGCCTGGCCGGCCGACCGCCGGCGGGCGGTAGCCGTAGCAGCGATATCTGGTGCCGCTCGTCGCCGCCGGTGTCGTGCGAGACCAGCACGGCGCGCTGGCCGGGCAGGTACCGGCCCGAGCACGGCCCGGGCAGCGCGGTCAGCGGGGTGCGCGAGCCGTCTGGCGCGATCTCGATCAGCTGCATGCTGCCCGACTCGTCCCCGCCGGCCAGCACCCGGCCGTCGGCGTCGATGTCGAAGGCCTGGTAGAGGCTGATCCCGAGCAGCGTTGCGATGTCCAGTCCCATGCCAGGAGAATGCCACACGAATCACTCGGGCAGCCGGATCCCGGGTCAGTCCGTCCCGGCCGGGAAGGCCTGCTGGAGCCTGACCTCGATCAGCTTGCGCACCAGCGGCGCCGGAAGACCATCCTCGATGCCGAACCGCAGCGCCCCGGTGGACGTCACG
>JAJYTW010000134.1 GCA_021792855.1 Actinomycetes bacterium
CCAGATGCCGATGTTCGCGTTGCCGCCCTTGTCCCCGGACCTGGCGGCGCAGATCGTCCCGAGCGGGACCCGGCGGGTGGGCTCGGAGGACGGTCCGTCCCCGGCGGGGGACCGGAGACGGACCGGTTGGCGGCCCTGGCCGGCGCCAGGCGCCGGCCAGGGCCCTCGGGGGACCCCGGGCGCAAGGGGATTCCCGGGGGTGGGGGGGATCTTGGGGTCGCCGGCGGCGCGCGTGGCGTCGGGGGCTGGCGGGATCGCCTGCGACGAGCCGTCCGGCAGCACGACCGTGTGCGGGACGAGATCGGCGGGCACCAGGGTCGGCCAGTACACCCCGAACGAGGACTCGCCGGTCGGCGGCGCCGTGGTGTGGAAGCCGGCGTAACCGCCGAGCGCGAGTTCCCAGGCGGCACCGGAGAACGCCCGGCCGACCTTCTTCGGGTCCGGGTCCTTGACCGTGATCCGAAGCTGCGCGGTGGCCAGTTCGTTGCTCGGCGCGTCCGGGCGGTCGGAGCGGATCAGCCGGACATCGGTCTGCGCGAACCGGTTCCGGCCGCCCAGGATGTCAAAGAGTTCCCGCGTCGCCCAGTCGGCCTTGTCCTCGATGTCCAGGCCGGTGAGCACCATCGTGACCGAGTTCCGGTAGCCGCCGTGGTAGTTGATCGCGACCTTCGCGTCGGCGGGCGGCGGAGATCCGGCGGTGCCCGAGATCAGCACCCGGTCCGGGCCCTGCTGGGTCAACGAGATCGTGTCGAAATGCGCTGTCACGTCCGGGTTCAGGTAGGCCGGCTGGGCGATCTCATAGAGCAGTTGCGCGGTCACCGTGCCGGGTGAGACCAGCCCGCCGGTGCCCGGGTGCTTGGTGATCACGCTGGACCCGTCGGCCGCGACCTCGGCGATCGGGAAACCCGGGTAGCGGCGGTCGGTGATCTCCGCCAGCCACGAGTAGTTCCCGCCGGTCGCCTGCGGGCCGCACTCGATCACGTGCCCGGCGGCCACCGCCCCGGCCAGCGCGTCGTAGTCGTCCCGCCGCCAGCCGTGCCACCAGGCGGCGGGACCGACGACCAGGGACGCGTCGGTGACCCGGCCGCAGACCACCACGTCGGCGCCAGCCGCCAGCGCCCGGGTGATCCCGAACCCGCCCAGGTAGGCGTTCGCGGTGACTGGCTCGACCCCGGCCTGGGCTAGCGACTGCCCGGTGTCAAGGTGGGCCAGCGGATGGCCGGCCGCGAGCAGGTCGCCGATCGCGCCGGTCAGGTCGTCGCCGGTGACGTAGCCGATCCTGGGCGCCAGGCCGAGGCGCCCGGCCAGCGCCGCGAGGTCGGCGGCGAGTCCGGCGGGGTTCAGCCCGCCCGCGTTGGTGACGATCTTGATACCACGGTCCAGGCAGGTGCCAAGCACCTGCTCCATCTGGGTCAGGAAGGTCCGCGCGTAGCCCGCGCCCGGGTCCCTCTGGCGCGCCTTCCAGAGGATCAGCATGGTCAGTTCGGCCAGGTAGTCCCCGGTCAGCACGTCGATCGGCCCGCCGTCGACCATCTCGCGCGCGGCGGCGATCCGGTCGCCGTAGAAACCGGAGCAGTTGGCGATCCGCACCGGCCGCCCCGGCGTCACCCCGCGCCCCGCTCAGCGAACGGCTCGCCCGGCGGGCGCCCCGGCCCCGGCGCCCCGGCGAACGCCTGTGCGATCGACATCCACCGCCTGGCCGCTGCCCCGGTGAGCCGCAGGCCGGTGTCGTCGAGGTGCCTGCGCTGGGTCACCACCAGGCAGAAATCCAGCGCGGACCCGGTGACCAGGTTCGCCGCGCCGGCTGGGCCCCAGGTCCAGCGCTCACCCGCCGGGCCGGTCAGGTCCACCGCGATCGGCTCGTCCGGGACAGGTTCGCCGTGGATCACGTGGGTGAACGCCATCGTCCGCACACCGAGGTCAGCGACGTGCCGCAGCCTGCCGGTCGGCTCACGGGTCACGCCGAGCGTGTCGGCGATGTCCTGGGTGTGTGCCCAGGTCTCCATCAGCCGGGCGGTGATCGAGCTTGCCAGGCTCATCGGCGGTCCGTACCACGGGACCCTGACCGCCGGGTCCGCCGCGGCGTAGGCGGCGATCATGCCCGCCCTGGCCGAGGTGAACCAGGCCAGTGCCTCCGCTCCGGGCAGGCCGGCGTGCCGGGCGGCGACCTGGTCAGGGAAGTCGGCGCCGGCCGCGGCGAGTTCGGCGGCAGCCGCGGTGAACCGCCCGGGGTCGGTGACCGCCAGGGTGGCGGCCTCGTCGAAGTAGGCCAGGTGGGTCACCTGGTCCCTGATGGTCCACCCGGCCGCGGGCGTCGGGGCGTCCCAGCCCTCCGGCGGCAGCGGCCGCAGCAGCGCGGTCGTCACCTCGGACTCCGCCCGCAGGTCGGCCAGCAGGCCAGCGATGTCGACGGCCATCAGATGCCCCTCCAGACCGGCCGGCGCCGCTCGGTGAACGCGCGCGGGCCCTCCTGCGCGTCCTGGCTACGGTAGACCGGCGCCCAGATCTCCTCGGCCCGCCGGTAGGCGTCGGCCAGCGGCAGGTCGGCCATCAGCCGCACGGTCCGCTTGCCGGCGAGCACCGACAGCGGCGCGTTGGCCGCGATCCGCTCCCCAAGCGACTGCGCTGCCGCCCGCAGCCCGGACAGCGGCACGACCTCGTTCACCAGGCCAAGCTGATGCGCCCGGGCGGCGTCGATCGGGTCACCGGTCAGCAGCAGTTGCATCGCGGCCCTCGGCGGGATCAGCCACGGCAGCGGGGCCGCCCACGGCGCCCCGCGGCCCACCTTGACCTCGGTGATCGCGAACGTCGCGGTGTCGGCGGCGACGACCAGATCGCAGTTCTGCGCCAGCAGGAAGCCCCCCGCGTAGGCCACCCCGTTGACCGCGGCGATCACCGGCTTGTCGACGTCGATGTTGCGGCCGAGTTGGGGCAGGAAGTCCGGCGGCGGCACCTGCAGCGCGTCGGCCGCCATCTCCTTCAGGTCACCGCCCGCGCAGAAGGCCCGGTCCCCCGCGCCGGTCAGCACCAGCACCCGGGCCGCCGCGTCGGCGGAGAACCGGCGGAACCCGTCGAACAGGCCCTCCCTGACCTCCCGGTTCAGCGCGTTGCGGGCCTCCGGGCGGTTGATCGTAAGCCAGGCGACCGGCCCGTCCAGCGCGTAACTGATCGCCGTGCTCATCGCAACGCCCCTTGCCCCGGACCCGACCCATCCGGACCCGACCCATCCGGCACCGACCCATCCGGCACCGCGCCGTCCGGACCCGCGCCGTCCGGACCCGCGCCATCCGGACCCGCGACGGCAACAACCGCGAGCGGCTGCCCGACGTCCACCGTGGCCCCGGCGGCGACCATCACCTCGGTGACCGTGCCCGCGTGCGGCGCGGTGACCGCGTGCTCCATCTTCATGGCCTCGACGATGACCACCGCGGCCCCGGCCGCGACCGACGCGCCAGGCTCGACCGCGACCCGGACCACGGTGCCGGGCATCGGCGCCAGCAGCGATCCCGGCGCGGTGACCGCTTCCGGCGCCGGGAACCGCGGCCGCTCGGTGAGCACGCAGCTGCCGAGCGGGCTGTCGGCGTAGACCTGGTCGCCATTCCGGCTGACCCGGATCACCCGCCGGATGCCGTGCACCGTCAGGTCGACCTCGCCCGGCGTCGCCCCGTGCACCCGCAGTCCGGTGACCGGCTCGCCGTCGATCCATGCCAGTGTGTCCCGGCCCGCCACCCGGTACTCGACCGTGATCGGCTGGCCCTCGCACTCATAGCTCACCCGCTGCGGCGCGTTCGGCACATTGCGCCAGCCCGACGGCAGGGTGCGCAGCACCGGGGCCCGGTCCCGGCGGCCCGCCTGTGCCGCGAGCGCCGCGGCCAGGGCATGCACCGGCGCTACCCGCGGATCGCGCGCCGACTCGGCCAGCGCGGCGGGGTCGTGCCTGACCAGGTAGCCGGTGTCGATCTGGCCGGCCGCGAACTCCGGCTCCCGCAGCAGGCCGACCAGCAGGTCCCGGTTGGTCACCGGCCCGTGCAGTTCCGCCTCCCGCAGCGCCCGGGCCAGCAGCCGGGTCCCCTCCACCCGGCTGTCGGCCCGCGCGATCACCTTGGCCAGCATGGGGTCGTAATGCGGACTGACCACTGACCCATCGGTGACTCCGGCGTCCACCCGGACGCCGGGCAGCACCGGGATGGCGAACCGGTGCAGCGTTCCCGTGGCCGGCCGGTACCCCGCCCTCGGGTCCTCGGCATACAGCCGCGCCTCGATCGCGTGGCCGGAGATCCTGGCCTGCCTGGCCTCCTCCGGTAGCGGCCGGCCCTCCGCGACCAGCAACTGGAGCCGCACCAGGTCCAGGCCGGTGATCAGCTCGGTCACCGGATGCTCCACCTGGAGCCTGGTGTTCACCTCAAGGAAGTAGAACCGGCCGTCGGCGCCGAGCACGAACTCGACAGTGCCGGCGCCCACGTAGCCGATCGCCTTGCCGGCCGCCACCGCCGCCCCGGTCAGCTCGGCCCGGAGTGCCTCGTCCACGGCCGGCGACGGCGCCTCCTCGATGATCTTCTGGTACCTGCGCTGGATCGAGCACTCCCGCTCGAACAGGTGGATCACGCTGCCGTAGCTGTCCCCGAAGATCTGCACCTCGATGTGCCGGGGGGAGCTGACGAACCGCTCGAGGAAGACGGTCCCGTCACCGAACGCCGACATCGCTTCCCGGCCGGCCGCCGCGACGGCGTCCAGCAGGCCGTCCGGCGCCCCGACCACCCGGATCCCGCGGCCGCCGCCGCCCGCCGCGGCCTTGACCATGACCGGGAAGCCGATCGTCTCGCTGACCTGGTCGAGCAGCCCCGCGCCGATGCGTTGCGCATCATCGATCGTCACCCAGGGCAGCACCGGCACGCCGGCCGCGGCCATGAGCTCCTTGGCTCGGGTCTTGACTCCCATCGCCTCGATGACCTCCGGTGGCGGTCCGACGAAGGTCAGGCCCGCCGCGGCGCAGGCTGCCGCGAAGTCCGCGTTCTCCGACAGGAAGCCGTAACCGGGATGGATCGCGTCGGCGCCCGAGGCGAGCGCCGCCTCGATGATCGCGGCCTGGTTCAGGTAGGTCTCGGCGGGAGTGCTGCCGGGCAGCGCGACCGCCTCGTCGGCGGCCCGGACGAACGGGGCGCCGGCGTCCGGGTCGGAGAACACCGCGACCGTGGCGATGTCCATCGCCCGCGCCGTGCCGATGATCCGGGCGGCGATCTCGCCCCGGTTGGCGATCAGGAGCCTGCGGATGGGAGCCATCGGGCTACATCCGGAACACGCCGAAGCCGCGGCGGCCCTCGACGACCTGGGAGTGGGTGGCGGACAGCGCCAGGCCGAGGACCGTGCGGGTGTCCCTGGGATCGATCACGCCGTCGTCGTACAGCCGGGCGGTGACGAAGAAGGAGTGCGACTCCCGCTCGATCTGCTCCTCGATCGCGCGGCGCCGCTGGTCGTCGGCCTCGGTGTCGAACGGCTGGCCGGACCGCTCGGCGGCCTGCCTGGCCACGATCGAGAGCACGCCGGCTAGCTGCTGCGCGCCCATCACGGCGAGCTTTGCGCTGGCCCAGGCGAACATGAAGCGGGGGTCGTAGGCCCGGCCGGACATCCCGTAGTTGCCCGCCCCGAACGAGGCGCCGATATTGACCGTCAGGTGCGGGACGGTGCTGTTCGTCACCGCGTTGATCATCTTGGCGCCGTCCTTGATGATCCCGCCCTGCTCGTAGCTCTTGCCGACCATGTAGCCGGTCGTGTTCTGCAGGAACACCAGCGGCGTGCTGGACTGGTTGGCCAGCAGGATGAACTCGCTGGCCTTCTTGGCCTCCTCGCTGAACAGCACGCCGCGCGCGTTCGCCAGGATGCCGACGGCGAAGCCGTGGATGGAGGCCCACCCGGTGACCAGGCTGGTGCCGTACTGCTGCTTGTACTCCCCGAACCGGGAGCCGTCGACCACCCGGGCGATCACCTCGCGCGGGTCGTACGGGACCCGGAAGTCCGCCGAGGCGATCCCGAGCAGTTCCTCGGGGTCATACAGCGGCTCGTCGGCCGGCCTGGCCGGCCCGGGTCCGAGCTTGCGCCAGTTCAGGTCGGCGATGATCTGGCGGCCGATCCTGATGCAGTCAGGCTCGTCGACCGCGAAGTAGTCGGACAGGCCGGAGACCCGGGAGTGCATCGCCGCGCCGCCGAGTTCCTCGTCGTCGGCGTCCTCGCCGGTAGCCATCTTGACCAGCGGCGGCCCGCCGAGGAAGACCTTCGCGTGCCCGTCGACCAGGACCGCGTAGTCGCACATGCCGGGCACGTAGGCGCCGCCGGCCGTGGAGTTGCCGAAGACCAGCGCGATGGTCGGGATGCCGAGCGCGGACAGTTCGGTCAGGTCGTGGAAGATCTTGCCCGCGGTCACGAAGATGTCGGCCTGGGTCGGCAGGTCGGCGCCGCCGGACTCGACCAGGTTGATCACCGGCAGCCGGTTGACCCTGGCGATCTCCAGGGCCCGGAGCGTCTTGCGGAGCGTGTACGGGTTCATCGATCCGCCGCGCACCGTCGGGTCGTGCCCGATGATCACGCACTCCACGCCGGACACCACGCCGACGCCGGTCAGGATCGATCCGCCGACCGTGAACTGGGTGCCCCAGGCGGCCAGCGGGGAAAGCTCGAGGAACGGGGAGTCTCGGTCCAGCAGGAGTTCCAGCCGCTCGCGGACCAGCAGGCGGCCGCGGCGATGATGCCGCTCGGCGTAGCTAGCGCCGCCCCCCGCCCGGGCCAGCTCAAGCTGGGCGTTCAGGTCCGCGATCGCCGCCAGGTGGGCGTCGCGATTGCGCTGATAGGTCTCGCCCGAGGTGTCGACGGACGTGCTGAGCGGGTGCACCGGCCGCCTTCCTGATGCGGGCAGTTAGCCGAACTACGTCAGACCGAAGTTAGCGAAGATTTACTAACTTGCCAAGACTGGTGTCCGGGTTGCGAGCTAGATCCTGGCCAGATCCGACCCGACGTTGTTGCTCAGCAGTAACTTCGCCCGCCTGCCCGGGCGGCCGGCCCTGGCCGGTCGCCGCTCAGGGCTCGGGGGCTGGCCGGCCGCCGGTCGCCACCCGGGTCGCCTCGCGCGACGTACCACCCCTTGTGGCTTCGCAAACCAGGCAATCCGGGCGTGATCATGGGCCTAACTGGTGGTAGGTCGCCACAGACGCCCGCCAGCCGGGCTCACTTAGCCCGCCGCTCTTGCATTTAACGTATGCGTTATATAACTTGGCCGCTATACAATGATGTGGTGGCCGGGAGCCAGCGGTGACCGGCGCGGCATCGGCAATCACGATCTCGGCGGATCACGGAGGGAGCCGATGACCGAAGACGCGGCAACCGGCCGACGGGCCGCCGACGACGAGTCCGCCCGCCTGGACCGCACCTTCGCGGCGCTGGCCCACCCCGCGCGCCGGGCGATCCTCGCCCGACTGGCCCGGGGACCGGCCTCGGCGACCGAACTCGGCGCGCCACTCGCGATGAGCCAGCCGGCCGTGTCCCGGCATCTGAGGGTGCTGGAGGAAGCCGGCCTGATCGCCCGCGGCCGGGACGCGCAGTGGCGGCCCTGCGAGCTGAGAACCGAGCCGCTGCAGGCCGCGGACGCGTGGGTGAGCGCGTTCCGGCGCACCTGGGAGCAGCGCCTGGACCGGCTTGGCGCCTACCTCACCGATCCCGGCACACCGCGCCGCGGCGCCAGCGGCGCCGGGCAGCACCAGCACGACAATCAGCAGCACGATGACCAGCAGAAGGAGCAGTGCGATGACTGAGCCGATCGACACCAGGGAGATCACCCTCACGCGGGTCTACGACGCGCCGCGCGAGACCGTCTTCGCGATGTGGACCGAGGCGGAGCACCTGGCCCGCTGGTGGGGTCCGGACGGCTTCTGGGTGCCACGCGCCGAGTCCGATCCCCGGCCGGGCGGCGCCCTGGTGATCGTGATGGCCGGCCCGGGGGACTTCGAGGAGACCATGAACGCCCGCTACCGCGAGGTGCGGGCACCGGAACTGATCGTGGTGGACTCGATCGTGCCCGGGCCGGACGGGGCGCCGTTCATCGACTCGTCCCACACCGTGACGTTCACCGATCTGGGCGGCCGGACCGAGGTCACGGTGCGGGCCAGGGCGTCGGTGTTCGGTCCGGAGGGACTGGGCGCGCTCGCCGGGATGCGCGCGGGCTGGGGCCAGAGCCTGCAGTGCCTGGATGACGCACTGACCGGGGCTGCGGACCGTCAGATACTGCTGATGCGGCTGTACGACGCGGCGCCGGACGTGATCTTCCGGTACTGGGTCACCGCCGAGCACCTGGAGAAGTGGTGGGGGCCGGACGGCTTCACCATCTCCGTCGACGAGTTCGACCCGCGTCCGGGCGGCCACTGGCGGTTCACCATGCACGGCCCGGACGGGGCGGACTACCCCAACCACGTCACCTACCGCGAGGTGGAACCGGACCGGCGCCTGGTCTACGTGCACGGTGAGGCCGGCGACCCCGACCCGTCGTTCACCGGAGTCGTCACCTTCGAGGAGATGGCGGGCAAGACCGTGCTGTCACTGCGACTGGTGTTCGACAGTGCGCAGGACCGGGATCTGGTCGCCGAGAAGTACCAGTCGGTCGAGGGCGGCGAGCAGACTCTCGGCCGGCTGGCCGCGCTGCTGGCTGCCTAGGCCGACAGCCGCTCTCCCGCGACCTCGCTTCGCCCGCCGGACCCGCGTGCTGTACTGAGCCAATGGAGGACAACTGGACCGCCCCGGCGGTCACCCGGACCGAACCGGACCTGGTCGCGGACGAGCGCACCAGCCTGGAGCAGTGGCTGGACTACCACCGGTCCACCCTGGCGATGAAGTGCGCTGGCCTCACTGCCGGGCAGTTGAAGCAGCGGGCCGTGCCGCCGTCCCGGCTGTCGCTGCTCGGCCTGGTCCGGCACATGGTCGAGGTCGAGCGCTGGTGGTTCCGGATGCACGCGGACGGCCAGGACATCGGTTTCGTCTACGACCCGGACGGTGTCGGCCTGGATTTCGAGCAGGTCGAGGACGCCGACGCGTCGGCCGACCTGGCCGCGTTCGCCGGCGAGTGCGCGGCATCGCGAGCGGCCGCCGCCGGTCACGGGCTTGACGAGGTCGTGCCCAGCCGGGGCGATCACCCGGAGCGGCAGCGCGACATCCGCTGGATCTTCGTGCACATGATCGAGGAGTATGCCCGCCACAACGGGCACGCCGACCTGCTCCGAGAGGTCATCGACGGCGTCACCGGCGACTGACCAGACGGCGGGCGGATGGGCTTGCTCGCTGGTTGATCCCTGCTCCACTCCGCCCGCTACGCGGTCGGATCGGTTCCATAATCAATGCGCCATACTGCAATCGTGGTCGGGACAATCCACCTAGGCGGAGACCTGGACATCGCCAGCGTCGCGAGCCTAATCGCCGACCCAACTCGCGTCCGGGTGCTGATGGCGCTCAGCGACGGCCGGGCGCTGCCTGCCACCCGTCCTCGCGGCCGAGGCGGCCGCCACTCCGCAGGCCGCCAGCGCTCAGACTGCTAGCACTTCGTCGAGCGCAAGGCGTAGCGCCGTGCTGAAGTCCTCGCCACTGGTCGGCTGGCTCCAGCGTTCATAGGCGATCCTCGAGGCGAGTGCCCCCAGTTCAGCGGTCACGCGCGCGGTCACCTCGGGCACACCGCGCTCCATGAGGGCTTTGGACATCGACGCTGTGAGGCCGAGATTCTTCAGCGCTTCGCGCTCCCGCAGCTCAGGATTCGCGGCGATCACCGCCTGCCTGCGAACTATGAACCCGCGCCGCGCAGCGGTGAAGCTGTGTTGCCCCAGCGCATCGAGGGCGCCGGCCATCGCGTCGAGTGGGCTGGCATCCGGTGGGGCGGCGGCGATCATCTTCGCAATCAGGGCATCGAGTGTCCCGTCGCCGAAGAGGACCTCACGCTTGTCCTGAAAATGGCGAAAGAAGGTGGTCTTCCCCAACCCGGCGCGCTGCGCGATGTCGATCACGGTCGTGGCCTCGTAGCCGCGCTCGGCAAACAGGTCGAGGGCTGCTTGCGAGAGCCGCTCACGGGCGTTTGGTTTCCAACGGGCCACGGACACATCGTAGGGACTTGGTTCCGGTGTCGGGGTAGAGTGATGGAACCAAGTTCTGTCACTCTTTTCGCCCTGAGGTCCACCATGAGCCAAGCCATCATCTACGAGTCGTTCGGAGGACCCGAGGTGTTGGAGCTTCGAGACGTCCCCGAGCCGCGGGCTGGCTCGGGCGAGATCCGCGTCCGTGTGACCGTCGCTGGACTGAATCCAATGGACTGGGGCATCTCCTCGCGGCCTGAGGCGGCAGCGAGGTTCGGGATCACCGTCCCCTCGGGCTTCGGCTCAGACTTTGCGGGGGTGGTTGACGAGGTTGGCGATGGCGTCACGGGCTTCGCCGTGAACGATCGTGTCTACGGGGCGGCGATGGCGAGGGCTGTCGCGCAGTTCGCCGTGCTTCGGCCCCCCGCCGATCCCGTCTGGCACACGCCTGACGAAATCAGCGACGAAGTCGCCAGCACGCTGCCGGTGGCCGGGCTCACCGCTGCCGCCGCTCTCGAGGCGATCGGTCCGCAAGCTGGTGATACCGTCCTGATCGGCGGCGCGGCCGGCGGCGTAGGCGTGTTCGCCGTGCAGCTCGCGAGGCTCGCTGCCGCCAATGTGGTCGGGACCGTCTCGGAGGGGACCTTCGAGTTCCTGCGACAGCTCGGCGCCCAGCCAGTGGCATACGGTCCAGGACTGGCGGACCGGGTGCGGGTGCTTGCTCCCGGGGGCATAACGGCGGCGACCGACCTGTTCGGCACCGAAACGGCCGAAGCTGCGCTCGCCCTTGGCGTGCCAGCCGAGCGGATCTCCACCATCGCCGCCCTGGCCAACCCGGTGGCTGGCGTCCGTGCGACCGGAGCCGCCAACGCAAGCCCGGACGCCATGAAGCGGATCACCAACGGCATTGTCGCGGGCTCGATAACGGTGCCGATCGCGGCCAGGTTCCCGATCGACCAGACCACCGAGGCCGTGAGACTCCAGGCAGGACGCCATGTCCACGGCAAGATCGTCATCACGCTACCGAACTGATCACTGGCGTGAGCAGTTAGCTGCTCACGCGGTAGGAAGCAAACGCGGTCCGCTCCGGCGACCCGCGCCTGCCAACCGCGTAGCTGCCGGGATGGCGCAGCGCCAGCATGAGCGTCAACTCTCCCCGGCCGAGACCCCTGTCGGTGGCCATCAGGATCTGCCGCTGGCGGCCACGAAGAAGACAGCGGTGGTCATCACAGAGCGTGAGCGAATTCGCTAGTCGTCGCGCGGCCCAGGCTGCGCCGAACGCCGAATAGGGATCGCTGCTGAGAGGATAGGCTTTGGGGAATCGGGGCACACCGGGCATCCTTTTAGGCGTCGCCGGCCAGCGGTGCGTGGCCGAGTTGGCCGGCTCACGCGACGACGTCAGGTGGCCGATCCGCCCGGCGCGGGGCGATCTTGCCGTGCGGCGCGGAGTATCAGTCGTGCGCTCTTTCGTGATCGCCTTTCGAGCAGGGCCTGCTG
>JAJYTW010000135.1 GCA_021792855.1 Actinomycetes bacterium
CATGCCGCTACGCTTCGATCATGTGTTCGAACCCCGAGGAACGCATCGCGGCCATCGAGCGCGCGATCGACGAACTGGCCGCCGAGGCCGCGGCCGCGTACGCCCGGCCGCGGCGGCCCGTGCCGGGACAGGGCATTCCGGGGCAGGGTGTTCCGGGGCGGGAGGCGCCGCCGGCTGAGCGCCCGGCCGACCAGGCCGGCGAGGACGCCGCCGGGCAGGCCGGCGACCCGATCGTGACACGGCTAGCCGAACTCTGGGCGCTGCTCGCCGAGCTTGACCCGGACGTCGCCGGGCGGATCCCCCGGTACCAGGCCTGAGAGACCAAGGACCGCCAGCACCCACAGCGTTAACAACACCCACAGCGTTAACGCGACGAGCCGGCCCGCCTGGTACGCGGGCCGGCTCTTCGCGGTATTCCTGGCTGGCCCGGACGCCGCCGGGCCTGGCCGGGGCAGTCCCCGGGCGGGCGTCCTCAGACCCCGACGACCTCGACGTCGAGGGTGGCGCTCACCTCGGGGTGCAGTCGCACGGCGACCTTGTGGGATCCGACGGTCTTGATCGGGTTGCCCACCTCGATCTTGCGGCGGTCAAGCGCCGGGCCGCCCGCCTCCCTGACCGCGGCCACGATGTCCGATGTGGACACCGAGCCGAACAGGCGGCCTCCGCTGCCCGCGCGGGTCGACAGCCGCACCTTGATCCGGCCGAGCTGCTCGGCCGCGAGCTTCGCGTCCTCGACGCTGCGGATCTCGCGTGCCACCCGGGCCCGCTTGATCTGGTCGATCTGCTTCTCGGCGCCCCGCGACCACTGCATCGCGAATCCGCGCGGCACCAGGTAGTTCCGCCCGTAACCCGCGGCGACCTCGACCACGTCACCGGGGGCACCCAGGCCGGAAACCTCCTGGGTGAGGATGAGCTTCATCGGCGAACCGCTCATCGTCTTCCGTCCTCCCTCGGCCTCAGCGAGCCGTGCTCGTGTACGGCAGCAGCGCCATCTCGCGGGCGTTCTTGATCGCCGTCGCGACGTCGCGCTGGTGCCTGGTGCAGTTACCGGAGACCCGGCGGGCCCGGATCTTGCCGCGGTCGGAGATGAACTTGCGCAGGGTGCCGGTGTCCTTGTAGTCCACCCGCGCCACCTTCTCCTGGCAGAACAGGCAGACCTTCTTCTTCGGCTTGCGAATCGGTGGCTTGGCCATCGTGGTGCTCCTTAGCAGAGCCCCGCCGGGGCGGGGATGGTCGGTCCCCCGCGCGGTGCGGGAGACGGTCGGTCATGGTTGTGCTTGCTGGCTGGCGCCCGCTGGCCTGGCAGCCGGGCGGGCTGATGGCACCGGCTAGAACGGCGGCTCGTCGGTGAAGCCGCTGTCCGCCGGCTCGGAGGCCCACGGGTCGTCGGCCGCGCGGCCGCCTGAGCTGCCGTAGCCGCCCTGGCCGCCCTGACCGCCGGATCCGCCCGGGCCGCCGGTGGACCGACTGGACCGGTTCACCTTGGCCGAGGCGTTCCGCAGCGACGGGCCGACCTCGTCGACCTCGATCTCATAGACGGTCCGCTTCTCGCCTTCCCTGGTCTCGTACGACCGCTGACGCAGCCGGCCGGACACGATGACCCGCATTCCCCGCTGCAGGCTCTCGGCCACGTTCTCCGCGGCCTGCCGCCAGACGTTGCAGGTCAGGAACAGCGCGTCGCCGTCCTTCCACTCGTTCGTCTGCCGGTCCATGAACCGGGGAGTGGAGGCCACCCGGAAGTTGGCCACCGCCTGCCCGGTCGGGGTGTAACGAAGCTGCGGGTCGTCGACGAGGTTGCCGATCAGGGTGATCTGGGTGTCGCCTGCTGCCATCGGGTACTCCCGGTCAGTCGGGGTGCTGGTAGATAAGGCCTCAGCGGCGGTGACTGGGCCGGCGGCTGGCCAGGACGGCTGAGCCGCGGCGGCTCTAGTGCCCGTCGGTGGCGTGCCGGTCGGGGGCTAGTGCTGGTCGGGCCGCAGGATCTTGGTCCGGAGGACAGCCTCGTTCAGGTTGAGCTGGCGGTCCAGTTCCTTGACCGTGTCCGGCTCGGCCACCAGGTCGATCACGGTGTAAATGCCCTCGGACTTCTTGTCGATCTCGTAGGCGAGCCGACGGCGTCCCCAGATGTCGACCTTGTCGACCGAGCCGCCGGCCGTGGTCACGACGGTGAGGAACTGGTCAAGCGAGGGCTGGATGGTGCGCTCTTCAAGTGCCGGATCGAGGATGACCATCATCTCGTAGCGACGCATGGGCGACCCTGCCTCCTTCGGACTCAGCGGTCACGGTCTTTCCGTGACAGGAGGAACTGCGCGCGCCGACTCGACGCCGCACAGGCGCTCTACTTTACCAGGCCAGACCGGTCCGCCGTCCCGACCTGATCCGCCCGCGTGACGCGGCCGCGCGGCGGCGCTTCACTTCCGCCTCTGACGGGAAGAAAATGGATGTTAGGTAAGGCGGTTCTGTCGTTGGAGGTGACGGCCTTGTCCCAGGCGCAAGCCCAGTCTCAGTCGCGTTCCCGTCATTTCACTCTCAATAGCGATGGCAAGCGTCACACGCTGCTGAACGCGGCCACCGCCTACACCGTCGTCGCGGGAATCGTCGCCTTCGTGACTGGCTTGATCGGCAGCTACCACATGGTCGCGACGATCCTCGGGATCACCGGACTCGGCGTCGGCCTGTGGGCCCAGATGATGTCCGCGACCAGGGAAGAGCGGATCTTCATCGTGCTCGGCGTGGTCGCCTCCTTCGTCGGCATGGGACTCGGCCTGGCGCACGGCGGCTTCAGTTAGATCGCGCCCCGGTTGAGCCGCGCCCTGGCTAGGCCGCCCCCGCACTGCCAAGCCGAAGAGTTGGCGGCACGGGTGACGCCAAACTCTTCGTGATCCTCGGGCCGGCTCATCCGGCGGCCCCGCACGGGCGCGGCGCACCTCGCTAGTCTCATCGCATGCTGCTCCTGGGTGCGCACCTGCGCGACGACGACCTACTGGCCGAGGCGACCGCGATCGGCGCCAGCGCCGCCCAGTTCTTCCTCGGCGACCCGCAGGGCTGGAAGGCACCCGGCTATCCCGGCGGCAAGGACGCCGCGCAGGTGCGCGCGGAGTTCGCGGCCGCGGCGGTGACCGCCTACATCCACGCGCCGTACGTGATCAACGTCGCATCACCAAACAACCGGATCCGGATCCCGAGCCGCAAGCTGCTTGAGCAGCAACTCGCCGCGGCGGCGGCGATGGGCGCCGTCGGTCTGATCGTGCACGGCGGCCACGTGACCTCCGGCACCGATCCGGAGCACGGATATCAGAACTGGGCCAAGGCGATCGAGCGGATCGAGCGCCCGCTCCCGCTGCTGATCGAGAACACCGCCGGCGGCGACGGCGCGATGGCCCGCAGCCTGGACGATCTTGCCCGGCTGTGGGACACAGTCACCGCCGCTGGCGGCGCCGATGTCGGCTTCTGCCTGGACACCTGCCACGCCAACTCCGCTGGCCTTGAGCCGGACACGCTCGTGGACCGGGTGAAGGCGATCACGGGGCGGATCGACCTGGTGCACTGCAACAACTCGCGGGACGCGTTCGGCTCCGGACGGGACCGGCACGCCGGACTCGAGGCCGGCACCATCGACCCGGCACTGATCCTCGCGGTGGTCCAGGCGGCAGGCGCGCCGGTGATCTGCGAGACGCCGGACCCGGCCGCGGACATCCGCTGGCTGGCCGCCCGCCTCGACGGCTAACCGGCCGGGAGGCGAGAGCACCGAAGAGCCGGGGCACCGGACATCCGGTGCTCGCGCGACGCAGCGGCGCGCCAGGGCCCCGCGAGCACGGTCAGGTCAGCCGAGCCGCCCGGGCCAGCCAGGTGAGCCGGGCCACTGGCAACCCGAGCAGCATCGCCACGGTGGTCTGGCTCGGCAGTTGCCTAGTCAGGCTCGCACCAGACCGGGATCCCGCACGGCGGGCTGACAGCGCGATGGCCCGCTGCACCAGGGCGGTACGAGGCTGGGCGGGCGCCGCCTCGCGCACGATGGCCGACGTCGTGCGGGCCGTCGCGCCGGGCGCCTTGCCGCCGGGCACACCCGGTGCCCTGCTGGGCGGCGGCGGCGGTGGGGTGGGAAAGCCACTCGGCGACGGCGACGGCGACGGCGACGGCGACGGGGTCGGGGTCGGCGGGCCACTCGGCGTCGGCGTCGGGCACGGGCCCGGGTTGTGACCATGGCCGTTGCCGTTGCCCGGACCCGGCTGGCAGTTCTTCGGCTTCGGGGCTGGCGGCGGCTGGGCCTGAATCCAGGTCTGGTCGCCGACGGTGCTAACCGGTGCTAGCTGGGTAACGGGCGTCTGCTGCATCTGGAGCAGGCTGGTCATGAACATCCGCCAGACGGTGGCCGGCCAGCTACCGCCGTAGCCGGTGCCCTGATAGCTCTCGGCCGGTCCCTGCGGCAGCACGTCGACGCTCTGCCCGCCTGCGATGTTGTTCTGGGACTGGGTGAACATGCCGACCGCGAACGAGTACTCCTGCGGCAACGCGCCGATGAAGAACGCGGACTGTGCGACGTTCGTGGTCCCCGTCTTGGCGATGGTCGGCCTGGCCGGGGTCAGCATGCCGTTCGGATAGGCGGTCGCCCCGGGCAGCCTGGTGTCGAAGGACAGCGCCCAATCCACGTTCGCGGTCTGCGCCGGGGTGAGGACCTGGCGAGTCTGCACCTTGATCGGTACGTTCTGCCCGTTCTCGGTGATCTTCGCGATGAAGTGCGGGGTGTGGTATACCCCGTTGTCCGCTAGCGTCGCGAACGTCGTCGCCTGCTCCTGTACGGTCAGCGGCGCGATGCCGAGGGCGATGCCGACCTGGCCGACATCGTTGGTCAGCCCGGACCCGTTCGGGTACGGACTGATGTTCACCCCGAAGTTCTGCGCCATCTTGATGATGTTGGCGGTGCCTACCCGGTGAGCCAGGTCCATATAGCCAGGGTTGGACGACAGCGCGGTGGCCAGGTAGATCGGCAGCGGGCCCTGCGGAAGGGGATAGTCGCTGCCCGTCCACGCCCACCCCGGCGGGCACTGGGCCCTGGTCGGCTCCACCTTCGACGCCGTCTGGGGCTGGGTATCGGGGGGGACGCACAGCGGGTAGTAGCCGTCTAGCTTGCTGGTCTGCACGTTCATGCCCTGCGAGACCGCGGTGGCCAGCACGTACGGCTTGAACGAGGATCCGACCTGGTTCCTGGCCTCGGTGGCCATGCGGTACTGGCAGTCCACGGCATTGCACTGCTTCTGCGGCGCCGAGTAGTTCGCGCCCTCGTAGACGGCCTCGATCCCGCCGGTGGTGGGATTGATCAGTTCGGCGCCCATGTGCACCCAGTTCGGCATCGGCGTGCCGTACTGCCGCATCAGCGACTTGGCCTGGCTGACGGTCGCGTACAGCGCGTTCATCTTGCGCTCGCTGATCGTCGTGACGATCTGCAGGCCGCCCTGGTAGATCTGCTTCTGGGTGAGGTGATAGGTGCTGGTCAGTTCGTTGTAGACGTCGGTCATCAGGTAGCCGCGCCACGGACCGGCCCAGTTCCCGCTCGCCACATTCGGCGGGACGATCTTCGGGAAGTTCTTCAGGTCCTGCATGAGCTGCGCCGTGGTGTTCGGGTTCGGCACCGGCAGGATCGCGGCAAGCTGCGCCTGGGTGATGCCCGGGGTGTCCCGCGCCATGTTCTGCAGCGTCGACACCCACCGGCTGAGCAGGGAGTAGCCAAGCTGCGGGACGACCTGGGCCGGCCGGTTCGGGTTGAACGCCGGCCACTGCACCATCGAGGCGATCATCGCGCACTGCTCGATGCTCAGCTTCCAGACCGGCTTGCCGAAATACAACTCCGAGGCGGCCTCGACGCCATTGGCGCCCCAGCCGAGGTAGATGTAGTTCAGGTAATGCGTGAGGATCCAGGTCTTGGACTCCATCCTGGCCAGCTTGATGGCCATGATGACTTCCTTGACCTTCTCCTTGATCGTCAGGTTCCCGATGCCGCTCGGATCCAGGTAGCTCTTGACGTACTGCTCGGTGATCGTGGAGCCGCCCTGGTAGCCGCTGCCGGTCAGGTCGACCAGGAGGGCACGCGCGGTGCCGGTCAGCGAGATGCCGCCCTCGGTCAGGAAGTGCCGGTCCTCCGCGGCGAAGAAGGCCGCTTCCAGGTACTTGTTCCGAGATAGCTGCGCGGAGGTGAGCACGGTCCGGTTGGAGTTCTGCGAGCAGAAGCAGCCGATCGGGGTGCGGCCGTTGGAGAAGTACACGACCGACGACTGCGGCAGCGGTTGGCTCAGTGCCTGGATCGGCACGTTGATGGATGAGTAGATCACCAGGAAACCGGCCACCAGGACCAGCACCAGGCCGAGCGCCATGCCGCCGGTGACGAACACGGCCTTCTTGATCGTCCAGCGCCGCCACCAGCTGCCATACCAGAGCCTGGCGTACCACGTCCGGGGCACCGGCCGACTCGCCGCGCGGGCCGAGCGCCGGCCCGACCTGCCGTAGCCGTCGGTCCCGTAGCCGTCATCGTCGCCCGGACCGCGCCCGCCGGGACCGCGCCCGCCGGGACCGCGCCCGCCCGGACCCTGACCACCGCCGCGCCCGCCCGCGCCGCCGAAGCCGGGCACCCAAGCTGCGGCGGTCAGCCGATCCCGGATCGCGGTGCGCCAGTTGGTCTCCTCCGCCCCACCCGATCCGGGCAGGTCAGCACCGTACGCGTCGGCGTAGCCATCGCTCGCGAAACCCCCGCCGGGGCCGCTACGGCCGGACCACCGGCCGCGCGGACCGCGGACCGTCGTCTCGGATTCCGGCCCTCGGCCGCTCCGGCCGGCTCCCGGCCCACTGCCGTGACCCGGTCCCCAGTAGCCGTCCGGGTTCGCGTCCCGGCCGGTGCCACCCGCGGGCCCGCCGGCCCGCGAGCGCCCGGCCCGGCCGGACCGGACGGACCGGACGGACGACCCGGGCCGGTAGAGCGTCTCGTCGGAGTGGGCCGGGCCGTCGTAGCCGTCCTGGCCGTAGCCGGACCGCCCCAGGCGGGAGTTGTAGCCAGCACCGGAGCCCCCGATGGCCGCCGGACGCGCGGGAAGCGCCCCGTTAACGCCGTTGGTGTTCTGGCCGGAACGGCGCACGCCATCGCGGCGGCCGCGGCCGGCATAGTCACCATCGGGATAACCGCCGCCGGCGGGCCCGCCGGGCAGAGCGGCCGCGCCGTAGGAATCGCGGGAACCGCCGGTCTCCCGGCGGCGCGCACCCCGGCCGGACCCGGGACCGGCCGGCGGCCGGCGATACCGGTCGCCGCCGTCCTCGGCCTGCGATCCGAGCGGGTCGGCCCAGCCGCCGGCCGCGTCGTGGCCAGCATCGGCGGACCAGTCGCCATATCCGGACGAGCCGTTAGACAGTTCCGATCGGTCCCGCCAGGACGGCCCGGGGAAGTCTGGACTACTCACGTGATCCTCGCTGGTCGGCGATAGGGCAGTCGCGGACGAAGCTTCGGGGGGCTTACGCCGGCCACCACGTTACCCGGCTGCACCTACTGTCCCAGTACGCTCCGCGATCTGGGTGTTCATCCGCTGTTGGGGTAACCGAAGCTTTCAACGCACACGCTCCCCCGGGAGTGCCGAAGCCCGGCACAAGAATGCGAAATCGCAGGTCCGAGCCTTAGTCGCCGGCCTGCGCGCGACGGCGGCCGCGCCGCACTCTGGGCTCCCCGGTGCCGAGCACGTAGGACGACGTGAGGTGATTCCACCCGCAACTCTGGCAGACCTCGACCACGTACACCTGGAACTCGCCATACTCGGCGGCCATCTCGTCCAGTTCCCTGCCCTGCTTCACCCGGCCCTCGTACTGGCCAAGTTCGTCGCCGTAGACGTAGGTGACGTGGGTCAGCTTGGCCTTGCGGCAGATCGGGCACCGCGTCTCGGTGGGCTCGCCGTGGAACTTGGCCGCCCGCAGCAGGTACGGGTGGGCGTCGCAGACATCGGTCAGCGTCATCCGGCCAGCCAGCACGGACGCGAGAGTGGCCCGCCGGGCCAGTCCGTAGTCGACGACCGATCGCCTCATGACCGACAGGTTACGACGGATCTGGGCGCGGGCCGAGTCCCGAGATGCCCGGATCGGCCGGCTGGGCCTCCCCGACCGGCCGTAACCGGCGCCGGGCCGAGCGGCCAGGTTAGGGCGGACTTGCATGACGGCAGGACAGCACATATCGTTGCGATGTATCGACTCGATACATCTACTCGATACGCACTGTCCGAGCGCTTGGCTGGATAGTAGCTCAGACCACGGCAGGAGGCACGAGCGCCCATGAGCGGTCAGCGAACCGGCGTGCTCGAGCTTGCTGTCCTGGGACTGCTGCACGAGACGCCCATGCACGGCTACGAACTGCGCAAGCGGCTCAACGCCCTGCTCGGGGCGTTCCGCGCGTTCGGGTACGGATCGCTGTACCCGTGCCTGAAGGACCTGACCGCGCGGGGCCTGATCGCCGAGGACGCCGACGTCGCGCTCGACGCCGCCAAGCCGCTGGCCGGCCGCCGGTCCAAGATCGTCTACCGGCTGACCGCCGAGGGCAAGGAGTACCTCCAGGACCTGCTCGCCCAGTCCGGGCCGGCGTCCTGGGAGGACGACGGTTTCGGGGTCAGGTTCGCGTTCTTCGGCCTGACCAGGGCCGACGTCCGGATGCGGATCCTGGAGGGCAGGCGCAGCAGGCTGGAGGAACGGGTCGAGGCGTTCCGCGCGGGACTCGCCAGGACCAGGGAGCGCGTCGACAGCTACACGCTCGAGCTTCAGCGGCACGGACTGGAATCGGTCGAGCGGGAAGTCCGCTGGCTGAACGAGCTCATCGACTCGGAGCGGCAGGCGGGCCCCGGAACCGTCGGCCAGTCCGGGGAGCACACCCAAGGCGACACCGCCGCCACGGCCGGCCAGTGGCCGGGCGCGGACTCGCCGAGCGAGAAATGACAGATAAGGAGCAATCCTCATGGGTTCGGTACGGGTAGCCATCGTGGGCGTCGGGAACTGCGCCAGTTCCCTCGTCCAGGGCGTGGAGTACTACAAGGACGCCGATCCGGCCAGCCGGGTGCCGGGCCTCATGCACGTCCAGTTCGGCCCCTACCACGTCGGTGACGTCGAGTTCGTCGCCGCCTTCGACGTGGACGCCAAGAAGGTGGGCCGGGACCTCGCCGAGGCGATCGTCGCGAGCGAGAACAACACGATCTCGATCTGTGACGTGCCGCCGACCGGCATCATGGTGCAGCGCGGCCCGACCCTGGACGGTCTCGGCGAGTACTACCGCGAGATCATCGCCGAGTCGGACGAGCAGCCGGTCGACGTGGTGCAGGCGCTGAAGGACGCGCGGGCCGACGTGCTCGTCTCCTACCTGCCGGTCGGCTCGGAGGAGGCGGACAAGTTCTACGCCCAGTGCGCCATCGACGCGGGCGTCGCGTTCGTCAACGCGCTGCCGGTGTTCATCGCCTCCGACCCGGTGTGGGCCGAGAAGTTCACCAAGGCGGGCGTCCCGATCGTCGGCGACGACATCAAGTCCCAGGTCGGGGCGACCATCACGCACCGGGTGCTGGCCAAGCTGTTCGAGGACCGCGGGGTGGAGCTGCTGCGCACCTACCAGCTCAACTTCGGCGGCAACATGGACTTCATGAACATGCTGGAGCGCAAGCGGCTGGTCTCGAAGAAGATCTCCAAGACCCAGTCGGTGACGTCCCAGATCCCGCACGAGATGGAGAAGGCGGCCGTGCACATCGGCCCGTCCGACCACGTGCCGTGGCTGGACGACCGCAAGTGGGCGTACGTGCGCCTAGAGGGCCGGGCGTTCGGTGACGTGCCGCTGAGCCTGGAGTACAAGCTCGAGGTCTGGGACTCGCCGAACTCGGCCGGCGTGATCATCGACGCGGTCCGCGCCGCCAAGATCGCCAAGGACCGCGGCATCGGCGGCCCGATCCTGTCCGCCGCGTCCTACTTCATGAAGTCGCCGCCCGAGCAGTACAGCGACGACGTCGCGCGCCAGCAGGTCGAGAAGTTCATCGCGGGCGAGGTCGAGCGCTAGCGCGACCGGCTTTACCCAGGCTGCGGCCGGCGCCGCGGCGCCGCATCACCCCGGCAATGGCGCCGGGCGTGCGTGCGGCCCGCCGCGCCGGCCGTAGTCTGTTCGGGTGCTCAGGCAACAGCAAGCCGATGACCGCGACCGGTGCCGTCCGCGGGGCGCCACGACCGTGCCGCGGCCATGGGCGTAGGCGGACTGACCGGGATGACCCAGGTGCCGCCGAGGCGGGCACGTTCCTCCTTTCTCAATGACCTGCGCACGGTGCTCGCCGGGCGCGGTTTCCGGCTGCTCTTCGCCACCAGGCTGATCTCGCAGACCGGCGACGGCATCTTCACGGCCGGCATCGCCGCGTACGTGTTCTTCAGCGCCACCAGCTTCCCGAACCCGGCGGCCGCGGCGGTCTCGTTCTCCGTCCTGTACCTGCCGTACTCGCTGATCGGGCCGTTCGCCGGGGTCTTCATCGACCGCTGGTCACGACGCCAGATCCTGCTCTGGGCCGGGTTGTGCAAGGCCTGCTTCGTCGCGCTGACCGCCCTGTTCATCGTGACCGGGGCGCTCGGCCTGCCGGTCTGGCTGGCGGCGCTCGTGGTCCTCGGCGTAAACCGGTTCTTCCTGTCCGCGCTGTCCGCCGCCCTGCCGCACGTCGTGGACGCCGACGAACTGGTGATGGCGAACTCGGTGGCCCCCACCTCGGGCACCGTCGTGGCGTTCATCGGCGGGATCATCGGCCTCGGCGTGCACATCGGCACCGGCGGCGGACCGGGAGGATCGGCGATAACGCTGCTGGCGGCCGGACTCCTCTACCTCGTCGCCGGCCTGAGCGCGACGTGGATGGCCAGGAACTCGCTCGGGCCGGACTTCGAGCCGGGCGAACCCGGCCCCGGCACCGTCGCGCACGAGCTTGGCAGCGTCGCCGCTGGGCTATGGTCCGGGCTGGAGCACGTGTGGCAGCGCCGGCGGGCCAGGGCCGCGCTCACCGCCACCAGCGCGCACCGCCTGTGCTACGGCATCCTGCTGCTGATGTCGATCCTGCTGTACCGCAACTACTTCTATCCGGGCGGCAACGGTAACAGCGCGCTCGGCCATTACCTCCCGGTCGTGGTGAGCTCGGCGGTCGGCTACGGGGCCGCCGCGCTGATCACCCCGATCGCGACCCGGCGGATGACGAACCAGACCTGGGTCACCGTCATGCTGGCCTGCGGCGGCGTCATCACCGCGGCGCTCGGCCCGACCTTCGGCCAGCTTGAGTTCGCGGCGATCGGGTTCGGCCTCGGCGTGGTCGCCCAGGGCATCACGATCTCGACCACCACAATCCTGCAGCGCGAGATGGAAGACGAGTTCCGCGGCCGGGTGTTCTCGGTGAACGACATGCTCTACAACGGCACGTTCGTGCTCGGCGCGCTGATCAGCGCCGCGTTCATGCCCGCCACCGGGCACTCGACGGTGATG
>JAJYTW010000136.1 GCA_021792855.1 Actinomycetes bacterium
TGTTCGACGGCAAGCTGCCGTACAACCCGGACGTCGCCAGCTTCGTCTGGAACATCTGGTGGGTCGCGCACCAGTTGCTGCACCCGGGCAACCCGTTCTTCACCAGGTACATGGCGGCCCCGGTCGGAATCCGGCTCGGCTACAGCACGCTGATGCCGCTGGCAGGCTGGCTGACCGCGCCGATCACGGTACTGTACGGCCCGTCGGTCTCGTACTCGATACTCACGATAATCACGCCCGGGTTGCTCTGCTATGCGATGTACCGGGCCGCCAGGCTCTGGCTGAACGCGCCGGGCGCCATCGTGGCAGGCGGATTCTTCGGCCTGTCCTCGATGCTGGCGTGGCAGAACTGGTTCCACATCAACATCGCGATGGGCAGCATCTTCCTGCCGATCACGATCGAGGCGGCGGTCCGGTTCCGGCGGCGGCCCCGCAAGGAGTCCGCGATCGCGCTCGGGGTCGCTCTCGCCGCCTCGCTGCTGATCAACCAGGAGTCCACGATCGTCGCGCTGATCATCGCGACGGCGATCCTGCTGCCCTGGCTGATCGGCAAGCTGGCCAGGGACCGGGCCGCGCTACGCCGCGCCCTCGCCCCGCTCGGTATCGGGGCGGTGGTTGGCCTGGTCCTCGCCAGCCCGCAGATCATCGCGATGGTACAGCAGATACTGGCGGGCGGCGCCCGCCCGCCGCAGGGCCAGCTTGCCTACTACGCGTCCCAGTTCGGGGTCCCGCTGCCGACCATGTTCGCGCCTTCGCCCCGGCTGGACTACTTCGGGCTGATCCGGCTGACCTCGGCGTACGGGTTCAGCAACCCCACCCAGGCCGGCGAGGCGGTGCCGACCTTCGGAGTGGTGCTCGGCGGCCTGGCGCTACTCGGGATCGTGATTGGCTGGCGGCACCGGCGGACCTGGGCGTTCGTAGCGCTCTGGCTGATCTCGGCGGTATTCGCGCTGGGCACCAGCCTGACCTTCGGCAGCTACTGCCACTACAGCGTGGTCCGGCCCGGCGTGCTGTGGGGCAGGTACTGCCGCCAGTACCTGCCGCTGCTCGGGCACCTGCAGAGCACCCTGATCACCGCGCCGAGCGGCAGCCCGCATCTAGCCCCGGTCGTGGTGTCGAACCTGATGCCGTACACCTGGCTGGTCCGGATCCCCGGCCTGGCCGGCCTGCGCGAGGCCGACCGGTTCGCGATCGCCGGACTGATGGGCGCCGCCCTGCTGGCCGGCCTGACCGTCCAGTGGCTGTCCAAGCGCAAGGCCACGATCGGTCTGATCGCGCTGGTCGTGGCACTCGGGGTGCTCGAGGCCGGCTGGTCCGGCGGGAACCGGGTGACCATGCCGACCACGCTGCCGACCATCGACCACCTGCTAACCCACGACCACTCGAACTCGATCGTGGTGGACGTGCCGTTCGGCCAGCGCGGCGGGGTCGGGGCGACCGGATCCCCGAGCGCGCCGAACGCGCTGCTGATCGCGACGCATGACGGGCACCCGCGAGCCATCTCCTACTCCGCCTGGGTGCCGCAGACCACCACGGCAGCGATCAGCGAGCACGCCTTCTACCGGTACCTGATGGACGTGGAGACCGGGATCACCGTAAGCACCGCGGATATCAGGGCCGCCCGCCAGGACCTGCGCCACCTGAACGTGGGCTGGATCGTGGAATGGCGCAACGTCTGGCGCCTGCACCATCCCAAGGAGCGCTACAGCCACGTCAACGAGTACCTGCGGGCCGTCGGCTTCCGGTTCGTCCAGGCCAACTGCCTGGTCGGGAACGAGAACGCGAAGATCTGCCCGTCGTCGCCCAGCCAGCCGAGCCAGGCGGTCTGGCTGTACCGTTACGCGCCTGGCGGCCGGTAGCCGCGGGGCCGGTAGGCTCGCTGGCGAGCGATCAAGGAGCAGCGCATGAAGCAGCCACCGAAGGCCCCGGCAGCGGCCCGCCAGGACGTCCAGGCACCGGAGCCGCCGAGGACCGTCGGGCTCGCCGTGCGGCTGATGTACGCGGGCGCCGGCCTGACCCTGCTCGGCATGATCGTCATCGTGATCGAGATCGCGACCGGCGCCGCGTCGATCCGGGCCGGCCATCCGAGCGCGACGGTCGCCCAGGTGCACGCGACCCAGGGCGTGCTGATCACCTACGCGGTCATCTCCGGCCTGCTCGAGGCGGCCATCTGGATCGTGGTGGCCCGGCTGAACCGGGCCGGGATGAAGTGGGCCAGGATCGCCGCGACGGTGCTGTTCGCGCTGAACGCGATCTACCTGGTGGACTCGCTGCTCGGCCCGATCTCCATCACCAGCGTGCTGAACATCGCCCTGCGCGGCCTGGCCGGTCTTGGCGCGGTGTACTACCTGTGGCAGAAGGAGTCGGCAAGCTACTTCGCCTGAGCGGCCGGGGCCGGGTCAGCGCAGGTAGGCCAGGTGCTCCCGGTGCCCATCCCGGTAATCGGCGATGAGCTGCCTGGCCGCCGAGATGCCCGGCACGAGCGGGTGCAGGGACAGCGCCACCGCGGCCAGGTCCGCGCTCCCCGATAGCGCCGCGTCGATCACGCCACGCTCGTACTCCTTGACCGCGAGGACCAGCGCCTGCGCCGACCGCGGCAGGTCCGGCGCCGGCTCGACGCCGATGCCGCCCGCCGCGTCCAGCCGGGCCGTTACCTCCGCGACGTCACCAGGATCCAGGTAGCCGACCCGGCCCTGGTTCGGCACGTTCACGATCGCCGTGACCGGCGCCCGGCCGGACAATCCGTCGATCACCCGCAGCGCCAGCCGCTCGTAGCCGCCCAGGCCGGTCGCATCTTCCGCTGCCGGGCCGTCCTGGCGTGCGGGCTCGATGGGCGGCGGCGCGGCCGCGGACCGTGCCGTGCGCTGGCCGTTATCGCCCTCGGTGTCGGTCCGCATATAGGTGTCGTGCCGGACGCCGAGCAGGCCCGCGTACGCCGCCCACGCGGCCCGGACGTCGCCGCTGGCGAAGGCCCGGCCAACGGCGGCGAGCAGTTCCTCGTTCAGCCGCTCGACGTCCTCGCCGCGGCTCGACCCGGCCCGGGCCACGCCGTCCAGGTACCGGCGCTCGTCGTAGTAATAGTAGACGTACTCGGTGGGGATCGCGCCGACGCGCCGGACCAGCGCGGGATCCAGGCCGGCCAGCCGGTGGTCGAACCGGCGCACCTCATCGAAGCGGGACAGCAGGCCGGGCAGCAGGTCCGTGCCGCCGGACTCCAGCGAGGTGACCCAGCCCAGATGGTTCAGCCCCGCGTAGCCGGCCCGCACGGCGCCCGGATCCGCCCCGGCGAACGCGGCTAGCTGCTCGATCATGCTGGACGGCGTATCGCAGACCCCGACCGCCCGGACCCCGCCGTGCGCCGTGATCGCCTGGGTGATCAGCCCGGCCGGATTGGTGAAGTTGATCAGCACCGCGCCCGGTGCGTGCGCGCGGATCAGGTCGCAGTAGCCGAGCACCACCGGGATCGTCCGCAGCGCCATCGCGCAGCCGCCCGCGCCGGTCGTCTCCTGGCCGACGATGCCGCGCCGCAGCGCGACCTGCTCGTCGATGACCCGGCCCCGGTCGCCGCCCACCCTGATCGCCGAGAACACGTAGTCCGCGCCGGACAGCGCCCGCGCCGGGTCCGCGGTCACGGTCACCGTTCCGGGTCGGCCGAGGACCGCGGCCACCTCGACGGCCAGCCGCGCGGTGGTCTCCCGCCGGAGCGGGTCCGGTTCGAGCAGGCGGATCTCCTCGAACACTCCGGGCCGGCCGGTCAGCACCGCGCGGACGAAGGCCGGCATCCGCACGCCGCCGCCGCCGAGGATGGTCAGCTTCATCGCTCTGGCCCGACGGCCAGCCAGGCCGCCTCGGCCGGGCCGAGCGGCCAGCCGGCGATCGCGCTGCTCCCGGTGACCTCCCCGACCGCGCCAAGCCGGGTGACCGCGCCGGACCCGGCGGCGTTTCCGGCCGCGGCCGCCTCGGTCAGCGACGCGCCGCCGATCAGCGCGGCGATCAGCGCCCCGGCGAACGCGTCGCCCGCACCGGTCAGGTCCCTGACCACGACCTCGCGGACCCCGTCGGTCACCTCGGTCACCGGTCCGCCGGCCGGCGCCACCAGCGCCCCGTCGGCCCCCCGGGTCACCACCAGGTCGGTGCCCCACGCTGCGCCGGCCGTCACGGCCGCATGCACGTCCGCCGCCCCGGTGAGCATCAACATCTCGTCGCCGTTCGGCACGAACACGTCGGCCAGCCTGACGCACTCGATCGTGGTCGCGACGTCCTGCTGGTCTCCCAGCGACGTGTCGAGCATGATCTTGCAGCCCAGGTCCCGCGCGGTGCGCAGGACGGGCGCGATCCCGCCTCCGGCGTGCAGGTAGCACCAGGCCGGGCGCTCCCGGCGGAGCACCTCCTGCCAGCGGCCGGCCTGGTCTGGCTCGCCGGCCGCGGCGGGCGGGACGTGGGTGACGAAGCCGCGGTCGCCGTCGAAGTTGAGCACCACGCTGATCCCCGCCGCCGCCCGGTCTACCCGCAGCGACGGCCCGAGGTCCACCCCGGCGGCCGCGCAGTGCTCGATCACCAGGCGCGAGCCGACGTCGTCGCCGAGCACGGTGCACAGCCCGGCCCGAACGCCTGCCGCGGCGGCCGCGGTGGCGCTGGTCACCGCGCCGCCGCAGGAGATCGCGAACTCGTCGGTGAAGACCTCCTGGCCCGGCCTCGGCAGCCGTCTGAGCTGGCCGAACACCAGCTCAAGGAAGACCGTGCCGAACGAGATCATGTCCACGACAAGCAGTCCTCCCGCCGCGCGCCGCCCTGGTACGCCGCGCCCACCGTCCTCATGATCGCGGATCGGCCGCCCCGCCGGAGCGCGCGGCGCGCTACAGCGCCGCCTCGTCCAGCAGTTCGTGTGCCCGCTGGATCAGCTTCGGCACAGCAGGACCTTCCCGCTCGAAGCCCTCCCCGACCGTCTGCTTCTGCAGAAACCTGGCGTGGATGCCCTCCAGCACGACGGCGAGCTTGAAGCACCCGAAGGCGATGTAGTAGCCGATGCCCGAGATGTCCCGGCCGGTCAGCTCCGCGTACCTGGCCGCCGCCTCGGCCCGGCGCAGGAACCCGGGCACCGTGGTCACCGAGCCGCCCTCGGACAGCCGCAGCCAGTCGTCCTCGCCTGGGTCGGTCCAGTACATCAGGGTCAGCCCCAGGTCGGCCAGCGGGTCGCCGAGGGTGGACATCTCCCAGTCCACCACGGCGACCACGGCCGGCCGCGGCTCAAGCCGGACCAGCGTGTTGTCCAGCCGCAGGTCGCCGTGGACCAGGGTGCCCGCCGCGGACTCCGGCAGCCCGGCAGCCAGCCGCCGGACCAGGTCGTCGTAACCGGGCATCGGCCGGGTCACGGAAAGCTCCCACTGCCGCTGCCAGCGGGCAAGCTGCCTGGCCAGGTAGCCCTCGGGCCGGCCGAACCCGGTCAGGCCGGCCGCCTCGATGTCGACCGCGTGGATTGCCGCCAGCATGTCGACGAGTTGCCCCGACAGCGCCCTGGCCTGCTCCGGCGTCAGGTGCGCGCCGTCCTCCCTGGTCCGCAGCACCTCCCCGGGCACGTACCGCATCAGGTAGAAGGGGGCGCCGAGCACGTCGGTGTCGGCGCAGAAGGCGACCGGGCCGGGCACCGGGATCTGTGTACCCGCCAGCGCCGATAGCACCCGGTACTCGCGGCTCATGTCGTGCGCGGTCGGCAGCACGTGCCCGAGCGGCGGCCGCCGCAGCACGAGGGCGCTGGCGCCGAAGTCCAGCCGGTAGGTGAGGTTCGACCGGCCGCCCGAGATCAGGCTCACCCCGGACAGCGGCCCGGCCACGACACCGCTGTCCACGTTCGCCTGGATCCAGGCGTCGAGCCTGGCCGGGTCCGGGATTCCTGGCACGCTGGTCACCCAGCTACGGTAGGGCATTATGAACCCCTTTCGCGCGCTCTCGGCAACCGAGCGCACCAGGCTCGGCCGCCTCAGGGAGCGTGGCCAGACCGACCGTTCCACCCTGTACGAGGTGCTCGACTCCGGCCTGATCTGTCACCTCGGCGTGGTGATCGACGGTACGCCGGTCGTGCTGCCGACCGGCTACGGCCGGGTCGGTGACACGCTCTACCTGCATGGCTCGTCGGCGAATCGCTCGATCGCCACGGCCCCGGGCACCGAGGTGTGCGTGACCGTCACGCTGCTGGACGGCCTGGTCTGCGCGCGGTCGGTGTTCCACAACTCGATGAACTACCGGAGCGCGGTCATCTTCGGCGTGCCCCGTTTGATCACCGACGAGGACGAGCGGATGACGGCCGCCCGGGTCATCACCGAGCACCTGATCCCCGGCCGGTGGGCGAACTCCCGGCAGCCGACGAAGAAGGAGATGGCCGCGACCGCGCTGCTCGCGCTGTCCCTGGACGAGGCGTCGGTCAAGGTCAGGACGGGCTGGCCGAGCGACGATGAGGAGGACTACGCCCTCGACGCGTGGGCCGGGGTGCTGCCGGTGTCGGCCGTCATCGGGACGCCGCTGCCGGACCCGGTGCTCCGGCCGGACATCGCCGTTCCCGACCACATCGCCGCGCTCGAGGGACGCCGGGTCGGCTGAGCGGGGCCCGCCGGACCCGCCGGAGCCCGCACTGACGGCGCGCTGCCCTAGGCTGGACCGGTGACCGACCGCCTAGTCTGGGTTGACTGCGAGATGACCGGCCTCGATCTGGTGCACGACGCGCTGATCGAGGTCGCCTGCGTGGTCACCGACGCCGACCTGAACGAACTCGACGAGGGCATCGACCTGATCATCAAGCCCCCGCCGGAGGCCCTGGCCCAGATGCCCGACCTGGTGCGCGAGATGCACACCACCTCGGGTCTGCTCGCCGCCCTGGACGACGGCATCACCCTGGCCCAGGCACAGGAGCAGGTGCTCGGTTACGTGCGCGCCCGGGTGCCCGAGGTCAGGAAGGCCCCGCTGTGCGGCAACTCGATCGCCACCGACCGGGGCTTCATCGCCAGGGACCTGCCCGAACTGGACAGCTACCTGCACTACCGGATGGTCGACGTGTCCAGCATCAAGGAACTCGCCAAGCGCTGGTACCCGCGGGTCTACTTCGCCAGCCCGGCCAAGGTGGGCGGGCACCGCGCGCTCGCCGACATCCGGGAGAGCATCGCCGAACTCCGCTACTACCGCGAGGCGCTGTTCGTGCCGCTGCCCGGCCCGGACACGGCTACCGCCAGGGAGATCGCGGCGCGGTTCGCGGCCGGTCAGGGTTCTGCCACGGCGGCCGACGGCGATGGAGCCGAATCCGGTTCGGCACGCTGACCAAGGACCTGTATGCTTGCGATGCTGCGACGGCGAGTCCGCACGCGGCGATGGTGGGCGTAGCTCAGTTGGCAGAGCGCCAGGTTGTGGTCCTGGATGTCGAGGGTTCAAATCCCTTCGTCCACCCCATGTGAAGTAGCAGGTCCGTGGGCCTGGCAGCGTTCACTGCCGTTCTCCCTCTCTGACGGGTGTCCGATTCTGGGAGCGGATTGGGGGCGGATCTTGGTCTTCGGTGTGCCGTACCGAGGCCAGGAGATCGTCCAGGACGGCAACGGCTGACTGCGGCACTAGCGACGCGCGCTGACTCAGGGACGATTCCCAGAACTCCTGCAATCCACCTTGTAGCTCGGCCCGCATCCCGTCGGTGACATGGCTGTAGATCCCCCGCATGCCGGGCACCTCATGGCCCATGCGCTCGGCTTGCAGGACGTACCGGATGCCCAGATCGTCCAGCCAGGTCTGGTGACCATGCCGCAGGCCGTGCGGGGTCAGACCGCTGCGCAGCGGGAGCCATGAGGCGACCGGCACGGGCCCGGCCGGGAACCAGCCGCGGATCTCACCCTGGCCGCTGACGGTGAGCGCCAGCACCTCGGCGGCGATCCGGGTGCTAGAGACCGACCTTCTTCGCGGCGTACTCGGCCTGAGCGACCGTGAACTGGCCGCCATAGGGCGAGTCAAGCTGCTGGACAAGGCCGCTGTAGGACCAGCCCGGCTCGGTCTGCATGTAGCCGCGTGCCGACAAGACAGCCTGGTGGAACCAGTTGACCTTGATGTGGTCGACAGCGAAGTGGGCTAGCTGGGCCGAGAATCCGCTGCCGTACTTTGAGTGCAACTGGGCATACAGACCAGCCTTGCTGAACCCTGATCCCATGCTGAGATAGCTCTCGGCGGAGTCGATCGCCTGCTGCTGGGCAGTGGTGTATTGCGGCGCTACCGGCGGCTGGCTGCTGCTGGTGCTGCTCCCAGTGCTGGTGCTGCTCCCAGTGCTGGTGCTGCTCCCAGTGCTGGTGCTGCTCCCGGGGATCTGCCATTTCCCGTTGGTGCCGCAGGTCAGCGTTCCGTTGTAGGCAGTGAGGCCAGGCTCATTGCACCGGCCGCCCAAGGTGGGAGCCGGTGCTTTGGGACGCGACCCGGTGGCAGCTGGGTGGGCGGCGCTGGCGGCGTTGTTGCCGTTACCGCCTCCAGTCGACGCAGCGGCCGAGCCGATGATCACGAGTGCCGCGAAGATCCCCAGGCCGGTCAGGATCTTGTGCCGCCGGAACCAGTTGCGCCCGGGCGGACCCGGAGGCGGGCCATAAGCGGGTTGCTGCTGATAGCCGGGAGGCGGGCCGTAGCCAGGCTGCTGCTGATATCCGGGAGGCGGGCCGTAGCCCTGCTGCTGCTGACCCCAGCCCTGACCGGGCGCGGGCTGATTCGGCGGGGGAACCTGCCTGTCGCTCATCGAGTGTCGCCTTCCCTAACGCCCTCGTTGGCGTAGCTAGGACGCGCGCACTTTACGAACGGTTTACTTCCGCAAGCGAAGATCGTGCTCACCGACGCCTGCGTAAGCCACGCAAAGTCATCCGGCCTACCGCCTGGCCAGCAGAGCCTCCGCCGGCAGTCGGGGCCATCGGAATCCTGATCTGCCGGGGGCGGCCTGTCGTCGGGTACGCGGACGGTGACGGCCCACTCAGTTCCAGCATCGCCAGATGCCGCTCGGCTGGGCACCCGCGAGGACTGCCCGTGCCCGGTGACGGCGAACCTGCGTCAGCGAGCCACTGGCCGAGTAGCCCGGCCGTGCCGGGGTAGATCCGGTCGTCATGCCGTCGGCCGACCCGCCGGGCAAGTCCCCAGCAGGAAGAACGAGACCCATGCAGCACCTCATAGCCACCTTCGGATACCTCGCCGTATTCGTGCTCATGGTGGCGGAGTCGGCGTGCCTGCCGGTCCCCTCCGAACTGATCATGACCTTCGCCGGCGCGCTCGCCGCCGGCGCGGTCCCCGGGACCAGCCTTAAGTTCTTCGGAGTCATCGCCGCCGGGGTGGCAGGCAACGTGGCCGGCAGCTACATCGCGTGGGCGGTGGGCCGGTACGGCGGCCAGCCCGCGCTGCGGCGGTGGGGGCGCCGGCTCTGGCTGCGCGATCACGACCTGGACCGGGCCACCATCTGGTTCGCCCGGTATGGCCCGAGGGCGGTCCTGATCGGCCGCGTGCTGCCGGTGGTGCGGACCTTCATCTCGCTGCCCGCCGGCATCGCCGGAATGGAGCCGGCCCGGTTCGGGATCTACACGACCATCGGCTGCATCCCGTGGACCGCCGCGCTCGCCTACGCCGGCTACGCGGTCGGCTCCAACTGGCAGTCCATCGCCAGCGCTTTCCGCGGCCCCACCTACATCATCGCCGGGCTGGTGGTGATCGGCCTGGCCATCGCGATCTGGTGGTACGTCCGGCGGCGCCGGGCCGACCGCACCACGGCCGATCGGCGGCCAGATGCCAGGGCCGGCCGGTAATGCCAGACGCGACCGCCGGAACGGCCGCATCTCACCACGGTGATCCTGGCCGGGCCGCTACCGGTGCCGGGCGGGTGAGGCGCGCCGCGGTGGTGATCAACCCGGCGAAGCACGACGACATCGACGGCTTCCGGGCCGCCGTCAACACCGCTATGGCCGGCCGTGGCTGGGCAGCACCGGTCTGGCTGGAGACCAGGCCAGATGACACTGGTGAGCGGCTAGCACGTGAGGCCGTGCGATCCGGTGTTGATCTGGTCCTGGCCAGCGGCGGCGACGGGACCATCACCGCCTGCGCCAGCGGCACCGCCGGGTCGGGGGTCCCGCTTGGCGTGCTGCCGTGCGGCACCGGGAACCTGCTCGCGCACAACCTCGGACTGCCGCTGTCACTGGATGAGGCGCTGGCCGTGGCGCTGGCCGGGTCCTGCCGACGACTGGATGTCGGCATTGCCAACGGCCGGCCGTTCGTGGTCATGGCGGGGATCGGGTTCGACGCCGAGATGCTCGGCGGGGCGGACGAGCGGCTGAAGAGCCGAGTTGGCTGGGCCGCCTACGTGCTGTCCGCGCTGCGGCATCTCGGTGAACGCCCGGTAAGGATGGCACTGCTCGCGGACGGCGGCCCGCCGCAGCGCCGCTGGGCCAGCGGCGTGATCGTCGGTAATGTCGGCTCGCTGCAGGGCAATGTGCGGCTGCTGCCGGCTGCGGCGCCAGATGACGGCGTCCTGGACGTGGCGGTACTGGCCGCCTCGGGATGGACAGGGTGGCTGCGGCTTGCCGCCGACGTGTTGCTGCGGCGCAGGACCGGCCGGGTGGCCCGGCTGACCTGCCATGAGCTGACCGTCCGGGCCAGTCGCGCCCGGCCCTGGGAGGTCGACGGGGAGGTGGTCGGAACCACGCGCCAGCTCAGGATCGCCGTGAACCCGGACTGCCTGCTGGTGCGCGTTCCGGCCAGAAACGACCGGTAGCCGCGGGCTGCCCATGGGTTCTGTCAGCTGCTGCCTGCTTGCGTCTTCCGGCCGCGGCGCAGCAGCAGGACCAGTCGCCGCTCGGCGAGCTGCTGTGTGTGGAAACTCAGCCAGACACACACCGAGGCCAGCGGAAGTTCAACGAGCACCGCCAGGGCGACCGGCTCGAGACGCTGGCCCGGCAGCGTGGTCATGACGTCGAACCAGGCGTCCACGACGAGCAGTGTCGCCGCCGCGGCCGCAGCGGTCGCCAGATACCGGGACCGGCGGAGCGCGAAGTAACCCGTGCTGGCCAGCACGGCCAGGAGAAGAATGTCGAAGCCCACCCATGCGACGTCGGAATCGGCTGACACCTGGCGCGAGGGAAGCGAATACGCCAGGTAGACGATCCACGGCAGTAGGAGCAGCGAGAACAGCACGAACGCCGGGCCCGCCCACCTGACCACCCGCGCGTTGTCGATGAGCACGACGTTCCCCGGCTCGCGGGCGGGTTCGACCATCTCGTCGAGCTTGGCGGCCACCTCCTCGGCGTCGCGGGCCAGGTCCACGGGCTCAGACCCGCCGCCAGCGCGCCTCGCACAGGCCATAGGCGCCGAAGATGACCAGCCCGAGCGCCGCGATGATCAGCAGGAACTCGCCGAAGGGCTGGTTCCGCAAGGTGAGCAGCGCCTTGTCGATGCCACCGGCCTTCGCTGGCTGGTAGCTGACG
>JAJYTW010000137.1 GCA_021792855.1 Actinomycetes bacterium
CTGTGCCGTGGACCGGGCCCGTGCTGTGGCCCGCGCCCTACTGTTGGCCCGAACCCCGTGCTGTGGCCCGCGTTCGGCGCACTAGCGCGCGCCCGCGCGCACGGCACGGCCCGGCCCGGCCCGGCCTAAACAGCACCCCCCGCGCGGCGCGGGTCCCGGGCTACTTGTAGCGCTTGCCGTGCAGGATGGTGGCGAGCGTCAGGATCTTCTTCATGTCCTTGTCGGTCCGGCTGAACGTGGTCAGGTTCACCAGTGGGTTCATCCGCTGCCTGGTGATCGCCTTGGCACGGGAGAACTCGCGCAACCCGTCGGCGCCGTGGATGCGCCCGAAACCGGACTCGCCCGACCCGCCGAACGGCAGTCCGGGCACACTCGCGTACGCGATCACCGAGTTCACCGACGTCATGCCGCTGCGCAGGGTCCGGGCGGCGCGCAGCGCGGCCTTCTTGTTCTTGGCGAACACGCTGCCGCCGAGTCCGTACGGGCCGGCGTTCGCCAGTCGGACGCCCTCCGCGAGGTCGGCCACCGGCGTCACCGTCATCGTCGGCCCGAAGGTCTCCTCGCTCAGCGCGGCACTGGACTCGGGCACGTCGGTCAGGATGACCGGGCCGATGTACGGGCGGCGGATGCTGCCGAGGCCGCCCACCACGGCCCGCCCGCCGCAGGCCATCGCGTCGGCGATGTGCCGTTCGACCACGTCGACCTGGCCCGGCATCGTCATCGGCCCGTAGTCGGCCTCCCGGTCGTCGCCGGGGCGCAGCGTGCTCACCCGCTCGGCGACCTTCTCCAGGAACGTGTGGTACACCTCCTGCGCGACGTAGATCCGCTCGACGCCGATGCAGGTCTGCCCGGCGTTGGACATCGCGCCCCATACCGCCGCGTCGGCGGCGGCCTCCACGTCTGCGTCGGCCGCGACCAGCAGTGCGTCCTTGCCGCCGCACTCGGCCACCAGCGGTGTGAGGTTCTCGGCGCAGGCTGCCATCACCTTCTTGGCGGTCTTCGCCGATCCGGTGAACGCGATCTTGTCGACCCCGCTCCTGGCCAGGTAGCCGCCGGTCTCGCCGAAGCCGGTGGCAAGCTGGAGCACCGGATGCTCGGGGACGACCTCGGCGAAGCTGTTCACCAGCCACGCGCCCACCGCGGGGGTGAATTCGCTCGGCTTGAACACGACCGCGTTGCCGGCCGCCAGCGCGTAGGCGATCGAGCCCATCGGCGTGAAGACCGGGTAGTTCCACGGCCCGATCACGCCGACGACTCCGAGCGGGTGGTACTCCACCGTCGCTGCCTGGTTGATCGCCACGATGCCGCTCCGCACCCGGTGCGGCCCGAGCACCTTGCGGGCGTTCTTGGCCGCCCAGTCGATGTGCACGACCGCCAGCAGGATCTCCAGTTCGGCGTCGGCCACCGGCTTGCCGGTCTCGGCATGGACGAGTTCGGCCAGTCGCGCGATGTACCTGGTGAGGTAGGACTTCCAGGCGAGCAGCTTGGTCTGCCGGACCTTGTAGTCCAGGCCCGACCACCAGGCGGCCGCCTCGCGCGCCCTGGACACGGTCTGGGTGACCTCGTCCGCGCCGAAGATCGGGAACGTGGCGATGGGCTCGGACGTCGCCGGGTTCAGCGAGTCGAAGGTCCTGGTCGCGCCGACCTGGCCGGACGCGGGTACCGTAGCCACCATCGCGCTCACCACCGTCCTTTACGCGCCGTGCACATGGTTGGGTGCCAGTAAATCACTGGCGGGTGGCCAGAAGATACCGTCGGGTAGGGTGCCGCCGCGAGCGGGCTCTCGCCGATGACCAGCCGGCGGTCGCCGCGGCGGCTGGCGGGTGGCGCGTCCAGACCGCGCCCGGTCCGAACGGAGGGATGTGATGGCCACGGCCACCGGCTTCGTTCCGGGCCGCCCGGACGGTGACCGGCACTGGCTGGCCGTGGCGGTGGAGCTTTCCAGGGCGTGCCCGCCGTCGGAGACCGCGTTCTCGGTCGGGGCCGTCCTGGTCGGGCCCGGCGGAGCGGTGATCTCGACCGGCTACTCCCGCGAGGGTGACCCGAAGAACCACGCGGAGGAGTCCGCCCTCGCCAAGGCCACGGCGGCCGGAGCCGAAACCGCCGGAGCGACGATATACAGCTCACTGGAGCCGTGCCTGACCCGGGTCTCCCGGCCGGTCTCGTGCGCCCGGCTGATCGCCGCCGCGGGCATCCGCCGGGTGGTGATCGCCTGGCGGGAGCCGCCGGTGTTCCAGCCCGGCGGAGGGGCCGAATGGCTGCAACGGCACGGTGTCACGGTCGTCGAGTACCCCGAGCTAGCCGCCGCCGCCCGCGAGGTCAACGACCACCTCGCCGGCCGCTGACGGCCGGCGCCAGGCGCGGACGAAGAGGGCGGACGAAGAGGACGGTCAGCAGCCTGGCTAGACGCCGCGGGCGCGAGCGGGCAGGCGGGCAGCGATCTCGGCCAGCAAAGCCATGCAGCGCAGGTGACGGGGGTCGGCCGGCGCGGCGGCGAGGTTGATGCCCACGAGTTCGGCGGCGGCACGCGCGGCCGCGCCGCCGAGAATCGCGGCGGACAGCGCGTCGCCGCGCAGTGCTGGGTTCCCGTCGGCCGCCAGTTCCGCCGCGATATCGACCAACTGCCAGGCGGCGTCGACGATTCGCATCGGGACATCGGCGGCATCCGACAGCGCGCGGGCGACCTCCGTCGAGGCCGCCGTATCCCCGTCGACCGGGTCGCGCTCCGCGGACCGCGACCGCCGCAGCGCGGTGATCACCGCGCCGTAGGCCAGGGCGTCCTGGTCCATCAGGCCGGTCGCGGTGGCGCGCAGGTTCTCCGCCCGGGTGGTCAGGTCGTCCGCCCGGGCGGCGCCCAGCCGGCGGCCCGACAGCCGGGCCGTCTTGGCGCACAGGGCCGCGGCCTGGGCGAGCACCAGGGCGAGCGCCGATCCGGCCGCCGGCGCCGGGGCGCCGGCGGCCAGCCCGTCCAGGAACACGGTGATCCGCTGGCGCGGATAATCGGGAGTCTGCCCCGCGCCCGGCGTCTGCCCCGCGCCTTCGCCCGGCCCGGCACCGGCTTGCCGACCCGGTTCGCGGGCGGCCGGATCCAGCGGTCCGGTCATCCGAACCGCCGTTCCCGGCCGCCCGCACCGCTCATGACAGCCCGACGATCTCGCCGTTCTCGTCGATGTCGATCCGCTCAGCGGCCGAACTGGACGCCAGTCCTGGCATGGTCCGCATGTCCCCGCAGATCGGGTAGACGAATCCGGCGCCGACCGAGGCGCGGACCTCGCGCACCGGCAGCCGCCAGCCGGTCGGCGCGCCCTTCAGGGCCGGGTCGTGGGATAGCGAGAGCGGCGTCTTGGCCACGCACACGGGGAGCGTTCCGAAGCCGTTGCGCTCGTATCCGTCCAGTTGGCGTGCGGCCACTGGGGAGTAGTCCACCCCGTCGGCGCCGTAGATCCGAGCCGCAAGCGTCTCGATTTTCTCGCGCAACGACGCCTCGGACGGGTAGATGAAGGAGAAGTCGGTCGGCTGCTCCGCGGCCTCGGCGACCGCGGCGGCAAGCTCGGCCGCCCCGCGCCCGCCGTCGGCGAAGTGCGTGGAGACCGCCGACCGGACGCCCATCGACGCGGCGATCTCGGCGATCGCGGCGTGCTCGGACGGGAAGTCGCCGGGCATCGCGTTGATCGCCACCACCGGGGTGACCCCGTGCGCGCGGACGTTCTCGATCTGCTTGCGCAGGTTCACGCCGCCGATGTGCACCTCCTCCGGGTTCTCGGCCAGCAGGTCCGGCGGCAGCGGCTTGCCCGCGACGATCTTGTGCCTGCCCGAGTGCGCCTTCAGCGCCCGGACGGTCGCGACCACGACGGCGGCGTCCGGGGTCAGCCCGGAGACCCGGCACTTGATGTTGAAGAACCGCTCGGCGCCCATGTCAGCGCCGAAGCCGGCCTCGGTGATCAGGAAGTCACCAGTCCGGATCCCGATCAGGTCGCCGACCACCGAGGAATTGCCGTGCGCGATGTTCCCGAACGGCCCGGCGTGCACGATGACCGGAGTGTTCTCCAGGGTCTGCAGCAGGTTCGGCATGATCGCGTCCCGCATGATCACGGTCATCGCGCCGCTGCGCTTGAGTTGCTCGGCGGTGACCGGATCGCCGCTAGCGGTGTAGCCGACCACGATCCGGCCGAGCCTGGCCCGCATGTCGTGCAGCGAGGTGGACAGTGCCAGTACCGCCATCACCTCCGACGCGGCGGTGATGTCGAACCCGGTCTGCCTGGGCACGCCGTCCGCGGCCGCGCCGAGTCCGATCACGATGTTGCGCAGCGCCCGGTCGTTGACGTCGAGCACCCGCTTCCAGGTGATGTTGTGCGGGTCGATGCCGAGCTTGTTGCCCTGGTACAGGTGGTTGTCCAGCATCGCCGACAGCATGTTGTGCGCCGCGGTGACCGCGTGCATGTCGCCGGTCAGGTGCAGGTTCAGGGTCTCGAACGGCACCACCTGGCTGTACCCGCCGCCCGCGGCCCCGCCCTTGATCCCGAAGGTCGGCCCCATCGAGGCCTGCCGGATCGAGATCGTGGCCTTCCTGCCGATGTGCCGCATCGCCTGGCCCAGACCGACCGTGGTGGTGGTCTTGCCCTCGCCGAGCGGTGTCGGCGTAATGGCGGTGACGACCACGTACTTGGCCTTAGGACGGTCGGCAAGCTCGGAGATCGCCTTCAGGTCGATCTTCGCCACGTGCTCGCCGTACTGCCGGACCAGCCACGGCGGTATGCCGATGTCCTCGGCGATCTCGGTAATCGGCTTCATCGTCGCCGCACGGGCGATCTCCAGTGCGCTGGGCATCGGCATCTCTGCTGTTCGCCACCCTCCGTTGATTCTGCGCTGAACCATGATCCCGGCCCCGCGGGCCGGTGCTCGGGGCGGGGCTAAGCCGGGGGCCCTGGCGGCCGGCTGAACCTCGGTGCCGGATAGACGATCGTCTTCGGCTCGGTGAATGTTTCCATGGGGTACCGCCCGCCGACCCGGCCGCGCCCGCTGACGCTGCCGGCCCGGCCGCCGAACGGCAGGTGCGACTCCCACAGGTTGGTCGAGGCGTTGATGTTCACCCAGCCGGCCCTGGCCCGCTCGGCAAACGCGAGGCCGCGCTCCAGATCGGCGGTGAACACGGCTGCGGTCAGGCCGAACGGCGAGGCGTTGGTCAGCCGCAGCGCTTCCTCCGCCGAGTCGACCTCGACGATGGGGACGACCGGACCGAACGTCTCCTCCTGCTCGATCGCCATCCCCAGCGTGACGCCGTCGAGCACGGTGGGCTCGACGAACAGGCTCGTCGGGTAGCCGCCGGCCCGGCGCCCGCCGGCGCACACCCTGGCCCCGCCGGTGACCGCGT
Source organism: Actinomycetes bacterium (assembly GCA_021792855.1). Classification (GTDB taxonomy): domain Bacteria; phylum Actinomycetota; class Actinomycetes; order Streptosporangiales; family Streptosporangiaceae; genus Chersky-822. Next base: position 5,372 of record JAJYTW010000137.1, read on the forward strand.
CGGCTATGTGCCGGTCGAACTTCGCCGCCGTCTCCTCGTTGTTCAGCGGCCCCATCGTGGTCGCGGGGTCGAACGGGTCGCCGAGCCGGATCCGGCTTCTCGTCGCCTCGACCACGGCCTCGGTGAACGCGGCCCGGATCCCCGACTCCACGATGAACCGCTCGCCGGCCGTGCAACTCTGCCCGGCGCACAGGTAGGCGGCCTCCAGCGCCGCCTCGGCCGCCAGTTCCAGGTCCGCGTCGGCCAGGATCACCATCGGCCCGTTGCCGCCAAGCTCGAGCAACTGGGTCTTGCCGGCCGCCCGCGCCGCGACCAGTCCGCCGGTGCGGACCGAGCCGACGAAGCCGACCCCGGCCACCAGCGGATGGCCGACCGCCGCGTCACCGACCACCGGGCCGGGCCCCGGCAGGAAGCCGAACACCCCGGCCGGCAGATCCGCCTCGGCGATGACGCTCGTGAGGAGCGCGGAACAGGCCGAGGTGGTCGGCGCTGGCACCCAGACGACGGTGTTGCCCGCGGCCAGCGCGGGGGCGAAGATCTCGGCGCCCATCGTGTACGGCCAGTTCCACGGGCTGACCACGGCCACGACCCCGAGCGGCACCCGCTGGGTCAGGATCCGGCGCTCCGCCGAGGTGGACGCGGGCAGCGAGCCGGCCAGCCGCTTGGCGTCCTCGCCGGCCATCGTGAAATAGACCGCCAGCTCATCGACCTCGTCGTAGGACTCGGCGAGCGGCTTGCCCTGGTCCTGGGTCAGCGCGCGGGCTAGCTCGTCACGGCGGCGGGTGATGGCGGCCACCACGCGATCGCAGGCCGCAGCCCGGTCGAACGGGGATGCCGCCGCCCAGTCTGGCCAGCCGGCGTGGGCGGCGCGGACCGCCTCGTCGACGTCGGCCAGATCGGCCACGGCGACCGAGGCGAACACCTCGCCGGAGGAAGGACTCACCGCGTCGGCTGCGCCGCCGCCGCCCGGGCGCCAGCGCCCGCCGACATACAGCAGATAGTCCCGCACGATGCCGATTCCCTCCCTTCGCCCATACTGCCAGATACCGCGCCGATTGGAGAGGGACCACGTGCCAGGGAAACGGGACGGCGCCCGGATGCCGGCCGCCCCGGGCCGGCCTGGCCGGCCGTGACCTACAGTCCTGGTATGAGCAGGCTTCCCCGCCTCCGCCACGACGACCTGGACCCGGCCGGGCGCCAGGTCTGGGACGAGATCACCGGCTCGCGCGGCGACACGGTGATCGATGATCAGGGCACCCTGATCGGTCCGTTCAACGCCTACGTGACCGCGCCTGAGGTGGGCAGGCAGCTGAGCGCGCTCGGGCAGGCCGTGCGCTTCGGCGCCGTGCTGCCGCCGCGGCTCAGCGAACTGGCCATCATCACCGTCGCGGCCCGCTGGCGGGCCGAGTTCGAGTGGTGGGCGCATGCCAGGACGGCCGCGGAGCACGGCATCCCCGCGGCGGTGATCGACGCCATCGCGGCCGGCGGCGAGCCGGACTTCGCCGCGGCCGACGAGCGGGCCGTGCACGCCGTGGCGCGCCAGCTAGCGGCCTCCGGGCGGCTGGACCCCGGGGTCTTCGAGGCCGGCCGGGCACTGCTCGGCGAGGCCGGGATGGTGCACCTGGTGGCGCTCTGCGGCTACTACACCACGGTCTCGTTCGTGCTGAACGCCTTCGAGGTGCCGCTGCCGGCGGACGCGGAGCCGGCCTGGCCCGCCGGTCAGGAACCGGGTCGACGCTGACCGCCCGCGCCGACCCAGGCGGTCCCGGCCGGTCCCGGATCGCGGGCTGTCCGCAGTGCCGCGGACGGTGCGATACTGGCCGTGATGGTCGGCCGACCGGTTGGCCGCGACGCGTGACGGGAGACAGCCGATGGTCCAGGCGGCGGGTGGGGCACCGTTCACCACCGAGGGCGTCGGCCTTGACCGGCCAGATTTCGGGCAGCCGGACGAGGCGGTCGGCGCCGACCACGCGGCGCATGTCGCAGGCCGGATCTGTGACCGATGCGGTCAGCCGATCGAGGCGAGCCAGGACGCCCGGCGTCGCGGCGAGTCCGGCTGGATCCACGACGTCTGCCCGGGCTGACCGGCCCGCCGGGCCGCGAACTCCGCCGTCAGCTCAGAACAGCCGCAGCGCGCCGTCGTCGGTCCCGCGCAGCGCGTCGTAGTCGACGGTGACGCACCGGATGCCGCGGTCCAGGGCCAGCGTGCGGGCCTGCGGCTTGATCTCCTGCGCGGCGAAAACGCCCTGCACCGGGGCCAGCAGCGGGTCCCGGTTGAGCAGGTCCAGGTACCTGGTGAGCTGTTCGACCCCGTCGATCTCGCCGCGTCGCTTGACCTCGATGGCGACGCTGACGCCCTGGTCGTTCCGGCACATCAAGTCGACCGGCCCGATCGGGGTCGGGAACTCGCGCCGGACCAGTCGCCAGCCCTCGCCGAAGACGTCCAGCCTGGCCGCTAGCAACTCCTGTAGATGCGCCTCGACGCCGTCCTTGACCAGGCCGGGATCCTCGCCGAGGACGAACGCGGAATCGCTGATGACCTCCTCGAGGTGCACGGTCAGGGTCTCGCCGGACTTGCCGGTCACCACCCACCGGTCGCCTGCCTCGGTGAGCCGGCAGGGCGGCGACATCCAGTTCAGTGGCTTGTAGGAGCCGCCGTCACTGTGCACGAGCACCGAGCCGTCGGCCTTGACGATGAGCAGGCGGAGCGCCGAGGGGAGGTGCGCGGTGAGCCGTCCCGCGTAGTCGACGCTGCACCGGGCGATCACGAGCCGCATGGTGGCCAACTGTAGCGGCCCGCCGCGGGGTAGGAATGTCGCTGCGGGCGACGGCCCGGGTGTGATTGTGTTCAGCGCGGGACGGACCGCGAAGGAGGACCCGCTATGACGATCATGGTCACCGGGGGTGCGGGTTACATCGGCTCGCACACCTGCGCCGACCTGCTCGCGCACGGTCACGACGTGGTTGTCGTTGACGACTTCTCCAACAGCACGCCGGAGGCGGTGGACGCGCTGCGGCTGGTGTCCGGCCGGGACGTCGCCAGCTACCGGGCCGACGTGCGGGACGGCGCGGCCCTCGGCGAGATCTTCGCCGCGCACCCGATCGACACCGTGATCCACTTCGCGGCGAAGAAGTCCGTGCCGGAATCCGTGCAGGTGCCGCTGGACTACTACGACGTGAACGTGGCCGGGACGGCGAGCCTGGTCCGGTCGATGACCGAGCACGGGGTGCGCCGGATCGTGTTCTCCTCGTCCTGCTCGATCTACGGCGACGCGCATCCGGAGCCGCTGAACGAGGACGACCCGCCCGGCCCGACCAACCCGTACGCCAGGTCCAAGCTGATCTGCGAGCAACTGCTCGCCGACGCGTGCGTGGCCAGCACGGACCTGTCGGCGATCGCGCTGCGCTACTTCAACCCGGTCGGCGCGCACCCCAGCGGCGACCTCGGCGAGGTCCCGACCGGTCACTTCGACAACCTGATGCCGCGACTGTGCGCGGTCGCGGCCGGCCAGGCGGACAAGCTCCAGGTGTTCGGCACCGACTATCCGACGCCGGACGGCAGCGCGATCCGGGACTACGTGCACGTGATGGATGTCGCCGAGGCGCACCGGGTAGCGATCGACCATCTGGACGACCGCGCCGGGATGCGGCTGCTGAACGTGGGCACCGGGACCGGGGTATCTGTGCTCGGGCTGATCGACGCCTTCACCCGAACCTGCGGGGTGCCGGTCCCGTACGCGCTGGCCGGCCGGCGTCCAGGCGACGTCGCGAGCCTGACCGCCGATCCGAGCCGGATCGCGGCCCAGTGGGGGTGGCGGGCATCCCGCGACGTCACCCAGATGTGCCAGGACGCCTGGCGGTTCGCGGTCCGGCATCCGGTCGGCTACCAGGCCTAGCGGGCGCGCGGCGCCCGGCGGCGGCGGTCGGCGGGCGCCTCGATACCCTCGCGGCATGGAGATTCGCGAGGTAGGTGTGATTGGCCTGGGCACCATGGGCGCGGGCATCGCCGAGGTGTTCGCCAGGGGCGGGCTGCCGGTCACCGCGGTCGAGGCGGACGCCGGCGCGCTGGCCAGGGGGATGGGGATCATCGACGGCTCGCTGAACCGGGCGGTCTCGCGCGGGCGGATGTCCGAGCAGGACCGCGCCGAGGTTGCCGGGCGGATCACCCCGGCCGGTTCGCTGGCCGACCTGTCCGGCGCCGACCTGGTGATCGAGGTGGTGCCCGAGCAGATGCCGATCAAGCGCGAGATCGTGACCGGCCTTGACCAGGTGCTCCGCCCGGACGCGATCATCGCGACCAACACCTCCTCGCTCTCGGTGACCACCATCGCGGCGCATTCGGCCCACCCAGACCGGGTGATCGGCATGCACTTCTTCAACCCGGCCCCGGTGATGAAGCTGGTCGAGGTGGTGACCACGGTGCTCACCGCCCCGTCCGTCGGCGCCGCCGTGACCGACCTGGCCCGCGCGCTCGGCAAGACGCCGGTGCAGGTCACCGACCGCGCCGGGTTCGTCGCGAACGCCCTGCTGCTGCCGTACCTGAATCACGCGATCCGACTGCTGGAGACCGGCTACGCCAGCCGGGAGGACATCGACCTGGCGGTGACCGCGGGAATCGGCCTGCCGATGGGGCCGCTGACCCTGCTGGACCTGATCGGCCTGGACACCTCGCTGGCCGTGCTCGAGGTCCTCCAGCACGAGTTCGGCGGCAGCCGCTACACCCCGGCCCCGCTGCTGCGGCGGCTGACCGACGCGGGCCGGGTCGGCCGCAAGAGCGGCGCCGGCTTCTACGACTACCGGCAGGCCGACCCCGGCCAGGGACCCGGCTCAGGCCAGGCGTCCAACCAGGACCAGCCGGCCGCCCCGGGCAGCGTCACGGTGCTCGCCGAGCCGGCCGCCGCCCGTGCGGACGAGCTGGCCGGGCTGATCGAGCAGGCCGGCATCACGGTGACCAGGGACCCCGGCCAGCCCAGCGACCTGGTGATCGTGGCGGTCGGCCCGGACGGCGGCGTGACCGGCCCGGCGACTGCCGCCGGACGGCCGAACGACGCGGTCGGCCTGCACCTGGTCACCCCCGAGCTAGCCGAGATCGTGGCCGGTCCGCGGACCTCCGAGCAGGCGGTCTCGGCCGCCCGCGCGCTGGCCGACCGGCTCGGCCTGCGGTCGGTCCGGTCGCCGGACCGGCCCGGACTGCTGGTCGGCGCGCTGCTGTATCCGCATCTGCGGGACGCGGTCGCGATGGTCGGCGACGGGTACGCGGCGCCGGCCGACGTCGATGCCGCGATGACGCTCGGCTGCGGTTACCCGCGCGGCCCGATGACGCTGCTCGCCGAGGCCGGCCCGGACCGGGCGGTCGCGGTGCTGGCGGCGATGCACGCCGCGTACGGCGATCCGGCGTTCGCGCCGCATCCGCTGCTCGCCGACTACGTGGCGGCGGCGGTGTCGCCGCTCGAGTACCCCGGGCGCTGAGCATGCGGCCGGTGACCGCGCCCGGCCCGCGGCCGGGACGGCCGGGGCAGCCGGAGTTCCCGGGGCGATGAGCCCGAGGAAGGCCCGCCGGCTGCCCGACGACGTGCCGCGCCGGCCGCGCCGCGGCGGCCGCACGCCGCCGGCGGCGGCCCGCGAGGAGACCGACAGCCCGGCCCGGCTCGGCCCGCCGCGCACGGAGGAGTGGCCGGACGGCGACTGGGTGGTCCGCCAGGTGCCCGGCGAGGCGGCGGCCAAGCTCTACCGGTGCCCGGGCTGTGACCAGGAGATCCGGCCGGGCACCGCGCACGTCGTGGTCTGGCCCGCGCAGACGCCTGGCCCGGAGGACCGCAGGCACTGGCACAATTCCTGCTGGCGGCGCCGGCCCCGGCGGCCGGGTCCGGCCCGGTTCCGGTAGACCGGCCCGGGCTGCGAGGAGAGCGACGCGGTGAGGATGCGATGAGCGACGGCGAGACGATCGAGATCAGGGCGAGCACGGTGCTCCCGGCCCGCAGGCAGGACGTGGTGCTGCGGACCGCCGACGGCCTGAACCTGGTCGGCGAGCTTGCGCTGCCGGCCGCGAAGGACCCGGTG
>JAJYTW010000138.1 GCA_021792855.1 Actinomycetes bacterium
GCTGGGACCGGCTGCCGCGGGCGGGACGACGCTGATCGGCAGCGTCGGGCTCAGGGCCGAGGTCAGGGCGGTGATGCTGATCATCTTCGGCGGCTGGAGCTTGATGGCGCTGACCGCGCTCGCGGCCGGCATCGCCCTGGCGGCATCGGGTCACCCGCTGGCTCTGCTGCCCGGTGTGCTGGTCCCGCTGGGCGGGAGCGGGATCCTGGCCGGGTTCACCTATCTGGGCCTGCGGTCGCTGGGGCGCGAGGTCCCCGGGATCCTCGGAGCCGTCGCGAGCGTCCTCGAATCGACGACGGCGTCCCCGCTCAGGGATGGCTGATGCTGCCGCGGTGGTGCGCTGAAGCGGATCCCCAGGGGCGGCTGATCAGGGTGCCGGCGGGCGCGAGCGACTAGCGCTCGTCGGACCAGGCGGGCGTGATGGTCTGGCGCAGTTCCCGCTTCAGCAGCTTGCCGCTGGCGTTCTTCGGCAGGTGGTCCACGAACGCGATGTGCTTGGGCACCTTAAAGCCCGCCAGCCTGCCGCGGCAGTGCCCGATCAGATCCTGCTCGGTCGCAGCCGCCCCGTCGCGCAGCACCACCGCGGCGGTGACCGCCTCGATCCAGCGCGGATGCGGCAGTCCGAAGACCGCGACCTCGGCGACGGCCGGGTGGGCGTACAGCACCTCCTCGACCTCCCGGCTGGCCACGTTCTCGCCGCCGGTCTTGATCATGTCCTTCTTCCGGTCCACCACGGTCAGGTAACCGTCGGCGTCCAGCACCCCGAGGTCGCCGCTGTGGAACCAGCCGCCGGCGAACGCCTGGGCGGTCCGCTCGGCATCGTTCCAGTAGCCGAGCATCGCGTGCGGGCTGCGGTGCACGATCTCGCCGATCTCGCCGGGCGGGACCGGCCGGCCGTCGTCATCGACCACCCGGGTCTCGACGTTCAGCGCGGCCCGGCCGGCCGAGCCGGCCTTGCGCATCTGATCCTCCGGCTTGAGCACGGTCGCCAGCGGCGCCATCTCGGTCTGGCCGTAGAAGTTGAACAGCCGCACCCCGGGCAACCGGGCGGCGATCTCCTTCAGCACCTCCACCGGCATGATCGAGGCGCCGTAGTAGCCCTTGCGCAGCGAGGACAGGTCCCGCCGGTCGAAATCCGGGTGCCGCAGCAGCGCGATCCACACCGTCGGCGGGCAGAACAGCTTGGTCGCCCGCTCGGTCTCGATGGCCGCCAGGATCTGGGCCGGGTCCGCGCCAGGCAGCACCACGTTCGTGGCGCCCAGGTAGATGCCCGGAGTCAGGAAGCAGTGCAACTGGGCGCAGTGGTACAGCGGCAGCGAATGCACCTCCACGTCGGCGCCGGTCATCTCGCCGTCCACGACGCAGGTGACGTACTGGGCGATCAGACTGCGGTGCGTCAGCATCGCGCCCTTCGGCCGGGACTCGGTGCCGCTGGTGTATATCAGCTGAGCCAGGTCCTCGTCGCCGACGGTGACCTGCGGCGCCGAGGCGTCCGGGTGTGCCATCCAGGCCGCGACCGGCTCCCAGTCGGCCGGCGGTGTGGCGCCGTCGCCACTGATCACGCCGCGGACGGCGATCGGCAGGCCGGAGCCGGCGATGGCTGCATCAGCCACCGGCGCCAGGGCGTCCTCGGCGATCATCGCCGTCGACCCGGAATGCCGGAGCACGTACCCGACCTCGTCAGAGGTCAGCATGAAGTTGATCGGCACCGACACCGCGCCGATCCTGGCCAGCGCGAAGTAGCAGACCACGAACGCGTGGTTGTTGTGGCTGAGCAGCGCGACCCGATCACCGGCCGCGACCCCGCGTGCGGTGAGCGCGTTGGCCGTCGCGTTCACCATTTGGTCAAGCTCGGCGTAGCTCTGCCGCAGGCCAAGGTAGACGATCGCGGTGTGGTCCGGGTCGCGCAGCGCGGACCGGCGCAGCAGATCACTGATGGTGTGCGATCGCGCGCTGGCGATCGAGGCGGTCAGGGCGTCATCGAACAGGGCGGCATCGAACATGGCGGCTCCTCAGGCGACCGGGGCCAGCCCCGGATCTAATCTCAGCACCGCCGCGGCGCCCGGAGCGCGAAACCGGCTCTCCGCGTACGGCTCGGGGCTGATGATCTTGTGCTCGCCATTTTGTACCTGGAGCACCAGATGCGCCTGGCCGAGTGACGGATCCGGGGTGGTGTCGGGGTAACTCAGCCCGGCCTGCTCGGCGTTGTCCAGGAAGTACGCGCCGTTCACGCCGCGGTAGCGGACCCGGCGAAGCTCGCGGCAGACCACGTCGAAGTTGTGCGGGTTGGGCACCGACATCCAGGCCTGGGCGAGCAGATTGACCTCGTCGTAGGCGATCCCGGCGTGCGACCATCCCGGCGGGCTGCCGAACCTGGCCGCGTAGTCGGCCCGGAACCGCTGGCCGATCAGATCGTGGTAGGTGCCGGTGACGGTGGCCCACACCAGTCCCTCGGCGGCGCCGCCCGCCAGGTGCAGGAACTCCGGCACCGACGGGTTGTAGATCGCGTAGATCACGGTCTCGGGCAGCCGGCGGGCCGCCAGGATCTGGAACTCGGCCAGTTCGCCGGGCAGGAACTGGGTGATCATCACCGCGGCAGGCTCGATCCGCTCCAGGTCGCGGACGACCGCGTCCCAGTCGGTGCCGAGCGCGGGGACCGTCTGCACCCCGGCGATCTCCCAGCCGGACCGCTCGGCCCGCAGGACGGTCAGCGCGTTCACCATCTGGCCGCTAGGCAGGGCGCTCTCCACGAACGCGATCCGCCTGCTGCGCGGCCGCCAGCCGTCGTCCTGCGCCTCGGACAGGAACCGGATGAAGCCCGGGCCGTAATGCACCTCGGTCGGGCAGACCTGGAAGAAGTTGTGGTATCTGGAATGGTTGTCACGCACGGTCATGGCCTGGGACTGGGACGTCATCGCGTGCACGTACGGCGCGCCGTAGTCGGCCGCCAGGTCCCTGGCCAGGTCCTCGGCGAAGACATAACCGGAGGTCAGCGCGTCCACCCCGGCACTGAACAGTTCGCCGAACGCGCGCCGGACATCGTCGGGGGAGAAGATGTCCACGCTGACCACGATCTGCTCCAGGCGGCGGCCGCCGATCCCGCCGCGGGCGTTGATCTCGCCGATCGCCAGCGCCGAGCCGTTCAGCATCTGCCGGCCGTCGTCGCTGGCCGGCCCGTGCAGCGGGAACGCGGAGCCGACCAGCAGTGGCCGGGTGGCAGCGCGGGCCGGGGCCACTGGCCCTGGCGGCACGGCGGCCGGGCCGGAGTGGGCGGTCAGGTCCGCGTGCCGGGAGACGGCCTGCCGGGCGGCGGCGGGCGCCGGCCCGGGGACGGCCGTCACCGGCTGCCCGGTGACCAGCGCCTGGAGCACGCCGATGGTCAGTCCGTCGAGCGGGCCGTCACCGGGCACCGGGAGCCGGAGGTAGCCGCGTTCGACCGCCATCGCGACCGCGCCGGTGCGGCTGGCCTGGCCGAGCTTGGCCAGAATGTGCTCGACGTGGGTGGAGATCGTGCGCGGACTGGACACCAGTCGCTCCGCGATCTGAACATTGCTGAGGCCGCCGGCCAGCAGGGTGAGCACGTCGAGTTCCCGGGTGGTGAGCCGGTGCGGCAACTCGGCCCGGCTGATGGCGACCTGCGCGCCGGGCATCCCCAGTCCGTGCTCGGTGGCGTACAACTCGACCCGGAGCCAGCCCGCGCCGGGGTCGGGCCAGAAGAACGCGGCGGCCGGCGCGGCCGACTCGATGAACGCGCGCGCGTACCCGGCTAGTTGCGGATAGGAGCGGAGCAGATCGGCGCCCGGGCCGACCAGGCCCTCCTCCGGCCGGGACTGCCCGGCGTCCGGGCCATCCGGGGCACCGCGCATCGGGAGATCACGACGCTGGTCAGGTCGCATATCGCCCCCTCGCGGCCGTAGCCAGAGTTCACCTAGCCTTCCCAACCTGGCCAGGACATGGTCTCGCATAGGTCGCCGGCTCGATATCCGTCATCTGACGGATTGCGATGACTGTAACCCTGAGCGAGAGTTCCTTCAATCGCTGGCGGGTCGCTACGACCTGTCACGACCTGAGAAGATTGGGAGAAATATGGCAGCGAATAGCTCGGGCGTGACCAGGAAAGCATTCCTGCGCGGCCTCGGGGCGGCCGGCGCTGGCGGACTCATCGTCGGCGCGGCCGGCGGCTATGCCGGCGGCGCCGCGTCATCGTCATCCAGCGGCTCGAGCGGCAAGTCCTCCGGCAGCAAGGCGCCAATCGTGATCGGCTCCGGGGTTCCGGTGACCGGCCTGTACGCCGGTGACGGCCAGATGATGCAGCGCGGCCAGCGGCTTGCCATCGACGAGATCAACGCGGCGGGCGGCGTTCTTGGCCGTCAGCTTCAGATGTCGGTGCTGGACACCCAGACTCAGCAGCCCGACGTGATGAAGAGCGTGTTCCAGAAGTTCGTCTCGGACGGCGTCGCGGCAATCTTCGCGCCGTTCTGCACCTACAGCTCGGTTGAGTTCCCGGTCGTTGCCCAGGCGGGCATCCCCACATTCCACGTCAACACCTGGCACGGCAACGTGGATTTCGTCAAGCAGCACGGGATCACCAACATCTTCCAGGGCGACCCGTCCGAGACCTGGTACGGCCCGGGCTTCGTTGTGCTGGTCGAGGAGCTCATCAAGACCAAGAAGTGGAAGCCGTCGTCCAAGACGATGGCGATCGTCACCAGCAACGACCCGTACAGCCTGAACATCGCCAAGACCTTCAACACCGAGATGACCAAGCTGGGCTGGAAGGCGACGATGTTCCAGCAGTTCACCGCCCCGCAGGCGGACTGGAGCGCGGTCCTGGTGAACATCAGGAACAACCCGCCGGGCATCGTGTTCTTCAGCGACTACGCGGCCAGCGACGAGGCGGCGTTCATCAAGCAGTTCCGCCAGTCGCCCACCAAGTCGCTGGTCTACCAGCAGTACGCGCCGTCGATCCCGCAGTACCTGCAGCTAGCCGGCAGTGCCGCGGACGGCGTGCTGTGGTCCACCGTGGTCGGCATCTTGCAGAACGACCCGATCGCCGACCCGTTCCAGGCCGCGTTCACCAAGCAGTTCGGCACCGGCCCCGGCTTCAGTAATGCCGGTGACCAGTACGACCTGGTGCACATGTGGGCAAACGCGGCCGCGGAGGCCGGTGACCCGTACGACTTCAAGTCGATCAACGAGATCATCAAGAACACCGTCTACCGGGGTGTCTGCGGCACCTACCGGTTCCCCGACGACTACCTGACCTGCTACCCGTACCCGGACTACACCAAGGACCCGAGTCTGGGCATGCCGCACCTGACCTTCCAGATCCAGAACGGCAAGCAGGTGCTGGTGTCGCCGGACCCGTACTCCACCGGCTCGTTCCAGCTTCCGTCGTGGCTGTAACCAGCGGCAGCGGACCCGTACTCGAGGCGCGCGGGGTCCGCAAGGACTACGGGGGCCTGATCGCGGTGGCGGACGTGTCGTTCGCGGTCGGCGCCGGGGAGATCCTCGGCATCGCCGGCCCGAACGGCGCGGGCAAGACCACCCTGTTCGACGTGATGACCGGTCACACCAAGGCCACTGGCGGCGAGGTGCTGCTGGCCGGCCGGACCATCACCGACGAACCGGTGCACGCGCGGACCAGGCTCGGCCTGGCCAGGACGTTCCAGCAGCCGATGGTGGCGCGGTCGCTGACGGTGCAGGAGAACATGGTCCTCGCGGTCGCCTACGGGCGATCGCGGGGACCGGCCGGGCACCGCCGTCAGACCGCGGCCGAGTACCTCGACTTCATCGGCATGGCCGATCAGGCGCAGACCTCGTCGGATCTGCTCGGCGTGTTCGACCGCAAGCGGCTGATGCTGGGCACCGCCCTGGCCACCGGGGCGTCGGTCATCCTGCTGGACGAGCCGTTCGGCGGGCTCAGCCCGGCCGAGATTGACGAGACCATCGTGCTGATCAACGGGATCCGCGAGCGCGGCCTCGCCGTCGTCTGCATCGAGCACGTCATGCGGGCGCTCACCTCGATCGCGGACCGGGTGCTCGTGATGCACCACGGTTCGGTGTTCTTCGAGGGCACCCCCGCGCAGATGCTCGCCGACGAGCAGGTGATCGAGGTCTACCTCGGCTCCCGGCACAAGAAGGCGGGGGAGGCATGAGCGACAGCCCGAGACTGCGGGTGGCCGGCCTGCGAGCCGGCTACGGCGACTCGACCGTCATCAGGGACCTGAACCTGGACGTCGGCGCGGGCGAGGTCGCGGTCGTGGTCGGCCCGAACGGGCACGGCAAGACGACCCTGCTGCGCGCGATCAGCGGACTGCTGAAGCCGACGGGCGGTCAGGTGGAACTGGACGGCACCGACGTGGTGGGCCAGTCCGCCGAGCGGATCTCCGGCCTCGGCCTGGTGCACGTGCCGCAGGGCGACGGCCTGTTCCCGGAGATGACCGTCGAGGAGAACCTCCTGATGGGGGCGTTCGGCGGCGGCGCGTGGCGGTCCCGGCGCACCGAGCTTGCCAAGATCTACGACCGCTTCCCGGTGGTGGCGGCCCGGGCGCACCAGCGCGCCAGGACGCTGTCCGGCGGTGAGCGCAGGCTCGTCGGTCTCGGCCGGGCGCTGATGCGCACCTCGCAGATCATGCTCATCGACGAGCCGTCGCTCGGCCTGGCGCCGGTCGCGATCGACACCGTGTACGAGGCGATCGGCGACCTGAAGTCCGGCGGCGCCACGATCGTGCTGGTCGAGGAGAACTTCACGCACGTCGGCCAGATCGCCGACTCCGTGCACGTACTGGAAACCGGCACGATCGTCGCGTCCGGCAGCTACGCCGAGCTGTCCGTCGACCCGACCATCGTGCAGACCTACCTGGGAAGCGTGTGACGCGATGAGCTTGTCAGACATCGTCGGCATTCTCGTGACCACGGTGATCCTCGGCTCGATCTACGGCCTGGTCGCCATCGGGATGACCCTGATCTACGGGACGCTGCGAATCCTGGACATGTCCCAGGGGTCGATGGTGATGGTCGGCAGCTTCATCGGCTGGGGCATCCTGGTGGTGGCCGGCTGGAACCCGATCATCGCGATCGTGCTGGCGTTCGTAGCCACCTTCGGCCTCGGGACGCTGACCCAGCTTGTGTCGGTGCAGCCGCTGATGAAGCGGATGAACTCGATCGACTTCGAGATGGTCACGTTCATCACCACCTTCGCGGTGGCCATGATCTTGTCCAACGTGGCGCTGGAGGTGCTCGGCCCGCAGCAGCGGAACGTCACCCCGGTGATCTCCGGCGGGATCAACGTGTACCACGGCGTGAACCTGCCCTATCAGTCGCTGACCATGGCGATCGTGTCCGTCGTGATGATGGCCGGCCTCGGCATCTTCCTGGCCCGTACCCGGTGGGGGATGGCGATCCGGGCGGTCGCTCAGGACCTGGACGCGGCCCGGCTGATGGGCGTCCCGGTGAGCAAGCTGTACCCGCTCACCATGGGCCTGGCGTCGGCGCTGGCCGGCGTGGCCGGGGTGTTCCTCGGCGGGCTCTACTTCGCCTACCCGAGCGCTGGTGACCTGCCGCTGCTCGAGGCGCTGATCGTGGTCATCTTCGGCGGTCTCGGCAGCCTGCCCGGCACCGTCTACGCCGCCTACGCGATCGGCCTGATCCAGGCGATCGCCGAGGTGATTGTCGGCGAGACCTGGTCGCTGCCGATCCTGTACGGCGTCATCCTGTTGGTGCTCATCTTCAGGCCGTACGGCCTGCTCGGTAAGCCTTCGGAGGCACGGCTGTGAGCGAGCGCCCATCGAAGTTCGCGACCGCGTTCCCGGACATGACGGCCGGGCGCTGGGCCATCAGCGGTGTGCTGATCGTGATCGCCGCGCTGGTCCCGGTGGTGGTCAGCAACGAGTACGCGATGACCGTCCTGGTGACCACGCTGATCCTGCTGGTGCTGAACATCAGCTGGAACTTCGTGCTCGGCATCGCCGGGGTCTGGAACTTCGGCCAGCTAGCGATCTACGCGCTCGGCGGCTACGGCGCGGGCATCCTGATGCTGCACACGTCGCTGTCGCCGTGGCTGGCGCTGCTGGCCGGCGGCGTGGTCGGGGCGGTCGCCGCGATCCTGCTGGCGTTCCCGACCCTGCGACTGTACGGGATCTACACCTCGCTGCTGACGTTCGCGTTCGCCGAGGTCATCCAGTACGTCATCCTGAACGACGGCAGCGGCCTGACCGGCGGCTCATTCGGACTGCCGATCGTCAGGGGACTGTTCGGAACGGCGAGCATCGCGTCGGCGAACCGGAGCTATTACTGGACCGTGCTGGCGGTGGTGGTGCTCGCCACGCTCGCCGTCGCGGCGGTCAGCCGGTCCTCGCTCGGCATCGCGCTGCGCGGCCTCAGGGACGCGCCGGCCTATGCGGCGGCGCGCGGGGTCAGCCCGCTGAAGTTCCGGCTGATCGCGTTCGCGCTGTCCGGCTTCCTGGCCGGGATCGCCGGCGCCCTGTACGTGTCGTTCAACCAGAGCATCGACCCCGGCGTGATGGGCCTGACGCCGATGAGCATCGACGTGACGATGCTGGTCATCGGCGGCATGGGCACGATCACCGGGCCGATCATCGGCACCGCGCTGCTCGCGATCGTGCAGACCGCGCTGGTCTCGCATCCGGGTGCGGAGCTCACCATCCTCGGCGTCTTCCTGCTGGTGGTCGTGGTCTTCGTGCCGGGCGGCATCGTCGGGCTGGTGAGCCGGTACCGGAAGCGGATCTCGACCTGGGTGGCCGAGGACGACAGCGGCGGGGACCCCGCGGAAAATGACGACGACGTCCAGCCGGAAGGGAGCACTGAGCAGAGTGTGGCCTGAGGGAACATCCAGCGCCGCGGCCTTCACCTTCGACTTCGACGCCGAGGAGGTGTGGATCGGGGAGGACCCGGCCAACGCCGACCGGCCCGGTGTGCTGTCGCAGGGAACCTACGGCGCGAAGGTCGGGGTGCCGCAGATCCTGCGGGTGCTCGAGCGGCACGGCGTGCACGCCACCTTCTTCATCCCCGGCCGGGTGGCCGAGCGGCACCCGGCGCGGGTGGAGGAGATCGTGGCCGCCGGGCACGAACTCGCGCACCACGGGTACACGCACACCTCGCCGACCAAGCTGAGCCGGGCGGAGGAGGAGGCCGAGCTAGTCCGCGGCCTTGAGGTGCTGCGCGGATTCGGCGCGCCGGTGACCGGCTACCGGTCGCCCTCGTGGGACCTCAGCGCGCACACCCTGGACCTGCTGCTCGACCACGGTCTGCGGTACTCCTCCAACCTGATGGACGACATCCGGCCGTACCCGATCGAGGGCCGGCCGCTGGTCGAGGTGCCGATCTCGTGGATCCTGGACGACGCCGCGTACTTCTGGTTCGACGGCGCTAGCTGGACCAAGTCGATCGCCACCACGGCCGACGTCCGGGCCATCTGGGAAGCCGAGTTCGAGGGGATCAGGACGCTGGGGGGCGCGGCCGTGTTCACCATGCACCCGCAGATCATCGGCCGCCCCGGGCGGCTCGCCTTCCTGGACTCCTTTCTGTCCTTCGTGACCAGCCACGACGATGTGTGGGTGGCGACGGCCGCCGAGATCGCGGGGCGGGTATGAGGTCGATTGTGACCGGCGCGGCCCGGGGTCTCGGCGAGGCGATCGCCGCCCGGCTGGCCGCCGACGGCGGCGGGGTGGTGCTGGTCGACTCCAGCCCGGAGGTGACCGCGACCGCGGACCGGATCGCGGCGGCCAGCCAGAGCGCCGGGCCGGTCACCGGCCTGCGAGCCGACGTGTCCGACGAGGCAGCCTGCGCCGCGGCGGTGGAGCAGGGCGCCCGGCTGCTCGGCGGCCTGGACCTGCTGGTCTGCAACGCCGGCATCGGCGGCCCGGACACCGACGTGGTCGACACCGACCTGGCCGAGTTCCGGCGCGTGATCGACGTGAACCTGGTCGGCACCTTCCTGACCGCGCGGGCCGGCGCCCGGCTGATGGTCGAGCAGGGCACCGGGGGATCGATCGTGAACCTGGGCTCGATCTTCGGCCAGCAGGGGGTCCCCGGCGGCGCCGGTTACTGCGCCTCCAAGGCGGGTGTGGCGCTGCTGACCCACTCGCTGGCCCTCGAACTCGCGCCGTACGGCATCAGGGTGAACGCGATCGCGCCCGGCAACATGGCGACCCAGATGCACTGGGACGAGCTGAGGTCCCGGGCCCGGGCGACCGGCACCTCGCTAGAGGACCAGATCGACCTGGCCCGGGCGTCGATCCCGCTGCGGCGGCACGGCACCGGGGACGACATCGCCGGCGCGGTGGCCTGGCTGGCATCGGCCGATTCCAGCTACGTGACCGGCCAGATGATCGGTGTCAATGGCGGGCTGATCCTTGGCACCTGATCGCGGCACCGGCGCCCCGGAGCCGTTGCGCTGGCCGGGAACTGGACAAGGGGAGGGCGCGGATGTCCGGGGGGACGAATGAGGGGGCGATGGTGACGGCCGGCCGGATGGCGGGGCGGCGGGCCCTGGTGACCGGCGGTGCGTCCGGCATCGGGCTGGCGACCATCCGCCGGCTGCTCGCCGAGGGCGCCGCCGCGGTCGCCGTGGACCGGCGCGAGCCGGCCGCCGGCGCGGACCGGCCGTGCCCGTACCTGGTGGCCGACGTGACCAGGGCGGACGAGGTCGGCGCTGCCGTCACCGAGTCCGCCCGGCTGCTTGGCGGACCGCCGGATGTGCTGGTGAACGCCGCCGGGGTGTACCCGATCCGGCCGCTGCTCGACCTCAGCCAGCAGGAGTGGGACGAGACCCTGGCGATCAACCTGCGGGGCACCTTCACGGTCAGCCAGGCGGTGGCCAGGGGACTGGTCGCGGCGGGCCTGCCGGGCGCGATCGTCAGCCTGGGGTCGACCGCGGCGCTGGTCGCCGACGCCGCCGAGCCGACCGCGCATTACAACGCCTCCAAGGCCGGGGTGCTGGCGCTGACCAGGCAGATGGCCGTGGAGTGGGCGCCGCACCGGATCCGCGCGAACGCGGTCTGCCCCGGCGTGATCGACACCCCGATGCTGCGGCTGATGGACGACCCGGCCGCCGGGCAGGCGTACCTGGACGCCGGCGTGCCGCTTGGCCGGCTCGGCACCGCGGACGAGGTCGCCGCCGTCATCGTATTCCTGGCCTCCGCCGACGCGGCCTACGTCACCGGGGTGGCGATCCCGGTCGACGGCGGAAGCACCGCGATCTGAAAGGACCGAGATGAACGAATTCCCGCACGTCAAGGT
>JAJYTW010000139.1 GCA_021792855.1 Actinomycetes bacterium
CCGGTAGACTCTCTGCGCTGCCGCTTCGCCGCGGCACGCCGCCTTAGCTCAGTCGGCAGAGCGACGCACTCGTAATGCGTAGGTCTGGGGTTCGACTCCCCAAGGCGGCTCCCGGGTCTATCTCACTAACGGCACCCCACTGGTCAATGGACTGGCGTCAGAGAGGCCCCCGTTAGGTCCACAGTCCCGCCGGACGGGCGGGTGCTCAGGCGAGACCGTGGCGGTGCGCGTAGCCGATGGCCGCGGCCCGGTCACGAGAGCCGGTCTTGGCGAAGATCCGGTTGATGTGGGTCTTTACGGTGTGCCCGCTGAGGAATAGCCGGGCGGCGATCTCGGCGTTGGTCAGCCCGCGGGCGATCAGCACCAGGATCTCGGCTTCCCGCTGGGTCAGCCCGTCCGGCGGTGTCGCCGGCGGGGCGGGCTGAGCCGCCCCGGACGCGGCCAGCAGGGTGTCGTGAACCCGCGGGTCGACCACCGTCAGCCCGCTGGCGGCCGCGTGCAGCGCGCGGGCGATGTCCGCCCGGTCGGCGTCCTTGGTGAGATAGCTGCGCGCCCCGGCCCGCAGTGCGGGCAGCACGGTGCCCTCGTCGAGGTAGGTCGTAAGCACCACGATCGCGACCTCGGGGTATTCGGCGGTCAGCCGCCTGGTCGCGTCGATGCCGTCAAGCACCGGCATGCGTAGATCTAGCAGGATCGCGTCCGGCCGGTGCCTGGACACCAGTTCGATGGCCTGCTGGCCGTCGGACGCGGCGCCGACCACGTCGATGTCGGGCAGGCCGCCGAGTAGCAGCACCAGGCCTTCGCGGACGCTGGCCTGGTCATCGGCGACGATGATGCGCAGCGGCCTGGTCTCCGGAGCGCCGGGGCTGGGGCCGGTCACGGAGTCGGGGCCGGTCACGGGGCCGTCCTGGCCGCCGCGACGGTTGCCTGCGGCCGTACAACCGGCAGCCTGGCGGTCACCACCCAGCGGTCCTGCTTGGGGCCCGCGTGCAATGTCCCGCCCTGCAATCGGAGCCGCTCGGTCATCCCGGTCAGCCCGTACCCGCCGTAGGCCGAGCCACCGGCCGGGCGGGCGCGGCTCCCGGCTCCGGCCGGCAGGGCGTTGCTCACGGTGAGCGTGACCTGCTCATCGTCGAAGTCCAGGCCGATCGCGACCCGTTGCCCGGGTGCGTGCTTTGCCGCGTTCACCAGTGCCTCCTGCGCTACCCGCAGCAGCGCCACGGTGACGTCGGGTCCGAGGTCGGCGGGAGTGCCGCTGGCGTCGAAGCTTGCCTGCACTCCGTGCTCGCGCGCGAAGGTGTCGCGGGCCGCGGCCAGTTCGCCGGCGAGCGGCAGCGTGTCGGTGCGCAGTGCGTGCACCGCCCTGCGGGTCTCGGTCAGCCCTTCAGCGGTGATCCGCTGCGCCCGCGCCAGGATGTCTGCCGCCTGGCCGGCGTCGCCGGAGTCGGTTAGCACCGCGCGAGCCGTCTGGATCTGAATGGACAGGGCGCCGAGCGAATGCGCCAGGACGTCGTGGATCTCCCGCGCGATGCGGGCACGCTCGGCGAGCAGGTCGGCGCGCCGGTGCTCGGCGGCTAGTTCCTCGCGCTGGGCGAGCAACTGGGCCGCCTGCTGCGCCTGGACCCGGTAGGCCGCCCGGTTCATGCCGGTGAGCAGGCCGGCCGCCACGACCACCGGCTGGCCGGCCAGCGTGCTGTAGCCGGATCCAAGAGCCAGTCCGGCGACCTCGACGGCCAGCACCCCGGCGGCGGTCACGGCCAGTGCCGCCGTCAGCGTTGTCTCGCTGGCGGCCACCAGGGCCGCCATGAACGTGACGATGACCATCAGGCCGCCGCCGGAACTAGCTGCCGCTGCCGCTCCCGACGCGACGGCGGTCCCGCCCAGGACCACCGGCGCCAGCCAGGGACGCGCGCGCAGCAGGCCAGAGCGGCGTTCGAGCACCATCCAGCCGGCCAGTCCGGCTCCGGCCGCGGCGTATCCGACTGCCTGGACGACCGCGGGCGCCGTTCCGCTGGGCGGGATGACGACGAAGGTCATCACGCCGATCCACGCGAAGATGGCCAGCCTGGCGGCCGAGTCGATCGTGCGCATCACTCCCTCAGTATCGCGGGCCTGGCCGGGTTTTCTCCTCAGCCCGCGGGCCGGCCCCGCCTGGTACCGGCTGGTACCAGGCGGGGCCCTCCGGGTGGTACCAGCGACCAGTCTGGGCTCCGATCCGCGCCGCGGCCGGTCCCGGCGAAGGTGACAGGTGTCACCTTCGCCACCCGATGCTGGAGCACCCGATGTCCGAACTCACGAAAGCGATGATCGTCAACGCCGTCGTCCTCGTCGCGGTACTCGCCAGCGACCTCGGCCCGACCCGCGCCATCGGACGGTGGCGGCTGGTGCAGCCTCTGGTCGCCGCTGCCGTGCTGGTCCCGCTGTTCCTCGCCCGGCCGGTGACCAGCGGCACGGGCCTGATGGTGGAGATCGCCGGAGTGGTCGCCGGCCTGCTGGGCGGACTGGCCGCTGTCGCGCTGATCGACGTCTCGCGCAGCGAGCGGACTGGCCAGCCAGCCAGCCGAGCCGGGGCCGGCTACGCGGTCTTCTGGATCGTCGTCATCGCCGCCAGGTCGGCGTTCTCCTACGGTTCAGTGCACTGGTTCCCCGGCCCGATGACGACCTGGGCGATCGCGAACCAGGTCAGCCAGGCGGCCATTACCGATGGCCTGATCTTCATGGCAGTGGCCATGCTGCTAGTCCGGACGGCCGGGCTCTGGTTCCGCGCCTCGCGGCTGCCGGACGCGGCGGTGGTCGGCCAGCGGGGATAGCGCGCCCGGCCTGGTGAGCGACCGCCACCAGGCCGCCGCGAACCCCGCCCCGGCGACCCCGGGCCCGGAGAGTCGGCTGAACAGGACACGAAGACTAGGTCCCCGAACGGGCGGGGCGTGCCCGAACGGCGGGGCGTGCCCGAACGGGCCGGCGTCCCCCAACGGGGCCGTCGGCCCCGGCCCGCGACCCGGCGCAAGATCGTCCGGCCGCCGGAATCGTGCCGGCATGCGGGCCGGGGTATTTCGGCGGCTAGGCCGCCACCAACTGCTTCGTCAACTGCCGCAAGACCAGAGCACTGTGGTCCGGTCCTACCGGCCCAAGTGCACCGACTTCCCCGGGACGCTGCGCGCCCCGCAGATAATGACCGTCGCTCTGGTAGCCATGAATGCCGAAAGTGACAGGCCGTACCTGATCGCCACCGTGGCGTTCCAGATCGGCCGCCCGCGGTTCGCGTGCCCCAACAAGGGCACGGGCATCCCGGGAAACGGCGTGCCCGTCCCAACGTGCTAGGACTGGCCGGCTCTGGTGCCAGGCTGGCTAGAGGAGGCAGGTGCCGCTGCGATGGCGGATGCCGTGCCGAGGTGCCGCAACCTAGGGGTACGCAGGGGCCGGATCGCTTCCGCGGCGGGCCTCGCGTATGCCACACCGAGCAGTCCTTGGCTAGGCATCGGGTTCTGGGGTGGTGGAGTTGCCCGTCTCAGCTACACTGAATCATGTTTGGCCTACGTGATTCAGTGTTGCAGGAGGTTGCCGTGGCGGTAACTGACGTTGGTGCGAGGATCGAGCGCGCTCGCGCGGCGGCAGGCCTCAGTCAGCGCGCGCTTGCGGACATTACTGGCATTTCGCAGCCAACCTTGTCCCGGGTCGTCTCTGGGCGGCGGACGGCGAAGATGCCTGAACTGGTGGCAATCGCTTGGGCGACAGGAGCCACGGTCGCGGAGCTGGCTGGGACGGGGACGGTAGCTGAGCGGGTCGAATGTGCGGCGCGTGCCACCAACCACGCGGATATGGACAGCATGCGCGAAGCGCTGCTGCATTTCCTCGATCTGGACGATTATCTCTCCGGCCAGGCTATCCCGGCCACGGTCTTATCCGGGGGCGGGAAACGATGACTGCAGAAACAGAGGGCAGCGCACGCGCTTCGCGGTTCCGTCAGGATCACCATCTCGGAGTGCAGCCGCTGGGTGATCTGGTGGAGGTAATTGAGCAGGCGACCGGGATCGACGTGGCCGTACTTGACGTGGGTCCGGACGAGCACGGTCTGACCATGCGTGACCCGGCTCGAGGAGCCGTGCTCATTGGAGTCGCGCGTACCAGGAACCCCATGCGGCAACGCAGCACGCTGGCCCACGAACTGGGCCACGTTCTTTTCGAGGACTGGATAGAGAACGATAGGGGCGACTGGAGTGACCGTGGTCCGGCGGAGATTCGCGCTGACGCGTTTGCGCGGCATCTGCTGCTTCCTGCCGAGGGGCTTCACGAGTTCATCACGGCGCGGCCCACGATCAGCCTCTCAGGCCTGTCGGCGGTGGTGCAGCGGTTCCAGGTATCACCCCAGATCGCCGCGATCGCGCTGCGCCAGGCAGGGTACATCGATGACGCTGCCAAGCAGGAGTGGATGGCACTAAGCACGCCACAACTGGCGGCTAGATTCGGCTGGACAGACCAGTACCAGGCGTTGCAGGCTAGCTCCGACCGGCGCCGAGCGCCACAGCGTCTGCTCGCCCGGGCGATCGCGGGTTACGCGGAAGGCGTCTTGCCCGCGCAGGCTATCGCCACGCTGCGCGGGATCAGCCTGGAAGACATACTGGAGGAGTTGGGCGAGGCAGGTGTGACTCCGGCCGACCGGCCGATAGCGTGGGCGGACCCTGCCGAGTTGCCTGACATGCACGTTGACCTCGCCGCGTTGGACCAGGATCTCGCCGCGGCTGACGGCGATAGTCAGGAAACGACAGCGCCGAGAAACGACGCATGAGCGTCAGACCGATTATCGACGCCGGTCCCGGCCTAAATTTCCTGTCCATCCATAAGGAACGCCTCCTGATCGCAACTATCGGTCCGTTCAGTGCGCCAGAGAGTGTTCAGGGCGAAGTGCTGCGCAAGTCGCGGCAGGACGAGCGCTTCCGCGATGCCGCAACAGTGTGGCGGAAGCTTACGACTCGCTGGATAGAGATACTGCCCGATGACGCGACGCCAGAGCTCGCGACCGTAGTTCAGCGAGTCAGCGGACTCCCAATGGACGAACGCAGGAGACGTCCGCAAGATCTGGGCGAGACCATGGTCATCGCGCACGCAGTCGTAGCCGCCGAGTCCGGGCATTCGGTGACGATACTCATTGATGACGGGCCTGGCGCCGCGGTCGCCACATCCGAAATCGGCCGATTGCGGCGGTTGGCTTCCAGCGGCCACCAGGTCGGGTCTATCACGCTGGCGAGCACCCTGACCGTCCTAGGGCGTGCTGCGCGCACCGAGCACCTGCCCGACCGCGCGACCATGCGCGACACCTACAGCCGACTGCGTCGGCTCGATGACGGCCTGCCGCCGATTGAGAACACTGACTTGCTGGCGCCCAAATTCTGGTCGTGAGCGTGCCCGCGGAGAGCGCACAGTGGCGAGGATCTGGCCTCCATCCCGTCTTCGCGCGGTGTGCACGCGCGCGCCACGGCCAGCGGGTTAAAAGGAACCGAGGCGTGCGGCGGCCCGTAAGCCGCGGCACCCGGCCGCCGGGAAGCCTGAGAAGCAGCCGGCCGCCCGGATCCCACGGTGGGCGAGCCCGGGCGGTCGGCGTCGGCATGGATATTGGCACCCAGCGTTTACACTGCCGTCGGCACGGCACGGCACGGCACGGCACGGCACGGCACGGCACGGCACCGGCGTCGACGTTGGCAGCGCCGCGGCAACGGCCTCGGCACCAGAACCCGGCAGGAGCGTCAGCCTGCGCGGGCCGCCCCGGCCAGTCCGGCCCGAGTCGACATCATCCGCCAGTGCCGGACCCTCCGCGCAGCACCGCGGCAGCGGCCTGGGCGAGCGGAACGTTATCGGCGACCGCGAATGCCTCAAGCAGGTTATGCGCCTCGGCCGGGCTGCAGCCAGTCTGCGCCGCGAGGTAGCCGGTGGCCTGGTGCACGATCGCGAGGTCGGTATCCCGGGCCAGCAGCACGCCGATGTCGCCAGCCTGGTGCAGCATGAGCCGGGTCAGCGCGGCCGCGACCGTACTGATCAGCGTCAGGTCGGCGGCGTCGTCGTAGTAGGCGCATATCGCTCCGAGGTGCGCCTCGGCCGGGCCGAGCGGAGCGGCGGCGACCGCGCGGTTGGCCGGCGCGGCCCCGGCGTGTGCGTAGAGCGGCCAGCGGGCCGCGACCTCAGGGGCGGGCACGCCGATCGCGCGGCCGGACCGCCACGCCTCGGTCGCCGGTCCCTGCCCGGCCACCATCTCGGCCTCAGCGGCAGCCTGCCCGGCTACGTCGGAGGCAGACAGCCGGGACCACTGGCCGCCGTCGCCGAACCGCATCATCGCCGACACGCTCGGCGTGCCGAGCATCACCGCGGTGACGTCGATCATCCGCGGGCGCCGGACGCTCCGGTCAGCGCGCGCCAGCCACGTCTCGATGTCATCTGCCCGGCGCACCGCGATCGCGGCGGCCGTCCGGTGCACGGCCGTGTCGCCCTCACCGGCCGCTGCCAGGCGGCTCTCGGCGTCAGCCTGGCGCCGCAGGACACAGACCCTGGACCGGGCCTCCGCATCACTCAGCGTCATGATCGCGATGCTACGCGCCACCGGCCGAGGACCCTGAACAGGCCCGACCCGTAACAGCTACCCGCGGCGCCGCCAGGTACCGTGATCGTGCGGGTCCCCGGTTTCGCGGCGGCATGCGGTAGGGTATTAGGCACACGGTACGTAGTGCGGCGCAGCCATGGGGGCGCGCCAGTCGTAGATCGCTCGACGAGCGAGCAGGTTTCCACGGATGTGGCGGCCCTAGGACTATGCGGCCACTTACATCCAGAGGAACAACTACTTGACAGCGCTCTCGATCGAGACGTCCAGCATGACCCGCGACGGCAACCATGTCGCCGCCACTCCAGACATCACCTTCGCCTCGCTCGGCGTGCCCGCGCCGATCGCCGGCGCGCTCGCCCGGGCCGGAATCACCGCCCCGTTCCCGATTCAGGCAGCCGCTCTCCCGGACGCGCTCTCCGGCCGCGACGTGCTGGCTCGCGGCCGGACCGGCTCGGGTAAGACCCTCGCCTTCTCCATTCCGCTGGTCGCCGCGCTGGCCGGCGGGCACACGATGGCCGGCCGCCCGCGCGGCCTGGTGCTCGTGCCGACCCGTGAACTCGCGAATCAGGTCTACGAGGTCCTGCTTCCGCTGGCCAGCGCGGTCGGCCTGAGCGTCGTCACGATCTTCGGCGGCGTCCGGCAGAGCCGGCAGGTCGCCGCGCTCCGGGACCGAACCGACATCGTCGTGGCCTGCCCGGGACGGCTGGCCGACCTGATGACGCAGGGCCACTGCCACCTCGGTGACGTCGAGGTCAGCGTGCTCGACGAGGCCGATCACATGGCCGACCTCGGGTTCCTGCCGGTGGTGCGGCGCCTGCTCGACGCCACTCCCGCCGATGGCCAGCGGATGCTGTTCTCGGCGACGCTCGACCGGGACGTCGACGTGCTCGTGCGGCGCTTCCTGACCAACCCGGTGCGGCACGAGATCGACGCGGCCGCGGCGCCGCCCGCCGCGATGACGCACCACGTGCTCACCGTCGAACCCGGGGACCGGGTCGGCGTGCTGACCGCACTCGCGGGCGGCCGGAAGCAGGCGCTGATCTTCACCCGGACCAAGCACTCCGCGCAGCGCCTGGCCCGCCAGCTAGCTGCGGCCCGCATCCCGTCCGCCGAACTGCACGGAAACCTTGCCCAGGGCGCCCGCGAGCGCAACCTCGCGTCGTTCGCCTCGGGCGCGGCGCGGGTGCTGGTCGCGACCGACATCGCCGCCAGGGGCATCCACGTGGACGGCGTCGGCCTGGTCATCCACGCGGATCCCCCGGCCGAGCACAAGGCTTACCTGCACCGGTCCGGGCGGACCGCTCGGGCCGGCGCCAGCGGCGTGGTGATCACGCTGCAGACTCCCGGCCAGGTCGGGGACGTGCGAGCCCTGATGCGCAAGGCCAACGTGGTCCCGAAGGTTGCCGCCGTGGACCCGCGATCTGCGCTGCTGCGTTCGATCGCCGGCGAGCCGGCCGAACCGGTAGCGTCTGTGTCGCGGCCCGGCACCGACGGCAGCCCCGCTGGCGGTACCGTCGCCGGCGGCGCGCCTGTCGTCGCGACCCGTGGCACCGGCCGCGGCGCCGTGGCCATGTCCTCGCGTTACCGCGGCCGTGGCAGGCGACGCTGACCAGACTTACCGGTGCGTGCGGCACCGCCTGGCCGACCGCCAGGCGGGACCGCCGATCGGCCCGGCCTCCGCGCCGGAGACAGCAGAACGTCAGGGAGGTACGGGAATTTTCTAGCCGGTAAATGTGCTTCAAGAGTCAGTTGTTGTCGAAGTTTGCGATCGTGTAGGCGCCCGCAGTCTAGACAGCGGGCGTCACGCCGTTCGCGGTGTCTTGCCTTCGGCGGCTGACGTCCAGCAGCTAGTCCGCGTCATGCGCGGATATTCTTCAGTTCATCCTTCGAAGGAGAAAAATCAGATGGCACAGGGCACTGTGAAATGGTTCAACGCGGAAAAGGGCTTCGGCTTCATCGCTCCCGATGACGGCACTGCCGACGTCTTCGTGCACTACTCGGCGATCGACATGGGCGGCTACCGCTCCCTGGACGAGGGCCAGAAGGTGCAGTACACGACCAAGCAGGGGCCCAAGGGCCTGCAGGCGGACCAGGTCCGCGCGGTCTGAGTATCCTCGCTGCGGCCGACTCGCCAACTGGGGCGGGTCGGCCGCAGCGCCGTTTCCGCCCCCGGACGCGGCGCGGATGACGGTGGCAGGCCGACCGGAATGACTGACATCACCGGCCGTGGAACGGATGCCCCGCTAGTCTGTCCGAATGGGCGGATTCCTAGATCAACTGTCGTGGCGTCTGGTCGGGCCGTACCGTGGCGGCCGGGTGGTGGCGGTAGCTGGCCATCCGCACGAGCGCGGCACCTTCTACTTCGGCTCTAGCGGCGGCGGCGTCTGGCGCACCACTGACGCCGGCATCACCTGGCACAACCTGTCCGACGGGTTCCTCCGCCGGCCTGCCGTCGGCGCGATCGCCCTGGCGCCCTCCGATCCGAGCGTGATCTACGCCGGCACCGGGGAGAGCACCATCCGCAACAACGCGTCCTTCGGCGACGGTGTCTACCGGTCCGTGAACGGCGGGCTGACCTGGACTCATCTGGGCCTGGCGGCGACCCGCCACATTGCCAGCGTGCGCGTCGATCCGAACGACCCGGACATCGCCTACGTCGCGGCACTCGGCCACGCCCACGGGCCCAATCCCGAGCGCGGCGTCTACCGAACCCGTGACGGCGGGGTGAGCTGGGACCTGGTCCTGCACCGCGACGAGGACACCGGGGCGGCCGACCTGGTCATCGACCCGGGCAACCCCAGAATCCTGTACGCCACCATGTGGCAGGCGCGCCGGCTGCCGTGGCGGATGGACAGCGGCGGGCCGGGAAGCGGCCTGTGGCGGTCCGTCGACGGCGGCGACACCTGGGAGGACCTGAGCCGCCGGCCCGGCATGCCCGCCGGGGTCATGGGCCGGATCGGGGTGACCGCCTCCGCCGCCCGGCCGGGCCGCCTCTGGTGCGTCGTCGAGGCCGAGGACGGCGCGGTCCTGCGCTCGGACGACTACGGGGAGCACTGGGAGCGGCTCAGCGAGCAGGTCGAACTGCGCCAGCGGGCCTGGTACTACAGCCGCGTGATCGCCGACCCGTCCGACCCGGAGACCGTGTGGGCGCTCAACGTGCAGTGCTGGCGCTCATCCGACGCCGGCCGGACATTCTCGGTGTTCCCGGTCCAGCACGGCGACTGCCACGACCTGTGGATCGACCCGGCGGACTCCCGGCGGATGATCCTGGGCGACGACGGCGGCGGCAGCGTCAGCCTGGACGGCGGCGAGAGCTGGTCGTCCCTGTACAACCAGCCCACCGCCGAGCTTTACCACGTCACCACCGACACCCGCGAGCCCTACCGCATCTACGCCGCGCAGCAGGACAACACGACCATCGCGCTGCCCAGCCACTCCCGCTGGGGGGCGATCACCCAGCTCGACACCACCGAGGTGGGCGGCGGCGAAAGCGGCTACATCGCGGTCCGGCCCGACAACCCCGACATCGTCTTCGCCGGCAACTACAAGGGCCACATCACCCGGCACGACCAGGGAACCGGCGAGAGCCGCCCGGTCGGAGTCTGGCCGGAGGAGACGGCGACCGCGGGCGAGGGCCGTTACCGCTTTAACTGGACGTCGCCGATCCTACTGTCCCCGCACGATCCGGCCATCTTGTACCAGGCCGGCAACCACGTCTTCCGGTCCGACGACGAGGGGCAGACCTGGGCGCCGATCAGCCCTGACCTGAGCTACGCCGACCCGGACAAGCTCGCCTCATCCGGCGGGCTCACTCCCGACAACAGCGGCGCCGAGTACTACTGCACCGTGTTCGCGCTGGCCGAGTCTCCGCTGGCGGCCGGACAGCTCTGGGCCGGGACGGACGATGGCCGGGTGCACCTGACCAGGGACGGCGGCGAGTCCTGGACCGAGATCACCCCGCCCGACCTGCCCCGCTGGGCAACGGTGCGGATGATCGACGCCTCGCCGCACGACGCGGGCACCGCCTACCTGGCCGCCGAGGCGCACAAGCTGGACGACTTCCGCCCGTACCTGTGGCGGACCAGGGACTTCGGGGTCAGCTGGGAGCGGCTGGACCACGGCCTGGAGCAGGATGAGTACTGCCACGTGCTGCGCGAGGATCCGGCCCGCCGCGGCCTGCTGCTCTGCGGCACCGAGTACGGCCTGCTGGTCTCGCTCGACGACGGGGCCACCTGGCAGCGCCTCGGCGGCGACCTGCCCGCGGTCCCGGTGCATGACTTCGTCTTCAAGGGCGACGATCTGGTGGTCGCCACCCACGGGCGGTCGATCTGGATCCTGGACGACCTGCCCGCGCTGCGCGAGCACCAGCCTGGCATGGAGACCGCGCCGCTGCAGCTTTACCAGCCGCGCCCGCACATCCGGTGGTTCACCGAGCACGGCTTTCCCGCCAAGGGCGCGGCCCGCCGGTCGTACTCACTGCTCGGGCCGGTGGTGGTCGGCTACGACAGGCGGCAGCTTCCCGGCCGGACCGACACCGTCGAGGTCCCGGCCGGGGCCGGCCAGAATCCCGCCGACGGGGTAGTGATCAACTACTGGCTCACCGACCCCGGCGACGCCGAACTGCGCCTGGTGTTC
>JAJYTW010000140.1 GCA_021792855.1 Actinomycetes bacterium
CTCAAGGATGTCGCCCGGGCACAACGGGAGGGGAGCCTGCGCCACCCCTATCTGGTGCGCATCTCCATCGGCCGGACCCCGCTCGGGCCCAACGCGCTGCGCTACTCCGAGCGGGTGCTCGCGATCCTGCGGGCGGGCGGGATGCCGCCGTCACTGGCGGTGCAGGGCTATCTGCTCCTCATCGCGACAGTCAACGGCTTCACAGTGGACGAGACCGGCATGGACGGCGCCGGGACGGGCCCGGGCCCCAGGCCGGGCGACGCGGCTAGCAGGGCCGCGGTTGCCGCCACGACCAGGGACTACATAGCCTCCCTGCCGACCGGGGCGTTTCCCACCCTGGTCGGACTTGCCGACGAGTTCGCGCTCGCAGATCCGGACGAGCGATTCGAGGTGCTCATCGACATCTTCACCGACGGCCTGGCCCGGCGCGCCCGGAACCTCGGCTGACGGCTGACGGCTGACGGCGTCAGAATGCCGGATGCGTGCCGCCACGGGCACGCCCGCCGGGTGGCCGGTCCTGCGCGGCCCGCGGGCGGCTCAGCCGCCGGCCTGCGCGGCGGCGTCCGCCGATGGTGCGCTCAGCGGCAGCACCAGGCGCACGGTGGTGCCCCGGCCGGGCGCGCTGATCAGCTTCAGCGTGCCGCCGAGCAATTCGGCCCGCTCGCGCATGCCGGACAGCCCGAAGCCGGTGGGGCCGTCCGGATCCGGACCCGCATCGCTGACGGCGGCCGGATCGAAGCCGCTGCCGTCGTCGGTGACCTCGAGCACCGCCCGCCGGGGCGGCACGGTGAGCCTGATCCGCACCGACCGGGCGTTCGCGTGCTTGGCGATGTTCTGCAGCGCCTCCTGCGCGGTCCGGTAGATCGCGGTCTCCAGGTGCTCGGACAGCCGCTCGCCGGTCGCGTCGACCCGCACGGCGAGGTGCGGGAAAGAATGCCCGAGGCTTTCCAGGCTGGCGGCCAGGCCGAGGTCGTCGAGCACCGGCGGCCGCAGGCCGGCGATCGCCGAGCGGGTCTCGTCCAGCGCGGCCGTGGCCAGTTCGGCGGCCCTGGCGATCTGCTCGGCGGCCACATCCGGCGCGTGCCCGATCGCGTCCGCGGCCGCGGACAGGTGGAAGAACAGGCTGACGATCCGCTGGCTGATCCCGTCGTGGATCTCCCCGGCCAGGCGCCGGCTCTCGTGCTCCTGCCACTTGATCGTCTGCTCGGCGAACCGCTCGAGCGCCTCCTCCCGCTCGGCAAGCCGCTGGTGCAGCCGGGCGTTCTCGATCGCCCCGGCCACCAGTCCGGCCACCGACCGCAGCAGGTCCACGTCGGCGGCGGTGAACTCGCGCCGCAGCCTGGTGTGCACGTTCAGCACGCCGACCAGGTGCCCGAGCGGCGTCACCACCGGGACCGACACCATCGAGGTGTAGTCCTCCCCGCGCAGCGCGGGGAAATAGCGGTACCGCGGATCGCCGGACTTATCGCCGACGATGACCACGGGCTCGCCGCGGTCGGCGACCCAGCCGGATATCCCCTCCCCGACCGCAAGCTCGATCTTGCCGACCAGCTTGTCAAACGGCGGAGTGGCGCCGCGCATCCGCAGTGTGCGGCCCTGCTCGTCGATCAGGTGGATGAAGCACACGTCGGTCGCCGTGGTCTCGGTGACCAGGGTTGCCACGCCCTGCAAGATCCGGTCCAGGTCCAGCCCGGCCGAGATCGTGTCGATGATCCGGGACAGCAGATGCGCTTCCCGTTCCGCGTCGGCCCCGCCGAGCAGCGTGGTCAATGAAAGACTCCCTCCCGCAGCGCCGCTGCCACCGCCCCGGCCCGGTCGGCCACCCCAAGCTTGCGGTAGATGCCGCGGGAGTGGGTCTTCACCGTCTCCTCGCTCACCACCAGCTTGGCCGCGATGGCCCGGTTCGATAGGCCCGCCACCAGCAGCGCGAGCACCTCGCTCTCCCGCTGGGTCAGGCCGAGGTGCGCGCCGGGCCAGAACTCGCCGCTGTGTAGCCGGGCGGCTGACATGGCCACCCGGCCGGCCAGGGCGGGGTCGATCATGACCTCCCCGCCGGCGATCCGGTGCAGATAGTCGACCAGTTCCGCGCCCCTGATCCGCTTCAGCAGGAACCCGGACGCGCCGACCCGCAGTGCCTGGTAGAGATACTGCTCGTCGTCGTACACGGTCAGGAAGACCACCTTGCGCTGCGGATCGGCGGCCAGTATCTGGCCGCACAGGTCCAGTCCCGACGAGCCGCGCAGCCGGATGTCGAGCAGCACCAGATCCGGCTTGGTCTGCTCGACCACGCGCAGCGCGTCGGCCGGCTCGCTGCCCTCGCCCACGACCTGCACCTGGCCGGCGTATGGCTGGAGCATCGCCTTCAGGCCGTCGAGCACCATCTGGTGGTCGTCGATGATCACCACTCGCAGCGGCGGCGGATCCGGGAGACTCATGACAGAACGCTACCCACCTGCGAAGACTGCGGCGACCGTGGCGAGATCGGCCCCGCGCGAGCCGTTCATGCCCTCGCCTCGAGCAGGTGCCAGAGCAGCAGCAACTGGGCGATGGCGAGCGCCTCGCTGCGCTTGCCGGGCGCGTACTCGCCGAGTCTCTCCGGCAGCGCCGCACCGGTGTCGATGGATAGCTGCTCCCAGATCGCCTTCTCCGCGATCCGGCTGTCCTCGCGCGGGGCGTACCCGTGCACGTGCAGGGCGTCGACCGGCCGCCCGTCGCTGTCCCTGATCAGCTTCAGGTGCAGGGTCCGCCGGTCGTCGTCGGTCAGCACGTGCGACAGGTCCGGGTGCATGATCGTCGGCCGGAGCAGGATCTCGGCGGACAACGGGGTGTCCTTGCGGTCCTCGTGCCCGGCGACCGGCGCGAACCGGATCGCCAGGTCGGCCCACTGCCGCTGGGGCCTGATGTAGGCCGCCGAGTCCGGCTCCCTGCGCTCGAGTTCGGCAAGCACCTGCTCGGGGGTGTAGCCGCGGTCGGCGCAGTCCCGGCGCAGCTTCCACTGCCGCCGGATTTCCTCCGGCGGGTCCAGGTAGACGGCGATGTCGAAGCACGCCCGGGATAGCTTGCTGTGCAGCGGGAGCAGGCCCTCGACGATGACGAACTCGCGCGGCTCGATCCGGACCGGCCTGGCCAGCGTGCCGGTGGAGTGGTCGTAGACCGGCTTGAGAATCGGGCGGCCCATCGCGAGCAGTTGCAGGTGCTGCTCCATGATGTCGATGTAGTTGCAGTCCGGGTTGAGCACCGTGAACGGCACGTCCCGGCGCTCGGCCCGGTCGTACTTGTGGTAGTCGTCCACGCAGATCGCGGTCGCCCGGTCGGCTCCGAGGATATCGGCGATGCCCCGGGTGAGCGTTGTCTTGCCGGTCGCGCTGTCGCCGCAGATCGCGACCATGACGGGTCGGCGTCCCTGCTCGGGGGCCTCGCTGCGGCGAAGCCGAAAGAGCTTGTCGGGCATGAGCGCGGCCTCGCCTTCGGCTGCATGGCGCGGCGGATCCTGCCGGTTCCTGTAGTGCCGGCCGGCCCGCGCGTCGCGGTAGGGCGACCACGGTAACCGCACCAGGCCCGGCCAGGCATCCCCCTAGCGGTGAGCCGGCGGGGTGAACCGCCGACCAGGCCGGCCGAGCCGGCGGCGGTACCGCCTCACCCCGTCGTTCCGCCCGCCGGGGGATGCCCGGGCGGCGCCGCGGGCCCTAGCGTCGACGCACCGATGCCGGCCCCGGTGGCGGCAGCCCCCCGCAGGAAGGACAGCCATGACGAATCTGGCGGAACACGCCGCGGCGCTCGTCGCCCCGGGCAAGGGCATCCTGGCGGCCGATGAGTCCATCGGCACGATGTCGGCCCGGCTGACCGCGGCCGGCGTCGAGGCCAGCGAGGAGAACCGCCGCGCCTACCGGGAAATGCTGGTCACCACCCCGGACCTGGCGGCGGGCATCGGCGGCGTGATCTTGTGCGAGGAGACGCTGAAGCAGCGGGTCAGCGGGGGCGCGACGTTCCCGGAGGCGCTGGCGGAGCGCGGCATCGGCGCCGGGATCAAGGTCGACGCCGGTACCCGGCCGCTAGCCGGGGCGCCGGGCGAGACCATCACAGAGGGACTGGACGGCCTTGGCCCGCGACTGGCCGAGTACGCCGGGCTCGGCGCGACCTTCGCCAAGTGGCGCGCCGTGCTGCGGATCGGGCCGGGCACGCCGTCGCCGATCGCGGTGCGGGCCAACGCCCAGGCGCTCGCCCGGTACGCGTCGGCCTGCCAGGAGGCCGGCCTGGTGCCGATCGTCGAGCCCGAGGTGCTGATCGACGGCGAGCACTCGCTCGCGCTCTGCCAGAGCGTCACC
Organism: Actinomycetes bacterium; assembly: GCA_021792855.1. Taxonomy (GTDB): domain Bacteria; phylum Actinomycetota; class Actinomycetes; order Streptosporangiales; family Streptosporangiaceae; genus Chersky-822. The sequence goes on from JAJYTW010000140.1 coordinate 4,326, forward strand.
ACCCTGGTGCTGCTCGCGGTGATGACCGAGCTTGAGGAGTACGGGGTGCGGGCCGACGCCGCCGTGCTCAAGCCCAACATGGTCACCCCGGGCAAGGACTCGGGCGAGCGGGCCGAACCCGATCAGGTGGCCGGGGCGACGCTGGCGGCCCTCGGCGCCCTGCCGGACGCGCTGGCCGGGGTCGCGTTCCTGTCCGGCGGGCAGCCGCCGGAGCAGGCCACCGCCAACCTCGCCGCCATGCAGGCCCTGCCGCACGCCTGGCCGCTGACCTTCTCGTTCGGCCGGGCGCTGGTCGATCCGGCGCTGCGGGCCTGGCACGGCGACCCGGCGTGCTGGTCCGACGGGCAGCGGGCGCTGGCCCGCCGGGTGGCGCTGAACGTCGCCGCCGTGTCCGGGGACTACCAGCCAGAACTTGAGCTCAGCCCCGCCTGAGTCGACCCCACCGGCGGGGCTGAGCTCGAGCCGGCCCGAAGGGTCGGGCTGCGGCCCTCATGGGTGCGGGCCCTGACGGCTCATGGCCGTCAGGGCCCGCGTGGCCTGCCGTGGATCGCCTCCGGACAACTAGCGCTGCGTGTCCGGCACGGTCCTCATGCTCCCCCCCGGGCGCTCGGCAGGCGGTTTGCCGCGCCTAGCGGGTCCAAGCCAGCTCGATCAGCCGGGCGCCGAACTTGGCGGCACCGACTTCGATGTCCCACTTGCGCGGCCCGAACGCGTCCTGGGTCAGGATCTCCACTCCGCGTTCGGCGAGTTGCGAGCGCACCGTGTCCAGGGCGCCCTTGGGCGACACGCCGTAGGTGCAGAACACCGCGGTGCGCAGCCCGGCCAGCCTGGGCAGGCTCGCCAGCCACTTCTGGGTCGCCTTGGCCGGGGCGACCTTGGTGACCACCATGCCCTCGACCCAGGTGCCGAGGACGAGTAGGTCGGTCTCGGACAGGTCGGAGATGTCTACCTGACCGAGCGGGACCGCCCGGACCACGGCACCGGTCGGGCGCAGCCCGCGGGCGATGATCTGGGCCGCTTCCGCGGTCCGACCGCTCCTGCTCTCATACGCGATCAGCACCCGGGTCGGGTTGGCCCGGCGGGCCCGGCTGGGCCGCGCGCCGATCACCGCGGCGGCGGCGAGCTTGCCCTGGGTCATCGCCTCGACCACCGTGGACGGGCCGACCACCGAGTCACCGGCCGCCCACACCCGGTCCTGGTACGGGAGCATGGCGGCCCGGAGGCCGACCTCCCGGCCCATGGCGAGCTTGCCGACCGGCTTGTGGTGCGCGAATTCCGGTCCCGGGTTGGCCAGGATGCCGCTGGCCAACCAGCGCCGGTCCGGCGTGCCCGAGGGCGCCTCGCGACGCCGCGGCGTGCCGGGCAGGACCGGCGCGAAGGCGGCGTCGTTGCGGTAGCCCATGGCCATCACGACCAGGTCGGCCTGGACCGTCTCGGTCTGGCCGCTGAGCGGCTCGGGCCGCTTGTCGCCCCGATCCTGCCTGGTCAGCGTGAGCGTGGCCCGCTGCACCCGGCCGTCGGATCCGTCCAGCCGCGCCAGCGTGCGAAGGAAGCGGACCTCGATGCCCTCGTGCCTGGCCTCGGCAAGCTCATCCGGCCTGGCGATCGCGAACTGCTCGGCGACCCAGTCGACGCAGACGGCCCGCAGGCCGAGCCGGCGCGCCGTCCTGGCGACGTCCATCGCGGTGTTGCCGGCGCCGAGCACCAGCACCTGCGGGGCCGCCGGGTCGAGTTGCTCGATCGCCCCGAGGTCGGCGACGCTGAGTCCGTAGGCGGCCCGGAACAGGTCCAGGGCGCCGGCGTCCCGGAGCGCGGCCTTGCCGTCCTTGAGGAACGACGTCGCGTCGGTGACGCCGTCCAGGTCGGCGCCGGGCACCGGCGGGCGGATCGGCACCGGGGCGCCGTTGGCCAGGATCACCGCGTCGTGCGTGGACAGCAGGTGGTCGACGTCGCCTGGCGTGACGTCCACCCCGCAGCGCAGGTCCACTCCGGCGGCGGTGAGCTGGTCCCACGGCCGGTGGGCCACGGACTTAGGCAGAGTGAAGTCCGGGATCCCCCAGTCGATCAGCCCGCCGGGAGTCTCGTCCCGCTCGTATACCGTCACGCTGGCCCCGGCCTCGATGAGCCGCCAGGCGGCGCCGATGCCGGCCGGGCCGCTGCCGACCACGGCCACCGACAGCTCGCCGGCCGGGTCGTCAGGCACCGCCGCGGCGGGCGGCGGCACCGGGGCGTTGTCGGCGACGAACCGCTCCAGCTTGCCGATCGAGACCGGCATGCCGCCGGCCAGCGACCAGGTGCACGAGCCCTCGCACTGGGCGGACTGGTCACAGACCCGGCTGCAGACGTCCGGCATCACGGTCGTATTGCGCAGCACCTCGTGGGCCTTGCCGAGGTCACCCTCGCGGATGGCCTTGATGAAGGACGGTATGTCGTTGTGCGCGGGGCAGCCGCGGACGCAGGTCGGGTCCGGGCAGGACAGGCACCGGTTGGCCTCGGTCAGCGCCTCGTCCCAGGAGGCGAAGCCGGGCCGGATCTCGCTGGTGCTCCGGGCCGGCGGCTCGGTCGCGACCGGCTCGGTCCGCTCGGCCACGGCCATCGGTCCCTCGACCGTGATCGCGCTGAACGGGCAGGTCCGGACGCACTGGCGGCAGCCGACGCACAGGTCGCTGTCGGCGACCGCGACCCAGCGGGCGGAGTCCATTGACAGGGCGCCCGCCGGGCACCGGATCACGCACTCCTGGCAGCCGGCGCACCGGTCGGTCAGGACGGTCACTTGCGGCTGGTCGGCGGGAGCCGGCACCAGGTCCGTGGTTGTCATCGTCATCGTCGTATCTCCCGCTCAGTCCGCAGCGTTCATCATCACGTAGAGCACCGCGGCGAGCACGCCGGCGGCGAGCACGATGGTCATCGCGGCTGCCCGCACGGCCACCGAGCCCCGGCTGACCGGCACCAGTTCGCGCTTGGAGATCTTCCAGGTCGACCAGAGGGCGGCCAGCGTGCCGGCGGCGATGACGCCGACCTGCACTCCGATGATCCGCGGGTCGGACAGCAGCCGGACCTTGTACAGGGTTGAGGCGGTCGTGCCGCCCGCGCCGACCATGTGCTGCACGGCCGTGGCGACGCGGGGAGCGTGCTGGAAGAACTTCGGCAGCTGGCGGGCGAAGTAGTCGGCGCCGACGACCGGGATCATCCCGTAGGCGATCGGGAGGAAGAAGGCGCGGAACTGCGACTGCTTGTCCAGGAACCGCCCGCTGGACACGAAGGTCAGGTTCTTGCGGCCGAACGCCCGGCTGACCAGCCAGGCCAGGCCGGCGGTGATCCCGGCGATCGCGAAGATCATGCCGAGGTAGGCGACCGGGTTCGGGTAGTGCGGGAAGGCCATGTGGGTGTTCAGCCAGTTGTCCATGGTGGCGTACCAGCCGAGGGCGTTCAGCTGCTGGTACAGCACCAGGCCCCAGAGCAGGGCGATCGCCCACGCGACGTCCGCGCGGCGGCGGGTCGGCTGGACCACCGAGGTCAGCGGCTTCTGCAGGTACAGGCCGATGTTGTCGCTCGGGCAGGACTTGTAGCACTCGGTGCACAGACCGCAGTACAGGTTCGAGTCGGCGCTGCCCGGCCAGGTGTACCAGGGGCAGCCGAAGCCCTCCTCGCCGCCGCGCATGCAGTCCTTGGTCTGGCAGCTCAGGCAGACGTCACGGTCCTTGGTGCGGAAGCCGGCCACCGAGCCCATCGAGCCGACCGAGCCGATCAGCGAGGTCAGCGGGCACAGGTAGCGGCAGAACGTGCGGCGCTCGAAGACGAGGAAGAACAGCAGGGCGGAGCTGACGATGCCGACCACCATCCAGCTGGTGTCCGATGGCGTGCCCGGGCCCGCGATGTTGAAGAACTCCTCGATCCAGGTCAGCAGCAGGAAGGTGCCGACCGGGAGCAGGAAACCGAACCTGGCCAGCGGCTCGGGGAACTTCAGGCCGAGGCCGAGGGCCTTCTGGGTGCGGCGCCAGAACGTTCGGCGCTGTATCCACTCGCCGAAGCCGCCGAACGGGCACATCACGCACCAGGCCCGGCCCACCACGACCATGAGGACGAAGACCAGGCAGAACCATACGTACCAGGTGATCGCCGTGCCGAAGTTCAGGCCTGGGATGGCCGTGCCGACCAGGCCGACCAGGATCACGGTCCAGAAGATGATCTGGTTCGGGAGGATGAGCATGAACTGGAGCCGCCGGTCCTTCAGCAGCCGGGCGATCCGCGGGTTGCGGGTCAGGTCCCAGGTCCGCTGGGGGTCGGAGGGGGCGAAGCGCTCCTCGATACCGCTGCGGTGCGGGGGGCGCAACTGGAGCGTGATTGGCACTGGGTCGTGTGCCTGCAGTGTCGCTACCGGGGGGGTGTCGGTCTGATCCCTGCCTGCTTGGGCCGGGCTGATAGAAGCTGGCATGAGACGACTGTCGCGCGTCGCGGCTGAAATGCGGAGGGACGAAGGTCCCAGGACCCGCGGGACCATTTTCCGTAATTCCACGGAGGGCCGCTCCGTGGTGCCTCCGTCTATCTCGTTGTGATTGACCGACTACTTTCAGTGCATCACCGGACCGGATCGGGCAGGCTGCTTCCCGTGCTCCTCGGCAAGGACCCGGCGCAGCGCTTCGTCGATGTCGGCGAGGTCGTCTGGCGCGCAGCCCCGCGCCAGGTCACGGATCAGCGGGGACCTGGCCCGGGCGCGTCGGCCCGATCGCAGCACGGTCAGCACCGATGCGCCGGCCGCGATCAGGAAGAACGCGACTATTGCCAGCAGCGACGCCACGATGATCGCCGCCCATACATCCGCCGCCAAGCCTGCCGCAGTCATGGTCTCAGCATCGTTCCCGCTTCTACCGGGCGGAACCAGGCGGCTACGGACCGCGGGCACTGATTACCGCAGGGCGGTCCGGCGGGAATCACGGAACCGTCCGCGGGATTGCCCGGCGCGGCCGGTACGGCCGGCTGCGGTTGGTTACGGATGTGGAGTTCGCACCGCTGGCCTGGCGGATTAGCCTTGATCGTGTGAACGACACCAGCCCGGATCCCGTTCCGGTCCAGGTAGCGGCCGGCCCGGGGGCCGGCCAGGACAGCACGCCATCGATGGACGCGCCCGCCGATGGGCAGGCGCGGTCGATCGGCATCGTGGTGGTCGAGGACCACGGACTGGTCCGGGAGGGCACCGCCGAACTGCTCGATCGCGAGCCCGGCTTCTCCGTCGTCGGCCAGGCGTCCTCGGCCGAGGAGGCCCTCGACCTGATCGTGGCGATCAGGCCGCGGATAGCGCTCGTGGACGTCGAACTGCCCGGCATGAACGGCATCGCGCTGGCCAGGGAGATCGCCGACCGGTCCGCGCAGACCCGGGTGCTGATCCTGAGTGCCTACGACGACTACGCCTACGTGATCGGCGCGCTGGAGGCCGGTGTCGCCGGGTACCTGCTCAAGACATCCAGCGCGCGGGAACTCGCGGACGCGGTCCGCACCGCCGCGGGCGGCGCACTGGTGCTCGACGAGTCGATCTCGCGGCGGCTGACCCGCCGGTGGCGGTCCGGGCCGGAGAGCACGCCGCAGGCGCTGACCGCGCGGGAGACCGAGGTGCTCGCGCTGATCGCGCAGGGCATGCCGAACAAGCAGATCGCCAGCGCGCTCGGCCTGGGCCTGCGCACCGTCGAGAGCCATGTGTCCAGCGTGCTGAACAAGCTCGGCCTCGGCTCGCGCACGGAGGCGGCGCTATACGCGGTCAGCCACCGGGTCGGCACGGCCGCCGCCCGAGGCAGGCAGGACTGAGATGACCGGCGGGCCCGCGGAACGCTGGGAGTCGGCCGGGCGCCGGGTGCTCAGCCCCCCGCTGCGTGAGCCCAGGTTCTGGATCCTCCAGCTTGTGGTGGTGGGCCTGGCGATGGCCCACCTCATCCTGGACATCGTCTCGGCGGTCGAGCCCAGCACGATCCCGGCCGGCGTGCCGGTCGCGCTGCTGCTCGCGCCGGTCAGCTACGCGGCACTGCGCTATGGGCTCTCCGGGTCGGTCGCCACCGCGCTCTGGGCCACCTTGCTGTGGCTGCCCGACCTGATGCTCCCGCACGACCGCGGCCATGTGGGCAACGACCTGATCGAGCTGGCCCTGGTCCTCGCGGTGGCGGTGTTCGTCGGCTACCACATCGACGCCGAGCGCGCGGAGCGCGCGCATGCCCAGGTCGCCAGGTCCGAGCAGCAGGTCGCGCAGGCCAGGTACCGCCAGCTGTTCAACACCAACGCGGCCCCGATCCTGGTCGCCAGCGAGCAGGGAACCATCGTGGACGCCAACCCGGCGGCCCGTGCGCTGGTGCCCGGCAAGGTGGTGGGCTGCCGGGTGGGCGACATCCTGGGGCTCGGCGCGGCCTCCGGGGTGGCGCACGGCACGGTGATATCGCTGCCGGAGGCGCCGGTGGGCCCGCGTTACTACCGGGTCAACGCGGCCGAGGTGCCCGGCCTGCCCGGCCAGGAGCCGGTCTGGCAGCTCGTGCTCCAGGACATCACCGAGGACCGTGCGGAGGGCGACCGAGCGCACCGGTTCGCCGAGCTGCTGCTGACCGTGCAGGAGGAGGAACGCCGCCGGATCGCCCAGGACCTGCACGACGAGCCGCTCCAGTTGCTGGTGCACCTGGCCCGCACGATGGAGCGGCTGGAGACGACGGCGGGCGCCGATCCGGAGACGGACCGCGCGGCGCTGACCGGGGGACTGGTTGCCGCCAGGGAGCAGACGCTGGACATCGCGGGTCGGCTACGGGCCGTGATGGCCGGCCTGCGCCCGGCCGCGCTCGAGCAGCTTGGCCTGATCGCCGCGCTCCGCGGGTTCCTGGCCGACCTCGGCGAGACGACCAGCCTGCGCGCCGACCTC
>JAJYTW010000141.1 GCA_021792855.1 Actinomycetes bacterium
GAGACGATCTTCGAGCGGCTAGACGCGGCCGGCCTGTCCTGGCGGGTCTACTGCGATCCGCCGAGCCACGTCTCGGTCACCGGCCTGATCCACGCGCCCCGGCTGTTCAGGTACTTCGGCACGAACTTCGTGAGCACCGACCGGTTCTGGGCGGATGCCGCGGCCGGCCAGCTTCCGGCCTACTCGTTCATCGAGCCGAACCTGCTCTACGGGCACAACGACATGCACCCGGCGTTCGATGGATCCGCCATCCTCCCTGCTGGGCGGGGAGGCCCTGCTCGCCAGGGTCTACGACGCGGTCCGGTCGGCCGCCTCCCCGGGTGGCTCGAACGCGTTCAACACCCTGCTGCTGGTCACCTTCGACGAGCACGGCGGAACCTACGACCACGTGCCGCCGCCCGCCGCGCCACCGCCCGACCCGGCGGCCCCGGCCGGGCAGTACGGCTTCCGGTTCGACCGGCTTGGCCTGCGGGTGCCCACGATCGCGATCTCGCCGTGGGTGCCCGAGCGGGCCGTGGTAGCCGAGTCGTACCAGGGCTCGTCGGTGATCGCCACGCTGCGCCGGCGCTGGAACCTGGGCGCCCCGCTGACCGGCCGGGACGCCGCCGCGCCGGATCTGACGCCGGTGCTGAGCCTGGCCAGCCCGCGCGACCCGGCCGGCTGGCCGGGCGTCACCCCGCGCCCGGTGCCGCCGTTCACCGACCAGGCGCCGCGGCATCCGGTGCTGTCTGCTCTCGCGCGCTCCGCGCTGTTCGCGGCGCTCGAACTCGGCAAGCGACTTGGCCGCCCGGTCCCCGATCTCGCCCCGGACAAGGACGTGCTGCGCGCCGACGCGGCCGCGATCCTGGACGACCTGTTCGCCGACGTGTTCCCCGGCCTGTACCAGGACTGACCCTGCGCCGGGACTGACCCTGCGCCGGGACTGACCCTGCGCCGGGACTGAGCTAGTCGGCCCCGTCTGCGTCGGCGCAGGTCGGATAGCCCGTCCGGGTCATCTTCGGATCGGCTGACAGCGGTCCGGGCCACCCGTGGCCGCCAGTGGTCCGGCGGCCGAATGACCGGCGTCAGCGGCGTCGCAGGCCCGCCTGCGGCGGGTTTCCCGCGGCGGACCATCCCCGGAACGACATGCACCGTCGGCCATTCTTCGCGGCAATTAGTCATACCTAGTCACCGTCTGGTCCGTCTGAGCTAGAAATCCTGTATAGGGGAATACGGCCCGAAAAGGAACTTATGCTGGCATGCCAGCACGACTGTCAGGCCCGGCGAGAGGCGAGGTTTGCTGCGTAACTGGGCGACGAACCGGCGTTAGGCAGGTCTTGAGGCCCCCCTCAACCGACTCCGTCAGAAGCAAGATCAACAAGGCCGGGAAGCATCTCCCGGCAGCGCGTCCGCGGCCGCTGGCCGCACGCCCGCGCCGGGCGGTCCTAGCGGCCGCCGCGGTGGGCGCGGTCACCGCGGCCACCCTCGGCTACAACTTCATCGCCGCGCCGAGCAGCGCGGCGTCCCGGACCACAGCCTCCGGCCGCACCGCGGTAGCCAACTCCAGTCAGCTATTCGACCCGGTGGCGTCGATCAGGCTGAGCAAGCACCGTTCCTCGGTCACCGCGATGGCCCGGTCACAGCGGGCCTTCCTGGCCCGGGAGGCCGCCCGCCGGGCGCACCTCGCCGCCGCCCGCCGGGCATCCGCCAGGCTCGCCGCTCATCGGGCGGCCGTCCACGCCGCGGCGGCCGCCGCGGCCGCGCACGGACCAAGCTGCACCGGGCCGGTCACCGGGCCGGTCCCGCAGAACTACGGCGCGATCGTCGACTTCCTGGCCACGCACGGGTACTCCGGCCTGGCGGCGGCCGGCATCGCCGGCAACATCTACCAGGAGTCGATGGGCAATCCCGAGTCGGTCGGCACCGGCGGCGGCGGCCTGATCGGCTGGACACCGCTGCCCGGCGGCTTCGTCACCGGGAACCCCGCCGCCGACCTGCAGACCCAGTTGCAGGCGCTGCTGACCTACAACCAGCAGTGGTCGCAGTACGTCCCGATGCTGAACGCGGCGACCAGCGCGACCCAGGCCGCCTACATCTACATGACGTACTTCGAGCGGCCCGGCATCCCCGCGGCAGCCAACCGTGAGGCGGCAGCCGCCGCGGTAGCGACGGCCTGCCACCTCTGATCCGCCCAAACCGGACCAGGCAGCCGCCGGGCACCCCTATGGGGTGCCCGGCGGCTGGCGTTTCAGCGCAGAGTTGGCACAACGCGAAGAGTTGGTGGCGCCGGCGGCGACGAAGTCTTCGCCTAACGGCCGTCCGGCCCGTCCGGCCCGCGTGGCCGGCCCGGAACGCGCGGGCCGGTCGCCTAGTATCGGCGGCGCGCCGCGCGACGCGCACCCCCGAGCCAGAAGGCGGATCGAGCAGTGACAGCGCCCACCCAGGCAGCGCCCACCCAGGCAGCGGCCAAACTGGCCGGACCCGAGCCCGTGCACCGCACCATCGCCACCGAACTCGGCGTCCGGGACGGCCAGGTCAGAGCGGCGATCGACCTGCTGGACGGCGGCGCGACCGTGCCGTTCATCGCCCGGTACCGCAAGGAGGCGACCGGGGCGCTGGACGACGCGCAGCTCAGGCAACTCCAGGAGCGACTCGGCTACCTGCGCGAGCTAGCCGAGCGCCGGGAGGCGATCAGGGAGTCGATCCGGTCCCAGGGCAAGCTGGACGCGGCGCTGGACGCCCAGATCATGGCCGCGCAGACCAAGGCCAGGCTGGAGGACATCTACCTGCCCTACAAGCCGAGACGCCGGACCCGGGCGCAACTCGCCAGGGAGGCCGGCCTGGAGCCGCTGGCCGACGCGCTGCTGGCCGGCCCGGACACCGATCCGGCGGCGCTGGCCGTGGCCTACGTCAATCCGGACCACCAGATCAACGACCCGCGGGCGGCGCTCGACGGCGCGCAGGCGATCGTGACCGAGCGGTTCGCCGAGGACGCCGACCTGATCGGCGTGCTCCGCGAGCGGATGTGGAACCGGGGCCGGCTGGTCTCCCGGGTCCGGGACGGCAAGCAGGAGGCGGGCGCCAAGTTCGCCGACTACTTCGAGTTCGACGAGCCGTTCACCCGGCTGCGGTCGCACCGCGTACTCGCCATGTTCCGCGGCGAGAAGGAGGAGATCCTCGACCTCACGATGGACCCTGGGGAGCAGCCCGCCGCGGGCCCGGCGGCCGGATCCGCCGGTGACCGGGCCGGACTCGGCGGCGGGTTCAGCGACTACGAGGCGCTGATCGCCGAGCACTTCGGCATCGCCAGCCTGGGCCGCCCGGCCGACGCCTGGCTGGCCGCCACGGTCAGCCTGGCCTGGCGGGCCAGGATCAGCGGGCACCTCGGCGTCGATCTCCGGATGCGGCTGTGGCAGCAGGCCGAGGATGAGGCGGTGGCCGTGTTCGCAGCGAACCTGCGGGACCTGCTGCTGGCGGCGCCGGCGGGCGCCAGGACCACGATGGGCCTGGACCCGGGCCTGCGCACCGGGGTCAAGGTCACCGTGGTGGACGCCACCGGCAAGCCGGTCGCCACCGACACGATCTACCCGCACGAGCCGCGCCGCCAGTGGGACGCCTCGATCGCGACGCTGGCCCGACTGGCCGCCGCGCACCAGGTCGACCTGGTCGCGATCGGCAACGGAACGGCGTCCAGGGAGACCGACCGGCTCGCCGCCGACCTGATCAGGCGGCATCCCGAGCTGAACCTGACCAAGGTGATGGTGTCCGAGGCCGGCGCCTCGGTCTACTCCGCCTCCGAGTACGCCTCGCGTGAACTGCCCGGGATGGACGTGTCGCTGCGCGGCGCGGTGTCGATCGCGCGCCGGCTCCAGGACCCGCTCGCCGAGCTTGTCAAGATCGACCCCAAGTCGATCGGGGTCGGCCAGTACCAGCACGACCTGGCCGGCGGCAAGCTGTCCAGGTCGCTGGACGCGGTGGTGGAGGACTGCGTGAACGCGGTCGGCGTGGACGTCAACACCGCCTCCGTCCCGCTGCTGGCCCGGGTGTCCGGGATCGGCGAGGGGCTGGCCGGGGCGATCGTGGCGCACCGCGACGTGCACGGGCCGTTCCGCAGCAGGCAGGCGCTGAAGGACGTGTCGCGGCTCGGGCCGAAGGCGTTCGAGCAGTGCGCCGGCTTTCTCCGGATCATCGGCGGGGACGACCCGCTGGACTCCTCCAGCGTGCACCCGGAGGCGTATCCGGTGGTCCGGCGGATCCTGACCACCGCGGGGACCACCATGCGCGAACTGATCGGCAACACCCGGGCGCTGCGGGCGCTGACGCCCGAGGACTTCACCGACGAGCGATTCGGGCTGCCCACGGTGTCCGACATCCTGCGTGAGCTGGAGAAGCCCGGGCGGGATCCGCGTCCGGCGTTCGTGACCGCCAGCTTCGCCGACGGGGTAGAGACCCTGGCCGACCTCGCGCCCGGAATGCTGCTCGAGGGCGTGGTGACCAACGTCGCGGCGTTCGGCGCGTTCGTGGACGTGGGCGTGCACACCGACGGCCTGGTGCACGTGTCGGCGATGTCCCGGGATTTCGTCGCCGACCCGCGCGAGGTCGCCCGGCCGGGCGACATCGTCAGGGTCCGGGTGCTCGGGGTCGACATCGCGCGGAAGCGGATCTCGCTGACCATGCGACTGGATGACCCGGCGGACGGTAAGCGGAGCGGCAGCAAGGAGGCCGTCGATCGCGGCGACCAGGGCAGCCGGGACGATGACGGCCGCAACGGTGACCGCCGCCCGAGGTCCGGGCGCGGTCAGGGCGGGCGCGGTCAGGGCGGAGGCGGTCAGGGCGGGCGCGGTCAGGGCGGAGGCGGTCAGGGCGGGCGCGGTCAGGGCGGAGGCGGTCAGGGCGGGCGCGGTCAGGGCGGAGGCGGTCAGGGCGGGCGCGGTCAGGGCGGGCGCGGTCAGGGCGGGCGCGGTCAGGGCGCGAAGCAACCCGGACGGCCTGGTCAGCGCTCAGGTCAGCCTGAGCCCGACGGCGCGATGGCGCAGGCGCTGCGGCGGGCCGGCCTGCTCGGGAAGAACTGACCCGCCGGTTACGCGTGCCGGCGCCGCGCACCAGTTCCGCGTACCCGGCGGCAACCGGGACGGCCGGGAACGTCTCAGGACGGCACGACCGCGAGGCCGGCCTGGGCGACCCGCATGTCCTGGGAGTAGTGGCCGCCGCTGACCCCGATCGCGCCGACGATCTGCCCGCCGATCGAGATCGGGTAGCCGCCGCCGAACACGACCAGGCGGTCGATGCCGGTGGTCGCGCCCATCGCCAGCGGCGGGTCGTCCTTGACGAACTCGTGCCAGGCGTCGGTGGCCATCCCGAATCCGGCCGCGGTGTAGGCCTTGTCCTGAGCGACCTGGACCGAGAGCAGCGGCGCGCCGTCCATCCGGCTGAACGCCTTCAGCACGCCGCTGTCATCGACGACCGCGATCACGAACGGCTGCCCCATCTCGGCGGCCTCGCGCTCGGCGGCCTCGATCATCGACCTGGCGAGTTCGGTGGAGACACTCGGTCGCTCGAACGTTGATGCCATGGGCTAACCTCCCGGTTCGGCCCCGGCCGCGGGCTCGTCAGCGGTGTACCGCTGCTCGGTCGCGCGGACCTCGGGCAGGCCAATGAAATCGACGAACTCGTCAAAGCTTGGCAGGCCGGGCAGGGCAGCCTGGGGTGTGCCCGCACCGGCGATCTCGGCCAGTATCGCCCGCATGGCCCCGGTGGCGGCGAGCAGCGTGCTGATCGGGAAGATGACCATCCGGTAGCCGATCGCGCGCAGCCGGTCCAGGGCGATCGGCGGCGTCTTGCCGCCCTCCGCCCAGTTGAACAGCAGCGGCACATCCGGAAACGCGGCGACGGCCTCGGCCGCCTCGGCCTCGCTCCGGACCGCCTCGATGAACAGCACGTCCGCTCCGGCGTCGCGATATCTCCCGGCCCGGTCCAGCGCGCTGGCCAGGCCTTCCACCGCTCGCGCGTCCGTCCGCGCGATGATCACGAAGTCGGGGTCGGTGCGGGCGTCCACCGCGGCCCGGATCTTTGCGGCCATCTCGCTGGCCGGGATGACCTGCTTGCCGTCCATGTGACCGCATCGCTTCGGCGCGACCTGGTCCTCGATATGAATGCCGCCGACCCCGGCTGCCTCATAGGCGTTAACGGTACGGATCACGTTCATCGGGTTGCCGTAGCCGGTGTCGGCATCGGCGATCACCGGGACGTCGACGCAGGCGGCGATGCGGGCGGCGTTGTCGACCATCTCGGTCATGGTCAGCAGGCCGACATCGGGCCGTCCGAGCAGCGCTGCGGAGGTGCCGAAGCCGGTCATGTAGACGGCCGGGAAGCCGGCCTCCTCGACGCAGCGGGCTGCCAGCGGGTCGAACGCGCCCGGCGCCAGGATCATCTGACCGGAGTCGAGCAGGGCACGCAGTCGGGCGGCGCCGCCGGGGCGCCTGGTCAGCCTGGCCGTCACAACAGGTCACCGTAGTACGCCCGGCGTCCCGCGTACAGGAGCGGCGGCCCGGCCTGGGCCGACGCCGGCGTGGTCAGCCGTCCTTGCGGGCGTGCCTGGGGCAGGTGCACGGGCGCGGCGCCTGGCGGACGACGCCCTCGATCACCACTGACAGGATGGTCTCGAAGATGGCGTCCTCGGTCACGTCCGGAAGATCGTCCCTGACCTGCCAGATGTTCGGATACGTGGCGCGGTCGGCGGATAGGTAGGCGCCCCGCCAGGCGGATCGGTCGGCCTGCTGCAACTCCGGTTCCAGGGCCAGCAGGTGCGCCTCGCCGCCGGCCCAGGAGAGCGAGAAGTCGCCAAGCGCCCGGTAGACCCTGGCGGCCTCCGCGCCCTGGTAGCCGGCCTGGAGCACCGCGCCGATCAGGGCGTTGACCGCCCGCATCTCGGCCGGGCGCTGAGTGGTGCGGTAGGAGGCGAGCGAGGCGGCGGCGGGGTGCCTGCGATAGGTGAGCCGGATCCGCCGGACCAGGTGCTCCAGGGTCTCCGGCCAGCACGGTCCAGGCTCCAGGCCGGTCATCGCCTCCTCGATCAGCCGGTCGGCGATCGCCAGGGTCAGGTCGTCCTTGCTGGCGAAGTGCCGGTACACCGCGGTGGGGTCGGCGCCGAGTGCCCGGCCGAGCTTGGGCAGGCTGAAGCCGGCCAGGCCGCCGGCGTCCAGCAGGCGCAGGCTCTCGGTGACGATCAGGTCGGCCGACAGGCTGCCGCGGCGCCGCCGCGACTGGCCCGTCCGGCGTCGGGACGGCCCGGCGGCGTCGTGGTGCGGCGCGGCGGCGGGCGGTGCCGCGACACCGCGCGGCGCGGCGATGTCGCTCGGCGCCGTGCTGGTGGCCAGCGCGGAAGTCGCCCCTGAGGTGCTCATGCGTCCCCTGACGTGGTCTACGGGCCGGACGGCCCGGCGGTACTCGCCGTTGAGTAACCCCGTCCAGCGTATGTCGTCTGATGAGATCGGGGTGAATCGGACTCTACAGACGAATCTCTTCCCATGTAAAGGCTTTGTCACAAGCATTGACTAGTTACCTTAACCGGTGGTCTAATCGCCCCGACTCAGGCGATTAGGAGGCACATCGGTGCGACCTGGTGCAGACCTCGTGTTCCACAACGGAACGATCTTCGACGGTTCCGGCTTCCGGCCCGACGGGACCGTCGTCAGGGTCACCGACGGCGTCGTCAGCTACGTCGGGGCCAGGGACGGCGCGGGCGACCTGGGCGCCGCCGAGCCCGTCGACCTTGCGGGCGGCACCCTGCTGCCCGGGTTCATCGACGCCCACGTACACCCGGTGTCGGCCGGAGACCAGCTCCGCAAGTGCGACCTGCGGGCGGCATCGACCGCCGCCGGGTACGTGGAGATCGTCGCCGCCTACGCGAAGGCGCACCCGGAGGCCGAGTGGATCACCGGCGGTGGCTGGTCCATGGACGCCTTTCCTGGCGGCATCCCGACCAGGGACCTGCTCGACGCGGTGGTTCCGGACCGGCCGGTCTACCTGCCCAACCGGGATGGTCACGGCGCCTGGGTGAACAGCCGCGCGCTGGAACTGGCCGGCATCGACGCGAGCACCCCCGATCCCGCGGACGGCCGGATCGAGCGGGACGCGGCGGGCGCGCCGGTCGGCACCCTGCAGGAGGGCGCGACCCGGCTGGTCTCCCGGATCCTGCCGGAGACCACCGACGACGAGTGGTACCAGGGCCTGCTGACCGCGCAGGACTACCTGCTGTCGCTGGGGATCACCGGCTGGCAGGACGCGATCATCGGCCGCTACCTCGGCAGCGCCGACCCGATGGACTCCTACCTGCGCGCGGTCAGCGCGGGCACCCTGAAGGCGAACGTGATCGGCGCGCTCTGGTGGGACCGGTACCGGGGTCTTGAGCAGCTTGCCGAACTGCTCGACCGGCGGGCCCGCGGCACGCTCGGCCGGTTCCGGGCCACCAGCGTCAAGATGATGCTGGACGGGGTCGCCGAGAACCACACCGCGGCGATGCTCGAGCCCTACCAGGACGGGCACGGCTGCGACACCGACCACTCCGGCATCGACTTCATCGACCCGGAGGAACTACCGCGGTTCGTCATGGCGCTGGACTCCGAGGGCTTCCAGGTGCACTTCCACGCGCTCGGCGACCGCGCCGTCCGCAACGCGCTGGACGCGATCGAGGCCGCGCGGACCGCGAACCCGGGCTCCGCGCTCCGGCACCACCTGGCGCACCTGCAACTGGTGCATCCCGAGGACATCCCCCGGTTCGCCCGGCTCGGCGCGACCGCGAACATCCAGGCGCTGTGGGCCACGCACGAGGCGCAGATGGACGAGCTGACCATTCCGTTCCTTGGCGAGCGCCGGTCCGGCTGGCAGTACCCGTTCGCCTCGCTGCTGCGATCCGGGGCGCCGATGTGCGCGGGCAGCGACTGGTCGGTGTCCAGCCCGAACCCGCTGTGGGCGACGCACGTCGCGGTGAACCGGTCGATCCCTGAGGCGCCCGGCGGCAGCGCGGGCGATCCGTTCCTGCCCGAGCAGGCGATCGGCCTGGCGCCCATGCTCGCGGCCTACACCTCGGGCAGCGCCCGGGTCAACGGCCTGGAGGACCAGGTCGGGTCGGTCCGGCCCGGGCTGGACGCGGACTTCGCGATCGTCGACGCCGACCTCGCGCACCTTCCGGCCGGCGAGATCTGGCAGGCCGGCGTCACTACCACCTGGATCCGGGGCGAGGTCGCCTACCACCGCTAGCAGTCGTGCCCGGCAGCGCCGCCGGGGCAATCAGCATCCGCCGTTCGCGGCCGGAAAATACAAGGAGGGCCCCGATGACCTGGGGAAGGAAGCAGCGCCTGATGGCCGCATCCGCGGTCGCGCTCTCGCTCACGCTGGCCGCCTGCGGGCGGTCAGCCACCAGCACGAACAGCACAGTCGGCAACGTCTCACCGACCAAGGGCCTGGTGACCACCACTCCGGCGGGCACCAAGCCGTATGGGACGGTGGTCTGGGCGGTCTACCGCAGCGTCAACTCACTCGACCCGATCTACGCCTTCGACTACCCGGAGAACACCGCGATCTCGCTGATGTGCGAGTCGCTGCTGAAGCAGGCGCCGAATGGCGCGCTGGTGCCGGGCCTGGCGAGCATGACGAACCCGTCCCCGACCAAGCTGGTCTTCACCATCCAGCCGGGCGCGAAGTTCTGGGACGGCCACCCGGTGACCCCGGCGGACGTGATCTACAGCCTGGGCCGGCAGATGAACCCCAAGCTCGGCGGGTTCTACGGGCTGGTGTTCAACCGGGTCTCCTCGATCACCCAGACCGGCGCCAACCAGGTCACCATCAACCTCAAGCAGCCCGACTACTGGCTGCCAGGCGAGCTTGCCTCGATGGGCGGCGTGATCATCGAGAAGGCCTACGCGCAGAAGCAGGGCAAGAACTACGGCACCCCGGCCGGCGGCATCATGTGCACCGGCGCGTACGAGTTCAAGTCCTGGAACCCGGGCACCGGCGTGGTCGCCGTCGCCAACCCGCACTACTGGGGCGGCAAGACCCCGCTGGCCAAGGAGATCATCGTCAAGGGCGTGCCGGACACCACCACGCTCACCTCGGGCCTGCTGACCGGCGCGGTCCAGGGCGGCTACCTGGACGGCATCGCCACGCTGCCGCAGCTAGAGGCGGCCAAGAACGCGGTGACCATCTACCAGGGCCCCGGCGAGGACACCGACGCGTTCATCGTGTCGAACCTCAAGGGCGTGCTCGGCAACGTCAAGGTCCGCCAGGCGCTGTCGCTGGCGCTGAACCGGCAGGCGATCATCGCCAACGTCTACAAGGGCGCCGCGCTGATGCCGCGCTGGTTCTCCAACCCCGGAACCTTCGGGTACGGCAAGTCGGTGTTCACCAAGGCCTATGACGCCGCGCCGGTAATGAAGCAGAACCTGGCCGAGGCCCGCAAGCTGGTGAAGGAGGCCGGGGCGGTCGGCAAGACCATCACCATCGGCACGTCCAGCCAGATCTCCAACATCGCCGCGGTAACCGGCGCCTACCAGCAGGCGGCCCAGGCGATCGGTCTGAAGACCGTCCTTGACTCGGTGTCGGCACAGAACTACATCAACTTCTTCACCGACCCCAAGGCCCGGCAGGGCGTGGACGCCTTCCTGACCGTCAACTACGGCGACTACGCCGACCCGGCCGCGCTGCTCGCGACGTTCGTGCTGCCCGGCGGCTCGCAGAACTACGACAACTTCAACAACCCGCAGATCACCTCGCTGATGGAGCAGGCCCGCGGCACCGCCAACCCGAACCAGCGGGCGGCGCTGATCGTCAAGGTCGAGCAACTCGTCAACCAGCAACTGCCGTGGATCCCGAACGTGCAGCCGACCACCGTGCTGGCCATGCAGAAGGGGCTCACCGGTGCGACCGGGTCCTTCTCCTTCATGTACGCGCCGTGGGCGAACAACCTCGGCGGGAGCTGAGGCGGTGCGCTGGCGCTTCTTCGGCCGCCGGCTGGCGATGCTCGTCGTCAGCCTGGCGGTCGCCAGCTTCGTGATCTTCGCGGCGCTGTACCTGGCGCCGGGCAACCCGATCGCGGCGTTGTCCGGCGGCAGGTCGCTCCCGGCGTCCAGCATGCGCGTGCTCGAGGCCCGGTACCACCTGAACGCGCCGTTCCTCAGCCAGTACTGGTACTGGCTG
>JAJYTW010000142.1 GCA_021792855.1 Actinomycetes bacterium
CGGATCGGCGATGTCCCAGAGCCGGACCGTATGGTCGTTGCTGGCCGCGGCCAGCAGGTGCCCGCCCGGGCTGAAGGCAACCGAGTAGACCGTGGAACGCGGCCCGGTCAGCGGCCGGCCGAGCGGTACCGGATGGCCAGGATCGGCAATGTCCCACAGCGCGACGGTTCCGGCGGCCCCGGCCGCGGCGAGGATGCCGCCCGACGGGCTGATCGCGGCCGCGTAGAGCGTCTGACCCGGTCTGGTCAGCGACGGGCCGAGCGGGACAGGTCGTCCCGGCCGGGCCACGTTCCACAACCGGAGCGTGCCGACGGCGGCCGCGACCGCCAGCACCCGCCGGCTCGGCGTCAGCGCGACGGCCTGGACCAGCGAGGAGGTGTCGCTGAACCTGGCGGCGACCGGGTACGCCGCCGACTCAAGCAGGCTGGCCAGGGCCAGCCGGGTGGGGCTGATCCGGTAGGCGGTGTCGCTGAGCTGGGCGGCGAGCGCCGGGTCCTGGCCGAGTAGCTGCTCGGCCTCGAGCGCGACCTCACGGGAGTCGGCCTGGTTGCGCGCCGCCGCAGCACTGTGCCGCTGCTGGAACGCGTAGGCCGCCAGGCCGCCGCTCAGGACGGCGAGGGCGGCGAGCGCCGCGGAGAGCTGGCGCAGCCGGCGGACCTGCCGCCGCCGGGTTGCCTGCCTGGCCTTTTCGTGCGCGCGTGAGGCCACGACGAACTCGCTCACCAGCGCGCTCAGTTCGTCCCGGCCGGCCGCCCGGTCGGCCCAGTCGGCGGCGATGGCGAGCGGCCCGCCGCGCAGCAGGGCGGCGTCGTCCCGGCCGGACAGCTGCCAGGTCGTCGCCGCGGCGCGAACCCGGTGCCGGATCGTCAGGTCCTCCTGCTCGGCGCTGACCCAGGCGTGCAGCCGCGGCCAGGCGCCCAGCAGCGCCTCGTGCGCGATCTCGGCGTGCTCGGCATCCACCGTGACCAGTCGCTCTGCCACGAACCGCTCGAGCACTCGCCCCGCTGCCCCGGTGCCGGCCGCCCCGGTCAGCTCGGCGAGCGGCACCCGGCCGCGGGCGATCGGCGCGTCATCCGACACCAGCACCAGGCGCAGGAACAGCCGGCGGGCCACGACCTTGTCCGGCTCATCCAGCGCCGTGTAGGCAGCCTCGGCGGTCTGGGCGACGGCGTTCCTGATCCCGCCGACCGCCCGGTAGCCGGCGACCGTCAGACGCCCGTTCCGGCTGCGCTCCCAGGTCATCCGCAGCGCGTGCGAGAGCAGCGGCAGCGAGCCGTAACCCGGGCTGGCCATCCCGGCTGGCGCACCGCTCGCCCGCGGGGTCAGCTCGCTGATCAGCAGTTCGGTGAGCCCAGGCTCGAGGGTGATCCCGGCCTTGCGGGCCGGCCCGAGGATGGTCTGCCTGAGCTCGTCCTCGGTCATCGGCCCGACGACGACCTGGCGCCGCTGGAGCGAGTCCGTCAGGCCCGGGTACCTGAGCGCGTGGGCATAGAAGTCGGCGCGCAGGCCGAGGATCACGAGCACCGTCCGGGACAGCTCGCACAGCGCGGCGATGAACTGCTGCCGCTGGTCCTCTCGCTCGCAGGCGGTGAACACCTCCTCGAACTGATCGACCACGATGACCGCGGGCTCCGCGGCCTGGTCCGCCGTACCGGCCCGGTCGGCCAGGGCCCCGACCGGGTCGGCCCCCGGGGTGAGGAGCACCGTCACCGGCGGGGGCTGCCCGGGCGGCGCGGAGGCGCTCAGGCGGGGGATCAGGCCGGCCCGGAGCAGCGAGGACTTGCCCGAGCCGGACGGCCCGGTGACCACGATCGGAGTGCCTGCCGGGCCGTCGGCGGCCAGCCGGGCAAGCAGGTCGGCGAGGTCGTCGCGGCCGAAGAACCATTCCGAGTCCTCGGTCCCGAAGGCAGCCAGGCCGCGGTAGGGCACGAGGGCGCCGCCCGCCCGGCGGCCCGGTGAGCGCCGGACCCGGCTGAGCGCCCGGACCCAGGGCTCGGCGTCGGGACCGGCGATGCCGCAGGCGGACAGCAGCTCTATCAGGATCTGGGGCTGGGACGCGGACGGGAGGTGACGGCCGGCGAAGTAGTCGCCGGCGGTGCTCGCCGGGATGCCCGCCGCGCGGGCCGCTTCCCTGATGGTCAGGCCGGCTAGCTCACGGGCGGCGGTCAGTTCCCGGCCGAGGTCTTCCGGCGAGGCCGCGCGACCGGGATCGGGCCGGATCGCGTCCGGCGTCCCGTGCGCTCTCATTCCGCAGACCCCCGAGATCGGTCATGTCTGGGCCGGATTTATGGCCATGCGTAGCAGCACGGTCACTGTACGGCTTGCCTCCGACGATACACGCGCAAGGTCCGACATTTCACCGGTTATTGCCGACTATGAGCCGTTGCGGCCCCGCCCTACCTAGGCAGCCGGGCGGCCATCCAACCGGGCATCCGGCCGGATCGGCGGCGGATGGCGGCGAGGCGGCGGCGGGTGGCCGCCGGGGCGTCCCGCAGGCGCCCGTCGAGATCCTCCCAGTCGGCCCGGTCCAGTCGCCGGGCAAGCTGTCCGCAGGCCTCGATCAGCGCGCCGTCCGCGTCCTGGTAGTGCGCGACGATCTCCACCACATCGGCAGTCAGCGGCAGCGAGGCACCAGTCCGGGCCGCACGTCCGGCGGCCCGGATGGCCGAGTGCAGGTCGCCGGCCTGGACGGTGCCGGTCAGCCGGAGCAGGACAGCAAGCACCTGGCGCGGGCGCGCCACGGGCAGCACCGCCTGAATCGCGTAGTCGCGGGCCGCCCGGTCGTCGTGCAGTGGCGGCAGGTGCAGCAGGTCCGCGACTCGATCCAGGGGGTCCCGACGCAGGCCGGTGATCGGGCTACGGGCTGTGCCCGGGCCGGACGCGATGCCCGGGCCGGACGCGGTGCCCGGGCCGGACGCGGTGCCCGGGTCGAGGGCCGTGAGCAGGCTGCGCCAGGCCCGGCCGGTCATGGTCGACGGGCAGGAACCGAGCAGCGCGCCCGGCGCGATCGGAACCCGGGGATCCCCGGCCTGGGCCCGGACCGCACTGCGCAGGCTGACGTCGGAGACCTGCGCCACGGTCGTGGCGCAGGTCCCGCCGATGGCCGGTGCCCCCATGGGACTCAGCCTCGAACGAGCGGGCCATCGCCGCAAGTCGGGATCTATTAGTCGGACAGGTTCGGACAGGCAGTCACAGACTGGGGCGGATTCCCGTTGGCTGGTCCGGCCCTCACCGTGGCTGGTCCGGCCCTTACCGTGGCTGGCCGGGACGGCCGGTGCCCTGGCCCGCCACTGGCGGGCCAGGGCACCGGATGGGTACCGCTGGTGGCGGGCTACCGCCGCCCGGGCCGGAGCAGATCGGCGAGGGAGTGCACCTGGACGCTGTCGCCCGCGTTGCCGAGCAGTGGCAGGCCGAAGTTCTCCTCGATGGTCCGCAGCAGCGAGTAGTGGTCGGCCAGCGTGGTGCTGACCCGGTGCTGTACGCCCGGCGTGATCACGATCATCGGGACGTGACCGCCGCCGTACACGGTGCCGCCGGCCAGGTCGCCGCCGCTGCCGCTGCTCGGGTTCACCGGGGTGACCGGCAGGATCGGCGAGTCCGGGCCGCCGCGCAGGTCAAGCGGGCCGTATGGGGACGTGTCGGCGTAGCTGCCCTCGTCCCAGGTGATGAAGATGGCCGAGCGCGAGTTCCACGCGCTGCTGTGCATGATCCGGTTCACCCAGGTCCGCAGGAAGTTGTTGCCGTCGGCGTAGAGCTTGGCCTGGTTCGGGTCGGTTGGCGACGACGGGTACGGGCACTGCGCCGCGCCGCCGTGCATGTCGTTGCAGACGTTCGGGGTGATCCAGACGAACTGCGGCACGTTTCCGGTAGCCAGCGCGGTGCTTAGCTGGTTCAGCGGCACGACGTTCCTGGCCCGGGCCCGGTTGTTGTACACGTCCGGGTAGAGCAGGAACGGGTCGTGCTTGCGCACGTACAGGCCGTTGGCGGACACGTCGACCAGGTCGCCCGGGTAGGGCAGGTCCTGCATGTAGGCCTTCCAGCTCACATGCGCGGCGGCGAACTGGTCGACCAGGTTCTGGTGGTTCAGCAGCGGCGCCTGGGCGACGTCGTCGCTGTTGGACCCCCAGGTCGATCCGCTGGTCGAGGCGATGTAGTTCGGCATGCTGACATGCGTGACGCCGAAGTAGTTGGTGGCCAGGCCGTACGCGCTGGCCAGGTGCTGGATGAACTTCGTGTTCGGGTTGCTCGGCGTGAGCAGGTCGGAGTACGAGGTGTTCTCCATCATGATCACGAAGACGTGGCTCAGCCGCGGGAACGGCCGGGCGGTGGTGCCGGCGCTGGACCTGCCGGGGGCGGCGGGCTGGCTCTGCGCGGCGCTCGCCGCGACCGGGCCGACCGCCGCGCCGAGCAGGAACGCACCGGCGACGGCTGCCAGCCAGTATGGCCGACCGGGTCCGCGGCCGGCCCGCTTGTCGCGAGTCATCGGGTGATACCTCCTGGGAATCCTTGCGAGTGATCGCCGACTGGCCGGGCCGGGGCATGAGCCGGTGGCCGGGCGGACCGGACGGCGGCGGCGCCGTTCGGCGGGCAGATGGCCCTGCGAGTCACTCTGGTGACCCTAGACCGGCCAATGTCAAAAAGACATGCCTGGTAATGAATATGACCTATCAGTAAAATGAAGCTTTCTGGGCCTGCTGCGATTAGCCGCGCTCGGCGGACCGCGCGCGAGCCAGGCTGAGCACCGCGGCGAGGCCGAGCGCTCCGGCCGGGGCCAGGGTCACCAGGGCCGGAAGCTGGTATCGCCAGGAGAACTCGAACAGGTCAGAGACGCCGAGCACCGACCAGGCGGCGGCGAAGAACAGCAGGCAGCCGCGGGCCAGCAGCCGGGTCCGCGGGTCGGTCCGGCGCCGGAAGAAGGCCAGCACCGATCCGGCCAGGCCGGCCAGGGTGAACAGGGCGAACAGCGGCCCGGGCGTGTACCCGCCGCTAAGCTGGTAGCCGCGCAGGAAGGCGGCGCCCGGATGCCACACGGCTGGCGTCCCGCCGCCGTACAGGCTCATCTCCTGCCGCACCTCGTGCCGGGATGACCACGGCGGGAAGTACGGGAAGTGGGTCTGGAACTGCCAGCGCGAGATCGGCGTGTCCCCGGGGTTGCCGATCCGCGGCTGCTCGAACAGCTTGACCACGTCCCGGCCGTAGGCGGCGAGCACCCGCAGCGGCTGCTGGGTCAGCACCGCGTGGCCGAAGTTCGTGATCAGCTGATCGGTGCTGGCGCGATCCGGGCCAGCGTAGTACGGCCGGATCGGCGATCGCGGGCTGTACTCCAGCCAGTCCGGGCCGTGCGCCTGCTGAGCGGGGGTCGGGCACATGCCCCGCTCGACCGGCGGCAGCACCAGCGTGCGGCAGTCCGCGGCGGCCGCGGTGCGCCCGTACAGCGAGGTCACTCCGGTGTGGGACAGGAAGAAGCTCCCGGTTAGCGCGTAGTTCCCGGCCGAGTAGGCCAGGATCGGCACGGCGAACGCGGCGCCTAGCGCGGCGGCCCGGCCGATGGCGGGCCGCCACCGGGCGCCGGTCACCAGCAGGTAGATCACGGCCGGCAGCAGCAGCGCCTCGCCGATCTGGGCCACGGTCGCCGAGGCGCCGAGGATCAGCCCGGCCGCGACCGCCCGGCGCCAGCCGGCCTCCGGCCGCCAGGCCAGCACCGCGAGGCCGGCCAGCGCCAGCGCCTCGAACAGGGTGTCCGGCATCAGCATCTGCTCGATCTGGACCTGGTAGGCGTCCAGCAGGAGCGGCGCGATCGCCAGTGCCCCGAGCCAGCGGGACGCGCCCCGGCGCAGTACCAGCAGGTAGATCAGCACCGCCATGGCGAGCCCGAGCAGATGCTGGAACGCGGCCACGGCGGCGAATCCGCCGACGAACGCGATCGCCCGCAGCGGCCCCTCGTACCCGACCGGGTCCATGCCCTGGGCGACGTTGAGCAGGTACCGGTTGGTGTCGATGTAGAACAGCGCCGGGGCGTAGCTGACCTGGGCGACCACCCGCAGGACGAGGCCGGCCGCGAGCAGCGTGAGCGCGGGCCAGTGCCGCCGCGCGAGGCCGGCCGACCGAGTCAGCGCGCCCAGGGCCCGCTGCCCGGCCGCGTCCGGCCCGGCCGGGACCTCCCGCTCGGCCGACGCGGCCGGGCTGTTTCCTGGCATGCCGGTCAGCCCACCGAGCGGGTGAGCGCGAGCACGACCGTGACGATGGTCAGCCAGCGGGTCATCCGGTTTCTCGGCACCTGGGTCAGGGTCACCCAGGCCAGCGCCGCGTACCAGGCGAGCACCCAGGGCGCCACCAGGATCCAGGCGAAGCTGAGCGCGAACGGCGCCACGATCTCGCGCGGCTGGTCGGAGGAGATCCGCTGGTAGATCAGCCAGGCCACGACGAGCAGCAGGACCGGCCAGGTGATGCTGATGAGCGTGTGCACCGTGGACGGCTTGAGCACCAGGTCGCCCAGCACCTGGAAGAGCCACCAGGGCGAGGGCAGGCCGACCAGGTTGAGGCCGCCGAACAGCGGCTTGAGCGCGCTGAGCCCGTAGTAGCTGTATTCCAGGCCGATCGTGACCAGGGCGGCGGCCGCGATGACGGCGGTCCGCCGCCACTCGTGCCGCCGCAGCAGCGGCCAGGCCAGGCCGAGCGCGATCAGCGCCGCGTTGGCCTTCAGACCGCCGGCGATGCCGAGCATCACGCCGGTCAGCACGTCGCCCCACAGGCTGGTCGTCCGCCGCGCCACCTGGATGGCGCAGATCGACGCGGCCGCCACGAACGTGTCCAGGTGGCCGCCGCTGACAAGTTGCTGGATCAGGACCGGGTTGGCCGCCCAGAACAAGGTGGCGCGGACCGGGTCGTCGGAGGTCTTCAGCAGCAGGTAGCCGATGCCGATGAAGACGGCACCGTTGATGATCATCAGGACCCAGATCGTGGTGGCGGGGTTCGGGCCGCCGATCCAGGCGGCGAACGCCTGGATCCAGGTCGCGAGCGGGCCGTAGACCGATGGCTGGTTCTGCCATGCGGTCCCGACGACGTGGGTATAGGCCGGGTCGCCGAACGCGAGCGGGGTCACGGTGTACGGGTTGCCGCCCTGGGCGGCGATCCGCCCGTAGGCCGCGTAACTCGCGGTGTCGGAGGAACCCGCCGGGGTGAGCAGCACCATGACGCCGACGATGCCGGCGCTGACCGCGAGCAGGTGCCGGGGATCGGGCCGCCAGCCCTGGCTGTGCGCCCAGAGCATGCCGGCCAGGCCAAGGCAGGCCAGGACGTCGCCTCCGTACAGCATCCCCATCGAGACGATGTCGGGCACCGTGCCGTAACCGAGCGAGGGGAACAGCCGGGACAGCGGCAGCCGGATCGGCAGCGTCGCGTAGTTCGGCGCGGTTCCCGCGACCAGCATGCCGAGCAGCAGTCCCGCGCCGGAGACCGCGACCGCGACCCGGGGATTGGAGAGCCTGCTCCAGGAGAGCTTGCGGATCAGAGCGCTCATGAATCGCTCGACCGGGCTCGACGGACTGGCGAGCACGAGGGTTCCGGCCGTGGCTGGCTGACTCTCCGGCCCGGATGAATCTGGCGGGTCGGCCGAGTGCGCGGACACCCGAGTCACCTGGGCCGTACCTCCGTGGACCATCGTGCGCCGCGGCCAGAGGCGCGGCCGGGGCCGCGCCGTCGATACTGGCCAGTCGCCAGGTCAGCTCTGCTGGCGGCCGACTCCGCGGCCGCGTCGTCAGCTTACGCCGGCCTGCCCGGCCGACAGGACGAGAAGTCCCGCCGGCGTCCCGGCCGGTTCGGAGCCAGCCTAAGCCACGGAGCAGACCGCCATGGCCCGCAAAGTAGAACCTTTCCGGATAACGGCTCCGGCCGGCGACTGCCCGCAGGATGGCCCGCCCGGCGGCCCGGCGGCCTTCCGGCCCGGGTGGCCTTCCCGCCGGCGGACGCTGGCCGTTGACATATAAAAACTGACCGTCTAGTTTTGTACATGAACGGCACGTCGGGGGAGAGAGCGACCGGGCAGCCCGGGAACCGGCGGCCGGGGTTACGGAGGAACTCATGGTCAGCACCGGATTGCGAACCGCCAAGCTGGGCCAGACCGGCATGGAGATCACCCGGGTCGGTTTCGGCGCGTGGGCGATCGGCGGCGGCGAATGGGAGTTCGGCTGGGGGCCGCAGCAGGACGACGAGTCGATCGCCGCCATCGACCGGGCACTGGAACTCGGCGTCAACTGGATCGACACCGCGGCCGCCTACGGCTTCGGCCACTCCGAGCGGGTGGTGGCCAGGGCGCTGGCCGGCCGTGCGGAGCGCCCGTACGTGTTCACCAAGGCCTCACTGCTTGACGACGGCACCGGCCGGGTCGTGCACAGCCTGAAGCGGGACTCGATCCTGGCCGAGGCCGAGGCCAGCCTGGAGCGGCTCGGGGTGGACGCCATCGACCTCTACCAGATTCACTGGCCGGACCCGGACCAGGACATCGAGGAGGGCTGGTCGGCCCTGGCCGAACTGAAGGAGCAGGGCCTGGTCCGGCACATCGGCGTGTCGAACTTCGATGTCGCGCAGTTGCGGCGGATCTCCTCGATCGCGCCGGTGGAGACCCTGCAGCCGCCGTTCTCGCTGGTGGACCGTTCGGTGGAGGGCGAGATCCTGCCCTACGCCGAGCGCGCCGGGATCGGCGTGATCGTGTACTCCCCGATGGGCTCGGGGCTGCTGACCGGGGCGATGACGGCCGAGCGGGTCGCGGCGATGCCGGCCAATGACTGGCGGGCCAGCGACCCGGACTTCACCGAGCCGCAGCTGTCCAGGCACCTGGCCACCGCCGATCGGCTGGCGGCGGTCGGCAAGCGCTACGGGGTGAGCGCCGGCGCCGTCGCGGTCGCCTGGACGCTGCGGAACCCGGCCGTGGACGGCGCGATCACCGGCTTCCGCCGGCCCGATCAGGTCGACCCGATCGTCGCGGCCGCCGGACTTGACCTCACCGACGACGACGTGGCCGAGATCGAGGCCGCGGGCTAGGAGGGACACCATGACAACCATCGGCTTCGTCGGGCTCGGCGGGATGGGCAGCAGGATGGCTGCCCGCCTGCTGGCCGGGAATCGGG
Source organism: Actinomycetes bacterium (assembly GCA_021792855.1). Taxonomy (GTDB): domain Bacteria; phylum Actinomycetota; class Actinomycetes; order Streptosporangiales; family Streptosporangiaceae; genus Chersky-822. The sequence goes on from JAJYTW010000142.1 coordinate 9,126, forward strand.
TGTACGGGACGAACCGGACCCGGGCCAAGGCGGCGGACCTGATCGGGGCCGGCCTGATCTGGCGGGATACTCCGCGCGAGGTCGCCGCCGCCGCCACGGTGGTCATCAGCATGGTCACCGATGACGCCGCGCTCGCGGCGATCACCACCGGGCCGGACGGCATCCTGGCCGGCCTGGCCCCGGGTGACATCTACCTCGACATGAGCACGGTCAGCCCGGAGGCGAGCCGGGCGCTCGCGCGTCAGGTCGGCGAGCGCGGCGCGGTCCTGCTCGACGCCCCGGTCTCCGGCAGCCTGAGCGCGGCCAGCGACGGCACCCTGGCGATCATGGCCTCGGGCGACGAGGCCGCGTTCCGGTCGGTCGAGCCACTGCTGCGGCGACTCGGCAGCACGGTGACCTACGTGGGCGGCAGCGGCCGGGCCCTGCTGCTCAAGCTGGCTATCAACCTGAGCCTGGCGAGTCAGATGCTGGCCTTCGGCGAGGGCCTGCTGCTGGCGCGCCGGGGCGGCATCGAGCCCGAACTCGCCGCCGAGGTGATCGCCGCGAGCGCGGTCGGATCGCCGATGCTGCGGGCGCGGGTCCCGCTCGTGCTCGACCTGCCCGAGCAGCCCTGGTTTGACGTCCGGCTGATGCACAAGGACATCGATTTGGTCCGGCGGGCCGCCAGGGACCTCGGGATCGTCCTGCCGTCGGCCCTGCTGGCCGACGAGGTGCTGGCCGCGGCGGAGGAACTCGGCTACGGCCAGCGCGACATCGCCGTGCTGCCCGAGGTGCTCGACCAGACCGACGGGCGCCCGCCCGCGGTCGCCGCCGCCGGGCCGGTGACCAGATGAGCCAGGACCTGGCCGCCGGGGACGCGCTGGCCGCCGGGGACGCCCCGGCTGCTGGGGACGCCCCGGCACGTCGGGGCAGGCCGCGGAGCGAGAAGGCGCACCAGGCGATCATGTCCGCGGCCGCCGAGTTGCTGCTCGAGCGCGGCCTGGCCGCGGTCAGCATGGACGCGATCGCGGAGCGGGCGAAGGTCAGCAAGGCGACGATCTACCGGTGGTGGCCGACCAAGGAGTCGCTCGCGCTGGACGCCCTCTACCACGAGTGGTCCGACGTGCCCGAGCCAGCGGACACCGGCACACTCCGCGGCGACCTGCTCAGCATGCTGCTGCCGTGGGCCAGGCTGGCGGCCCGACGGCCCTACGGCCGGGTCGTCTCCGCGCTGCTGACCCAGGCCCAGACCGAGCCGGAGTTCGCTGCCGAGTACCACACCAGATTCATCGGGCCGCGCCGCGAGCAGGCCCGCGCCGTCTTCGACCGCGCGGTCGCGCGCGGCGAGATCCCGCCAGGCACCGACATCGACGTGGCGCTCGACCTGATCTACGGTCCCGTCTACCACCGCCTGCTGCACGGCCACGCTCCGCTGACCGACCAGTTCGTCCGGGACGTGATCGACATGGCGCTACGCGGGATCGCCACCCCGGGGCCGGTCCGAGCGGCCGCCGGAAGACCGGCCTAGCCCGTCAGACCGGCCGCCGAGCGGGAATACCGGCAATCAGGAAGGCCGGCCGATCGGGCCGACCGGCCGGATCGGGGGACACGGTGGTCGAGGAGACGGTGGCAGGCCCGCCGCTGCACTGGGCCGCGCTCGCGGCGGCCGGCGCGGTCGTGGCCGGCGGTGACCTGCTCGCGCACCGCGCCACCGGGCCGGGCCGCCCCGCCATCCGGCACGGCACCGCGCTCGCCGTGCTGGCGATCGCGCGCTCGGCCGGCGTCCCCGCGGACGGCCTCGGCCTGGGCCGGGCCGATCTTGGCCGCGGGGCCAGGACCGGCGCCCTGGCCGGCGCCTGCGCCTGGGCGGTGCTCGCGGCAGCGACCGCGATGCCGGCCACCCGGCGGTTCCTGGCCGACGAGCGGGCCAGGCCGGGAGACGAACCCGGCAGGCTGGCCGCCGACCTGGCCAGGATCACCCTGCTGGCGGTGCCCGCCGAGGAACTGACCTACCGGGCCGGCCTGCTCG
>JAJYTW010000143.1 GCA_021792855.1 Actinomycetes bacterium
GCTCGGTCTGCTCCCACACGGCGTAGACGTCCGCGGCTAGGTAGAGCCGGATGCCGGGCACGTCCGGCACCGGAAGCAGGCGGCACCGGTCGCGGACGAACGCGGCGAGACCCGTCGCGTCGTCCGGCAACGGCTGGGTCCTGCCGTGGCGCTGCACGCCGCCCAGGATAGGGCCCAGTGGCTGGGCAGGAGGCTGTCCGCGGCCGAGCGTCAGTCCGGCTGGCAGGACGGGCACCAGAAGGTGACCCGTTCCTCGGTCGCCTGGCCCTGGCCCGCCCGCCGGACGGCCGTTCCGCAGCGACGGCAGGGCAGTCCGGCGCGCCCGTAGACCCAGGTCTGCCGGCCGCGCCCCGGATCACCGGTAGTGACCTGGCCGATCCGCTCCTTGTTCGCATCGAGCAGGCGGCGGGCGAGTTCCACCAGTGCGCTCAGATCCCCGGCGTCGGCGACCGGCCGCCACGGACTGACGCCGCGCAGGAACAGCACCTCGGACTTGTACAGGTTGCCGATGCCGGCCAGATTGCGCTGGTCGAGCAGAGCCTCCCCGACGGGGCGTTCCGGGCTCAGCATGAGCCGGCCGACCGCCTCGGCCTGATCCCAGTCCGGGCCGAGCAGGTCGGGCCCGAGATGCCCGACCACGGTGTCCTCCCGGTCGGTGGGCACCACCTCGACGACTCCGAGCAGGTAGCCGATGGCCTGCCAGCGCTGGTTCGCGAGCACCAGGCGGACCCGGTGGTCCCGCGGCGGATAGCCGGTGGCCGGCCTGATCCGCCACGAGCCGTCCATCTTCAGGTGCGTGTGCACGGTGTGGCCGCCGCTCAGCCTGGTCAGCAGGTGCTTGCCGCGGGATGCCGTGCGCAGGACGGTCTGCCCCGCGAAGTCGGCGGTCGCGTAACGCGGGACGCGGAAGTCGGTGCGGGTCAGGACGTGGCCGGTCAGCGCAGCGTCCAACTGCCGCGCCGCCCGCCAGACCACATCTCCCTCAGGCACCGTTCCAGCATCGCACCGCTCGTCGCGTGGTTCGGCGGGGATCGGGCCGCCGCCCGGTGGCGTGCCGCCGCGTCCGCCGGGCCGCCGCGTCCGCCGGGCCGCCGCGTCCGCCGGGCCGCCGCGTCCGCCGCCGCTGTGGTGTGAGTGGCACATAGTGGTCACTGGAGGGTCGGTTATGGGCCATCCACACCACGGCCGGCGCGCGGGTACTGGTCACCGCCGTGCGGAGCGCGGCTGCGGCTGCCTGCGGCGGGATCGGGCGGGCGCGATGACTCGGGTGCTGCCGGTCCCACGACCGGAAATGTCCTAGCGATCTGGCACGGTTGCCGCATGGGAGGAAACTCGTTATTCGATAGGCGTGCTTTCGAGCAGTTGCTGATCAGCCAGCAGGGTGTGATCAGCCGAGGCCAGGCGCTCTCGTGCGGAATGAGCGACCGGGCCATCCGGTACCGGCTGCAACGCGGCGGCCGATGGACGGCGATGCTCCCGGGCGTGTACCTGGCGGCGACCGGTGCCGCAACCGATACCCAGCGCCAGATCGCGGCGCTCCTCTACGTCGGACCCAGAAGTGCCATCACTGGGCCGGCCGCGTTGTCCGCGCACGGCATCAACGCTCCCGCGGAGTCGGCGGTGGACGTGCTGATCCCGGCGGAGCAACGGCGGCATGACTTCGGGTTCGTCCGCGTCCGCAGAACCACGCGGATGCCGGCCGTGGTGTATTCGGCGGGGCTGCTGCGGTTCGTGCCGCCCGCCCGCGCAGTCGCGGACACGGCACTGCATCTGCTGGACATTGGGGCGGTCCGGACCGTCGTTGCAGCGGCCGTTCAGGGGCACGGAGTCACCGTCGCTGATCTGGTCGCCGAACTCCGAGGCGGCCCGACGCCTGGCTCGGCGCGGCTCAGGGCGGTCCTGATGGAGACGGCCGAGGGGGTGAGGTCGGCCGCTGAAGGTGAGCTTCGCGACCTGATCAAGCGGGCCGGGTTGCCGGATCCGCTCTACAACCCCAGGCTGTTCCGGGGCGCGGAGTTCATCGCGATGCCGGACGCGTGGTGGCCGGACGCGGCGGTCGCCGTCGAGGTGGACTCGCGCGAGTGGCACCTGTCGCCGAGGGACTGGGAGCGGACGATGGCCAGGCACTCGCGGATGAGCGCGCTCGGGATCATCGTCCTGCACTATCCACCGAGCCGGATCCGCACTGCACCGCGGGTGATAGCGAGCGAGATCGGCTCGGCGCTGGCAGCGGCAGCCGGCCGGGGTGCCGCCGACATCCGGGCGGTTCCGGCCCGGTGACTTGGCTGACTGGTGCGGCGGCGCGCGGGCCGGGGCGGGCTAGGGTGACGCGCCGCCGGGCCAGGCCGGCGCCGGCCGGGCGTGGACGGGACGGGCTAGATCAGCTTGCGCAGGCGGAGCAGATCGAACATGTTGCCCTCGACCTTGAGCCGGCCGGTCATCCAGGCGCGCATGAAGCTGCCCGGGTCGGCGGCGATCGCGAGCACGTCGTCACTCTTGGCAGTGAACCGCACCTGCGCGGACGGAAACCCGTCGTGCGCCTCGAGAATCGGCTCGGCGCCGTCGGGACCCAGCTTGGTAGCGAACGTCACCCCAAGGTCAGAAACATGGCAGCTCAGCGTGCGGTCGGCCAGGTAGGTCTTGCGCTTGCCCGGGTCCATGCTGGCCAGGCGGGCTGTCAGCGTCTCAAGAGCGCCACGGCACTCATCGGCTGTCGCCATCGTCACCCCCAGTTACTAGGTATTGTCTGCCGCCCGGCCCTCGGCCCGCTTTCGGGGGCCACGCTAGCGTTTCTTCGTGCACCAGATCGCCGTGCCGCAGGTAGCGTTCCTGACATGCGCCCGGATGCGGCCGCCGCTGGCACCGGCCAGCGGACGGCCGTCGGCACGGGCGGCGACCAGGAGCCAGGAGGACAGTGCCCGGTGGAAGAGCAGGGGGCTCCGGCGATGACCCATGAGACAGACTTCCCCGACCGCGCGGTGCCGGCCGGGAACCCGGTGCCGGGCGATACCGCGCGCTCTGGCGACACGGGCCGCTCTGGGGACACCGCCCAGTCCGGCGAGCCACGGGTGGATGCCGCGTTGCGCAGCCTGGACACGCTGCCCGGCCGGCCGGTTGATGAGCACCCCGCTGTCTTCGAGCAGGTGCACGCCAGCCTGGTCGAGGTTCTCGGCGAACTGCGGTCGGACATCGGGCCGGCGGACACCGGCCCATGAGCAGGAGGACGCGGCTGGACGCGGAACTGGTGCGGCGGGGTCTGGCCAGGTCCCGAGCCCAGGCGGCTGAGCTGATCGAGGGCGGCCAGGTCCTGGTCTTCGGCCAGGCGGCCGCCAAGCCAGCCACCCAGGTCGATCTGGACGCGCCGATCAGCGTCGAGCGAATCGAGGACGAGCCCGGCTTCGCCTCGCGCGGCGCGCACAAGCTGGCTGGCGCGCTGGCCGTGTTCGGTGACCTCGCGGTCGCTGGCCGTCGCTGCCTGGACGCCGGGGCGTCGACGGGCGGCTTCACCGATGTGCTGCTCCGCGCCGGGGCCGCGCACGTGGTCGCCGTCGATGTCGGCTATGGCCAGCTTGCCTGGCAGTTGCGCACCGATCCGAGGGTCACCGTTCTCGACCGGGTGAACGTGCGGAACCTGGAGCCCGGGCAGGTAGCCCCGCCACCCGAGGTGGTGACCGCCGACCTGTCGTTCATCTCGCTGACTCAGGTACTGCCGGCGCTGGTCCGGTGCGCGGCCGAGGACGCCGACCTCGTGCTGATGGTCAAGCCGCAGTTTGAGGTCGGCCGGAAACTGGTCGGCAGCGGGGGAGTCGTCCGGGATCCGGATCTGCGGGCCGGGGCCGTCGCGGCCGTGGCGCGGGCCGGCCTGGATCTGGGCCTCGGCGTGCGCGGGGTCACGGCCAGCCCGCTGCCCGGGCCGTCCGGCAATGTCGAGTACTTTCTCTGGCTGCGGCGCGGCGCGCCGCCGCTGGACGAGGCCCGGCTCGCCCAGGCCGTGGCGGAGGGGCCGCAATGACCGCGCCAGGACACGGGGGGCGTGCGCCAGGACACGGCGGGCGGGCGTCAGGCACGGCGGGCTGGGGCCAGGGCACCGCGGGCGCGGGCGCGCCGGGCAGGAGTGACAACGAGCGGGGGACCGCAGTGACCAGCATCGAGGGACCGCAGTGAAGCAGAACCGGACCATGCTGCTGGTCGTGCACACCGGCCGCCCCGAAGGGGTGAAGACGGCGCGAGCCGTCGCGCAGCGACTCGGCGCGGCCGGCGTCACGGTGCGGGTGCTGAAGTCCGAGTCCGACGAGATCTGCTGCCCCGACGCGGTCGAGATGTCGTTCTCGCCGCAGGCCGCCGAGGGCGCCGAGATGGTGCTGGTGATCGGCGGCGACGGGACACTGCTGCGCGCGGCGGAGATCGCCCGCCCGGCCAGGACTCCGCTGTTCGGCGTGAATCTGGGGCACGTCGGGTTCCTCGCCGAGACCGAGCCCGAGGTGCTGTCCGATGCCGTGGATCACATCCTGGCCGGCGCCTACCTGGTCGAGTCACGGATGACGATCGACGTGACCGTGCGGCAGAACAGCCACATCGCCGTGACCACCTGGGCGCTGAACGAGGCGTCGGTGGAGAAGGCTGCCAGGGAGCGGATGGTCGACCTGGTCACCGAGATCGACGGGCGGCCGCTGTCCCGCTGGGGCTGCGACGGGCTGGTCTTCGCCACGCCAACCGGTTCGACGGCGTACGCGTTCTCGGCGGGCGGCCCGGTCGTCTGGCCGGACGTGGAGGCCCTGCTGCTCGTGCCGATCAGTGCCCACGCCCTTTTCGCTCGCCCTATGGTGGTATCCCCGGAATCCGTGCTCGCCGCGGAGGTGATCGGCACCAGCGGTGGTCAGGGCGAGGCTTCCGGGGCAGTGCTGTGGTGCGACGGCCGGCGGATGGTCGAACTGCCGCCGCGCGCCAGGGTCGAGGTCCGGCGAGGATCGCAGCCGGTCCTGCTGGCCAGGCTGCGCGGCACGGCGTCCGGCCCCGACATCGGCGCGTCGTTCACCGACCGCCTGGTCGCGAAGTTCGGGCTCCCGGTGGCCGGCTGGCGGGGCATGGCCGAGGCCCGGCAGGAGGCGGCCGCGCGGATGCGAGACGAGGAGGCGGCCGACGATGCTTGAGGAAGTCCGGATCAGCGGCCTCGGCGTGATCGACGAGGCCGTCCTCGAACTGTCGCCGGGGTTCAACGTGGTCACCGGCGAGACTGGCGCGGGCAAGACGATGGTCGTCTCCGGTCTCGGCCTGCTGTTCGGCGGCCGGGCCGATCCGTCCAGGGTCCGGCCGGGTGCGGACCGGGCGACGGTCGAGGGACGGCTCAGGGTGTCCGCCGACGGCGAGGTCGCCCGGCAGGTCAGCGACGCCGGCGGGGACCTGGACGACGACGGGCGGTCGCTGCTGCTCAGCCGGTCGGTGTCGGCCGAGGGCCGGTCGCGCGCGCACGCCGGCGGCCGGTCGGTCCCGGTGTCGCTGCTCACCTACCTCGCCGACGACCTGGTCGCGGTGCACGGCCAGGCGGACCAGCAGCAACTCCTCCGGGCGGACCGGCAGCGCGCGGCGCTTGACCGGTTCGCCGGCCCCGATCTGGCCCGGGTGCTGGGCGACTACCAGCGCGCCTACCGGCAGCACGCGGAGGTCCGGGCCAGGCTCGACGAGCTGATCACGCAGGCGCGGGAGCGGGCCAGGGAGGCCGACGACCTGCGCCGAGGACTCGCCGAGATCGAGCAGGTCGAGCCGGTCGACGGCGAGGACATCGAACTGTCCGCCGAGGCGGAGCGGCTGTCCAACGCCGATGCCCTGCACACCGCGGCGACCACCGCGCACGAGGCGCTGATGGCCGACCCGTCGGCCGGATCGTACGAGGCACCGGACGCGCTCACCCTGCTGGGCGCGGCGCGGCACGCGCTGGATGCCGCGGCCGGGCACGATCCCGCGCTCGGCGCGCTGGCCGCCCGACTGGGCGAGGCGGCCTACCTGATTTCCGACATCGCCGCCGAACTGGCTTCCTACACCCAGACCGTGGAGGCGGATCCGGCCAGGCTCGCGGTCGTGCAGGAACGCCGGGCCGACCTGACCCGGCTGATCCGCGGGTACGGGAGCGGGCCGGTGCCGCGGCCCGGCGGCGGTGCCGGTGAGCCCATGCCGGGCGGCGTTAACGACTTCGCGCGAGCCGGTGCCAGCGCAGGCCGGCTGCCCGGCGGGGACGGCCCGGCGCCGGATCCTGACCCCGCATCCGATCCGGTCGGCGTCCCGGACCTGGCGGCGGTGCTGGCCTGGGCGAAGGGCGCGGCCGCCAGGCTGGCCGAGCTTGACGGCGACGACGATACGATCACGGCCCTGCGCGGACAGGAGGCCGATCTGGCCGAGCGAGTCGCTGGCCTGGCCGGGCAGCTATCGGAGATCCGGCGCGCGGCCGCGGCCCGGTTCGAGTCCGCGGTCACCGCCGAGCTTGGCGCGCTGGCGATGCCGCACGCCCGGCTGTCGGTCGCGGTCAGCCCGCTGCGCGAGTACGGCCCGCAGGGCGGCGACGACGTCGAGATCAGGCTCGCCGCGCATCCAGGCGCGCCGGCGCTGCCGCTGCACAAGGGCGCCTCGGGCGGTGAGCTATCCCGCGTGATGCTGGCCATCGAGGTCGTTTTCGCCGGTGCCGATCCGGTGCCGACGTTCGTGTTCGACGAGGTGGACGCCGGTGTCGGCGGCAAGGCCGCGGTGGAGATCGGCCGGCGGCTGGCCCGGCTGGCCCGGCGGGCGCAGGTGATCGTGGTGACGCACCTGCCGCAGGTCGCCGCGTTCGCGGACAACCACCTGGTGGTGGAGAAGGGCGGGGACGGGTCGGTGGTCTCCAGCGGCGTGGTCCGGCTGGACGACGCCGGACGGCTGCGCGAGCTGTCCAGGATGCTGGCCGGGCTGGAGGACTCGGAGTACGGGCGGGCGCATGCCAACGAATTGCTGCAGGCAGCGGCCGCGGAACGGGCGCTGGCGGGGAATGTAACCGCAGAGACCGGCAGTGGCGGCTGACGAACGCGCGGCGGCTTCGCCGGGTAGCCGATCTGGCACAATTGGTGACAGAGTGAAGCTTCAGGCGCGCAGGTTTGCCTCCAGGCGCCGGGCCGGTGCATCAGACCTGCCCGGGGTCGTCGGGCGCGCGCGCCTGGACCGGCGGACCAAGAACCTGACCAGGCGGCTGCGGCCCGGCGAGATCGCGATCATCGACCACGTCGACCTGGACCGGGTCAGCGCTGAGTCGCTGCTGCACTGCCAGGTGGCGGCCGTGGTCAACGCGGCCGAGTGCATCACCGGCCGCTACCCGAATCTGGGGCCTGCCCTGCTGATCGAGGCCGGCGTGCCGGTGCTCGACCAGGTCGGCCCGGAGGCGCTGAACGCCGTTTCCGAGGGCCAGCTAGTCCGCCTGGACGGCGACACCCTGTACGCCGGGGACCAGGTGATCGCCAAGGGCACAGTGCTGACCAAGCAGGCCGTCGCCGACGCGATGACAGCGGCCCGGGAGGGCCTGTCCGCCCAGATCCGGGCGTTCATGGCGAACACCGTCGAGTACATCGGGCGGGACTTCGAGGAACTGATCGACGGCATCCGGGTTCCGAAGCTGCGGACCAGGCTGGACGGCAGGCACGCGCTGGTCGTTGCCCGCGGTTACCGGCACCGGGAGGACCTGGCCGCGCTGCGCGGCTACATCAGGGAGTTCAAGCCGGTGCTGGTCGCCGTCGACGGCGGCGCCGACGCGCTGCTCGAGGCCGGGTACCGGCCCAATCTCATCGTCGGCGACATGGACTCGGTGTCGGACCGCGCGCTCACCTGCGGCGCGGAGATCGTGGTGCACGCGTACTCCGACGGCCGGGCGCCCGGGCAGGAGCGGGTCACCACCCTCGGTCTGGACTCGGTCTCCGTCGCCGCGACCGGGACCAGCGAGGACGTCGCCCTGCTGCTGGCCGACGAGCTTGGCGCGCGGCTGATCGTCGCGGTCGGGATGCATTTCACGCTGGTAGAGTTCCTCGACAAGGGACGGCCGGGAATGGCCAGCGCGATCCTGACCCGGATGCGGGTAGGGGACAAGATCGTCGAGCCGAAGGGCGTGAGCCGGCTGTACCAGAGCCGGGTCTCCACTCCCTGGCTGGTGCTCCTGGTGCTAGCGGCGGCGGCCGCGCTCGTCGTCGCCGCGGCAGCCATTCCCGCGGGGCCGATCTTCCTGCGGCTCGTCGGCTCGCAGCTGTATCCGTTCTGGCACTGGCTGACGGGACTGTTCCATTGATCGATTTCCGGTACCACCTCGTCTCGATCGTGGCCGTGTTCCTGGCGCTGGCGATCGGCATCGTGGTGGGCGCTGGGGCGCTGTCCCCGCAGGTGGCCAACACGCTGAACACCGAGTCCAAGCAGCTGGCGAAGCGGAACACCGCCCTATACACCCAGAACTCGCAGCTCAGGGCCCAGATCGCCGCGGACAACGCGTTCGGCGCCACCGCCAGCGGGCTGCTGCTAGAGCAGTTGCTGCGCGGCGAGAAGGTCGTGCTGGTCACCGCCCCGGGCGCGGACGGTGCCACGGTCTCCGGGATCACCTCAGCGCTGCGGCGGTCCGGGGCTACGGTCACCGGCCAGGTCAGTCTGACCCCGCAGTTCCTGGACACCAGCGCGTCCACCGAGACCACGCTGACCACACTGGCCAGCCAGCTCACCCCCGCCGGGGTGAGCCTGTCCGGCCCGGCGCCGGTGGCCCAGATCGCCGGCCAGCAGGCCGCCGCCCAGCTGATCGCCGCCGCGATCATGGACCGGCACGGGCAGCCGCTGATGACCTCGGCCGAGTCGACGTCGATCCTGGCGGGCTTCGGACAGCAGGGCTTCCTGCACATCAGCGGCCCGAACGGGAGCACCGCCCTGGCGGCGCCCGCCAGCCTGGCCGTCGTGGTGATCCCGGCGACCCCGCCGGTGCCGGCGAACGCCTCGAGCCCGGCCAACCTCGCGCTAGTGATGCTGGCCAATCAGCTTCAGCTGTCCGGGTCGGCCGCGCTGCTGGCCGGGTCGTTCCCCGGGTCCGTGTCGGGCAGTGCGATTGACGCCGTGACCAGCGGAAGCTCGGGGGTGTCGGTGACCACCGTGGATGACGCGAACACCGCGATCGGGCAGATCATCGTGGTCCAGGCGCTGCGCCGGGCGCTCGAGCCGCACGTGAGCCCGGCCAGCTTCGGAGTCGGGCCCGGAACGGTGCCGAGCCCAGCGCCGAGCACCCCGCCAACCCCGACGCCGAGCCCGTCGGCCAGCCACTCGGTGACGCCCCGGCCGGGGAGCAGCACGAAGGCGGCCCAGGGATGAGGCGCGGGACCGGGATCCGATTGCTGGCCGCCGCGGTCGCGGCGAGGGCCGGTTACGCGGCGCTGGGCGCCCGGCCGCCGGGCGGCGCTGACCGGTGGACGCGGACCAACCACCGGGGCGAGCCGGTGACGCTGCTCGAGGGCCCGGCGGTGGCGCTGGCCGGTACGGCAGCCGCGCTGGTCACGCCCGGGCTGAGCGGACGCGACCGGGCGGCGCTGGCGGTGGCGGCGGCCGGCAGCGGGGCGTTCGGCGGCTACGACGACCTGGCGGGCGGCGGCGATCAGCGGGGCTTCCGCGGCCACCTGGGCGCGCTGGCGCACGGGCAGGTGACGACCGGGGCGGTCAAGCTGGCCGGGATCGGGGTCACCGGAATGATCGCGGCCGCGCTGCGGGATTCCGATCCGGCGGGGCCGTCCCGCCGTGCCGCCGATCTGGCGATCGACTCGGTGCTGATCGCGTCCGCGGCCAACTTGATGAACCTGTTCGACCTGCGCCCCGGGCGGGCGATCAAGGTGACGATGCTGGCCGGGGCCGGCCTCGCCGCCGCGGGACCAGATGCCCGGGCGGTGCTCGCGGCGCCGGCCGGCGCCGCGATCGCGATGCTGCCCGAGGACCTCGCCGAACGCGCGATGCTCGGCGACTGCGGCGCCAACGCCCTCGGCGCGATGCTCGGCGTGGCGGCGGCCTCGGCCCCGCGCCGGATCCGGCTGGCCGCGCTCACGGCGATCCTGGCACTGACAGCGGCCAGTGAGAAGATCAGCTTCACGAAGGTGATCGAGCGGACGCCGCCGTTGCGCTGGCTGGACATGCTGGGCCGGCGGCCGGTGACCGGGTCCGCGAGCGGGCCGGCCGGAACGCCGGCGGGCGCCGGCCGGCCATCCGGTGAGCGCGATCCGGAGCTAATCGGCGAGCCGGGGACTGTCGGCGAGCCGGAGACTGCCGGTGAGCACGAGCCGGTCGGCGAGCCGGGGCTGGTCAGCGAGCCGGGGACTGCGAGTGCGTCAGGGTCCGCGGGCGAGTGAGAGCCCGCCGGTGAGCGCGACTGCGTCCGCTGGCGAGGGTCCGTCCGCTGGCGAGGGTCGGCGGGTCTGCTTCGTCGTCGGAACGACCACGGGCGGCACCGGCCGGCATGTCGCGATGCTGGCGGAGGGCTGCGTCCGGGCCGGCCTGGACGTCGCCGCGCTCGGGCCGGAGTCGACCAGGTCGTTGTTCGGCGCGACAGTCGAGCTGGCCCGTCGGCCGGGTGCGCCAGAGCAGGGTGCGCCAGATCCAGTTGACTCGGGGCAGGATGCGCCGGAGCAGGGTGCGTCCGATCCAGTTGACTCGGGGCAGGGTGCGCCGGAGCAGGGTGCGTTCCGGTTCGGTGCCGTGCTGATTGGCGACCGGCCGCGCCCCGGGCGGGACCTGGCTGCCGTCCGGCGCCTACGCCGCCTGCTCACTGATTTCGGGCCGGCCGTCGTGCACGCGCATGGCCTGCGGGCCGGCGCGCTGACCGCGCTCGCACTGCCCGGGATCCGAGTGCCGGGCCTGCGAGTGCCGGGCCTGCGAGCGCACGGCCCCCTGCCGCGATGGCCGCGCCGGGCGCCCGGACTTCAGACGCGCGGGCGCCGGGCGTCGGGCAGACCGGCCCGCCGCCGGCCCGCGCTGGTCGTGACCGTGCACAACGCTCCGCCGGCCGCGGGACCGGCCGGCGTCATCTACCGCGGGCTTGAGTGGCTGGTGGCCCGCCGGGCCGACGTGCTGCTCTGCGTTGCACCCGA
>JAJYTW010000144.1 GCA_021792855.1 Actinomycetes bacterium
CGCCCGACGGGCGCCTTAGCGATGACTTCCTGCGGGATCTAGCCAGCTTGTACCTCGCCGCGGTGGAGGCCAAGAAGGCTCCGGCTCCCGTGATTGCTGAGGCCGTGAACGTACCGGTGAGGACTGTCCATCGCTGGGTTGCTGAAGCCCGGCGACGTGGTTTCTTGCCGCCAGCCAGGAAGGGAAGGGCCGGATGAGCCCGTCAGCGCGGAAGCGGCGCAGTCCCGGCGAGGGTGGTGCGTACCCCTACCAGACGAAGGCGGGGGAGCGGTGGCGTGCAGCCGGACCTGTCCGGCAGCCAGACGGTACCACCCGGCAAACCACGCTTCGCGGGTTCACGACGAAGAAGGCCGCGCTAGAAGCACTCAAGGACGCTCAGAGCGCTGGCCGCAAGGGCGAGTACGTACCGCCGAGCAAACTCACCCTTGGCGCCTACGGCCGCGAAGTCATCGACGGGCTGCGGATCGGTCCGCAAACCCGCGCCTCGTACCTCAAGAACTGGCGGCTCCACGTCGAGCCCTACCCGATCGCGCACCTCAAGCTCGGCCAGCTGGCCGGCTCCCGGCTCACCGCGCATTACAGGACGCTGGAACGCTCCGGGCGGAAGGATCACCGCGAGGGCGAGGGTTTGTCAGCGAGGACCGTCCGCTATCTGCACACGATCCTTCACGGCGTTCTCGCCCAGGGGGTGAGAGACGGCCTGCTGGCCCGCAACCCAGCCGACGCCGCGACCCCGCCCAGCGCCCGCGAGGCAAAGGCGCCTGAGGCGACGTGCTGGTCGGCCGCGCAGCTCGCCGCGTTCCTCAGCTGGGCCGACAGCCCGAACGGGAGCCAGCACACGCCCCTGTGGCACGTCCTCGCGCACACCGGCATGCGGCGCGGCGAAGCGCTCGCCCTGCGCTGGCGGGACATCGACCTGGGCGCCGCTACCGTGAGCATCCGCCGTTCCGCCGGCATGGTCCGCAACGCGGGGGAAGGTGCCGAGGTCGCCGAGGGTGGCACCAAGAGCGGCAAGCCGCGGGTTGTCGACCTCGACGCTGCGACGATGGCTGTCCTGCGCGCCTGGCGTAAGCATCGCGGCTCGATGGCTCTCCAGCTCGCCCGGGACGACGCGCTGGCCTTCGGCGACATCGAAGGCCTCTACCCGAATCCCGAGCATGTCTCGCGGCAGTTCAAGCGGGATCTGGAACGCTGCCGCCAAGCTCTCGGTGCGGATGTGCTGCCGATGATCCGGCTTCACGACCTGCGGCACACGCACGCGACGATCCTGCTCCTGGCCCGCGAGCCGGTGCATGTGGTAAGCCAGCGGCTCGGCCACGCCAGCGCCGTTGTCACCATGACGGTCTATGCTCACGTTCTCCCGGGAAGCCAGCGCGAGGCGGCCGACCTGTTCGCCCGGCTGGTGAAGGAGGCGAGCGGACAGTGACTAGTGTCAATCCAGTGTCACGAGCACCGATCACAGCCGATCCCAGGCCGCTGAACTGCGGAAACTCTGTGTCCGAGGGGGGACTTGAACCCCCATGCCCTTAACGGGCACTAGCACCTCAAGCTAGCGCGTCTGCCTATTCCGCCACCCGGACGTGGACCAGCGCGATCGTACCGCTCTGGCCGCCTCACGATAGCAAATCCGGTGACCCGCATGCGACGTGCGGACCAGGTACGACCGGTTCTGGTGGCACTATGTCCGAATGGGACTTACCGCGCAGCAAGAGGTCGCCGGACTCGCGAGCGACCTGATGAGGATTGACACCACCAACACCGGCGACGACACCGGGCCGGGTGAACGCGCCGCGGCCGAGCATGTGGCGGCCCTCCTGGCGGAGGTCGGGCTGGAACCGACCCTGCTGGAGTCCCGTCCGCGCCGGGCCAGCGTCATCACCAGGATCTCCGGCGAGAACCCGGACCGGCCGGCCCTGCTGATCCACGGTCACCTGGACGTGGTGCCCGCTGACCCGGCGGACTGGCGGGTGCACCCGCTGTCCGGGGAGATCGCCGAGGACTGCGTCTGGGGACGCGGCGCGGTGGACATGAAGGACATGGACGCGATGATGCTGGCGGTCGTCCGGCAGCGCCTGCGGGAGGGCCGCAGGCCGCCGCGCGACATCGTGCTGGCGTTCCTGGCCGACGAGGAGGCCGGCGGTCATCACGGCGCCGGGTGGCTGGTCGAGAACCACCCCGGCCTGTTCGAGGGCGTGACCGAGGCGATCGGCGAGGTCGGCGGATTCAGCACCACGATCGGCGACCGGCGGCTCTACCTGCTCCAGACGGCCGAGAAGGGCATCGCCTGGCTCCGCCTGATCGCCCGGGGCACGGCCGGTCACGGCTCGATGCTTCAGTCGGATAACGCGATAACGGAACTTGCCGAGGCGGTCGCCCGGATCGGGCGGCACGAGTGGCCGGTGCGCCTGACGCCGTCGGTGACGGCGTTCCTTGAGGCCGCCTGCGACGCCCTGGGCATCGCGTTCGACCCGGATGACACCGCGTCGGTGCTCGCCAAGATCGGGCCGATCGCCCGGATGATCGGCGCGACCCTGACCAACACGGCCAACCCGACCATGCTCGAGGCCGGTTACAAGGTGAACGTGATCCCGCAGACCGCCACGGCCCAGGTGGATGGCCGGTTCCTGCCTGGCTACCAGGAGGAGTTCCTGGTCGAGATCGACCGCCTGATCGGCCCGGGCGTCCGCCGCGAGTACGTCAACGAGGCGATCGCGCTGGAGACCACCTTCGACGGCGACCTGTGCGACGCGATGACCCGCGCCCTGCTGGACGCCGATCCCGAGGCCAGGGTGGTGCCCTACTGCCTGTCCGGCGGGACGGACGCCAAGGCGTTCAGCACGCTCGGGATCCGGTGCTTCGGGTTCACCCCGCTGCGACTGCCGCCGGAACTGGACTTCTCGGGCATGTTCCACGGCGTGGATGAGCGGGTTCCGGTGTCCGCGCTGCAGTTCGGGACCGAGGTCCTTGACCGGTTCATTGACCTGTGCTGAGTCGCCTATCCGCAGGTAAGGCGGCAAATGGCGACGATGGCCGTGCTCCATGATCACTAGTGACTAGTCAGGTACGGCGGGCTTGTTTCGCTGTTTGCTCAATGCGGACAGGGAGTAGTGCTATGGTGACGCATTGTGTGGGGCTGGCCTAAAGGGCGTACCCCTTCCACTCGGTTTACCCGGCCGGCGGCCCCGCACATAGCCGGTTCAGGCGAGGAGGGTTGGCTGTGCTGCCGGATCAGCTCCAGGGCCCCGGTGGGCCGTCGCCAGACCGCGCGGTGGCGCGGCCAGGCGGCGCTGCGTCTTGTGCGCCGGCCTGGCAGTCCGGCTGCTTGATCCTCGTCCCCGGCCGCGGAACTGGTTCCGCCGCGGCGGCCACGACCGGTCCCCGAGGCCTGGTCGTGGCCGCCCTGACCGGAACCTAGTTCGGCAGGCATTCCCGCGGACCTGACTGGCGCCCGGCGCGCCGTTCCGGTCCGGCGGGGTTCGCCGCGCACTATTGGAGTCACGCTAAGTAGCAGTTCGGCTACAAGGGTGTGCCAGGCACGACGGAACGACGGCGTCCCGGACATCGAGATGCCACCGGGGGATTGGACAGGGGGGAGCGAGCACGGCGCCGGCACCGGCGCCGGCCAGGCAGGAAGCGCGAGGAGCAGAGATGAAGGCCATGGAGATCCTGGCTGTCAAGCACGTCATCCCGATCGCCGCCGGGGCCGGCACGGTCCCCCTGGTCGGGACGTCAGCACTGGCCAGTTTCGGACTCGGCGCACTGGTCGCCGGGGTGTGCTTCGCCGCACTAACCTCGCCCTGGTGGCGGGGCAGTGCGATGCTCGTCCCGGTCAGGTCCGAGCGCTCCCGGCCCGCCCTGAGCCACCCGAATCACCCGGCCGGTCGTCCCGGCGAACGCCAGGCAGGCCTGCGCGGCCGGGTCGACGCCCTGCTCGCGGGCCTGCTCAGTGACGACGCGGACGACCCTGGTCAGGCGCCGGACAGATCCGGTCACGAATTCGTTGACGCCGATACGGCAGCGGCAGCCGGCGAGATCCGGCTATCGGACCACCCCGCGCCGGAAGCTTCCGAACCGGAGGCCGCCACGCCCGATCCGGAGTCCGCGTCCGAGCCTTCGGCGACGCCGGGGCCGGTCCCCGCCCAGGCAGCCGCCCCGACACCGGACGAGAGCTTCTGGGGCCCGCTGTCCGCCACCGAGCGGGACCCGGCGGACGGCCACCACAGCAGGCATCGCCTGGCCGGGCCCGGCCGGGAGCCGAGGCGCTCCGGCGGCGTGCGCAACGCGCCGCGGCACGCGGCCCCGCCAGCCAGGTTCAGCGTCCGGCGGGCACTCGGCGCGCGCCGCCCGGCCAAGCGGGACGGGATCTCCGCCGTTCCCGGCGTCCAGGCCCGGCACAGCTAGCCAGCCAGCACTGCCCGACCGGGGTCCAGGCGGCAGCCCGGGCCCCGGTTCGGCGTTCCGCCGTGCTGGAACCTGCGCTAGGCGTCCGGGTCCCAGGCCAGCCCGCCTGGCTGCCAGACGGTCCGGGCCGGCCTGATGATCTTCCGGCGCAGGGTCGCCGTGCGGCTACCATCCGCGTACAGGCGCATCCGGGCAAGCTCCCAGTGCCCGTACTCGGCGTGATCGGTGAGGATACGCCGCGCGACATCCCTGGACGTTCCGCGCGGCAGGTTCAGCACAAGGTAGGAGTACTCCGCCATCACCACTTATTGTGCGCGCTGGCGGCGATGATTCAATCAGCGTTAGGGAATCAGCTACCGCGGGGTGCGTTAGCAGCAAGGAACCGGGCGATGTTATCGCCAGGCACGGAGTCAGTCGGCCGCCTGCGGTAGCCTCCTGGCGGCTGCGAGATGTGAGGTAGTGACAGGGTGGCAGCAAGGACCAGCCCGGCAGAGCGCAAGAGCAAGACCGACGACCGCCCGGCGGCGAACGGCTCGCGGCGGCTTGTGATCGTCGAGTCGCCCGCGAAGGCGCGCACGATCGCGGGCTATCTCGGCAAGGGGTACGTGGTCGAGTCGAGCATCGGCCACATCCGCGACATGCCGGGCAGCGCGGCGGACATCCCGGCCAAGCTCCGCAAGGAGCCGTGGGCCAGGCTCGGCGTGAACGTGGACGCCGACTTCGAGCCGCTGTACGTCGTGAACGCCGACAAGCGCGCCCAGGTCAGCAAGCTCAAGCAGTTGCTCAAGGACGCCGACGAACTCCTGCTCGCCACCGACGAGGACCGCGAGGGCGAGGCGATCGCCTGGCACCTGCTCGAGGAACTCCAGCCGAAGGTCCCGGCCCGCCGGATGGTGTTCCACGAGATCACCCCGGAGGCGATCGCGGCCGCCGTCGCGCACCCGAGGGACGTGGACACCGGCCTGGTCGAGGCCTACCAGACCCGGCGGGTGCTTGACCGGCTGTACGGCTACGAGGTCTCGCCGGTGCTGTGGAAGAAGGTCATGCCGCAGCTATCGGCCGGCCGGGTGCAGTCGGTCGCGGTCCGCCTGGTCGTGGACCGGGAGCGGGAGCGGATCGCGTTCCGGCCCGCCAGGTACTGGGACCTCGAGGCCGAGTTCACGACCGCGCCGGCCGACGCCGACTCGACCTGGTTCGCCGCCACCCTGGTCGCGCTGGATGGCCGCCGGATCGCCCAGGGCCGCGACTTCTCGGCCGTCGGCGAGCTCAAGGATCAGGCCAGGACCGATCAGGCTGCTCCTGGCGCCGGGGTGCTGCATCTGGACGAGGCGGCCGCCGTCGCCCTCGCGGACCGGCTGCAGAACGCCGACTTCTCGGTCAAATCGGTTGAACGCAAGCCCTACCGCCGGTCGCCGTACGCACCGTTCCGTACCACGACGCTGCAGCAGGAGGCGTCGCGCAAGCTGGGCTTTTCGGCCAAGTACACGATGCAGGTCGCGCAGCGCCTGTACGAGAACGGCCACATCACCTACATGCGAACCGACTCGGTGACGCTGTCGCAGACCGCGATCACCGCGGCCCGCGCCCAGGCCAGGGAGCTGTACGGGGCCGAGTACCTGCCGGACTCGCCGCGCACCTTCACCAGCAAGGTGAAGAGCGCGCAGGAAGCGCACGAGGCGATCCGGCCCGCCGGGGACGCGTTCCGCACCCCGGCCGCGTCCGGCCTGCGCGGCGATGAACTGCGGCTGTACGAGCTGGTCTGGAAGCGCACCGTCGCCTCGCAGATGAAGGACGCGGTCGGCGAGTCGGTGTCGGTCCGGGTCGCCGGGCGGTCCTCGGCCGGCGAGGAAGCCGAGTTCGGCGCCTCCGGCAAGATCATCACCTTCTACGGCTTCCTCAAGGCCTACGTCGAGGAGGTCGAGGAGGGCGACGGCACCGACCGGGACGACCGGGAGCGCAGGCTGCCGCCGCTCACCGAGGGTGACCCGCTGGCGGCCCGCGCGCCCGGCTCGCAGGCCGGGACGGCCGCCGACGAGCCGTTCGCCGCCGAGCCGGCCGGGCCCCGGCCGTCGGCGCACGAGACCAGGGCGCCGGCCAGGTACACCGAGGCGTCGCTGATCAAGGAGCTTGAGGACCGGGAGATCGGGCGGCCGTCTACCTACGCCTCGATCATCGGCACGATCCTGGACCGCGGCTACGTGTTCAAGAAGGGCACCGCGCTGGTTCCCTCCTTCGTCGCCTTCGCGGTCGTCAACCTGCTGGAACGCCACTTCGCCCATCTCGTCGACTACGAGTTCACCGCCAGCATGGAGGCCGCGCTCGACCAGATCGCGCGCGGCGAGGCCGGCCGGGTGCCGTGGCTGCGCCGGTTCTACTTCGGCAGCAAGGACGAGGAGGGGCTGAAGGATCTGGTCAGCGACCTCGGCGAGATCGATGCCCGGGATGTCAGCTCGTTCCCGCTGGCCGGGACCGACATCGTGATCCGGGTCGGCCGGTACGGCCCGTACCTGGAGCGGGACGGCCAGCGGGTGAACGTCCCCGAGGACACCGCGCCGGACGAACTCACCCCGGAATACGCCGCCGAACTGCTGAGCCGCCCGGCGGGCGACAAGATCCTCGGCACCGACCCGGAATCCGGGCGCACCGTTGTCGCCCGGGCCGGCCGGTTCGGCCCGTACGTGACCGAGGTGCTCGCCGAGGACGCCCCGTCGACGGCCAAGCCGCGGACCGCCTCGCTGTTCAAGACGATGGACCTGGACAGCGTGACCCTGGACGACGCGCTCCGGCTGCTCACCCTGCCGCGCACCCTCGGCGAGATCGACGGCGAGCAGGTGACCGTGCAGAACGGCCGGTACGGGCCTTACGTCAAGAAGGGCACCGACAGCCGCTCACTGGAGTCCGAAGAGCAACTGTTCACGCTGACGCTGGAGCAGGCCAGGGAACTGCTCGCCCAGCCGAAACAGCGCGGCCGGGGCGCCCGGGCCGCCGCCGCGCCGCCGTTGCGCGAGCTTGGCGAGGACACCACCAGCGGCAAGCCGATCGTGCTCAAGGAGGGCCGGTTCGGGCCGTACGTGACCGACGGCGAGACCAACGCCTCGCTGCGCAAGGGCGACTCCGCCGAGGAGATCACGCCGCAGCGGGCGATCGAGTTGCTGGCCGAGCGGCGGGCGGCCGGGCCGGCGCCGAAGCGCCGCCGGACCACCGGCACCGCGGCGAAGTCGACCCGAACGTCCCGTTCAACAGGCACTCGGAAGCCGCGTTCGGACGGCTAGCCGTCCCCGCGGCTGCCATCCCGATAGCCTGGCCCAATGAGCCTTAGGTCCCCTTTCGGGCGGCGCCGGGGCGGCGTGCTCGCGATCCGGTCGTTCCGCCGGCTGTGGATCGCGACCTCGCTGTCCAGCCTCGGGGACTGGCTGAGCCTGCTGGCGCTGACCACGCTCGCCTACGCGCTGACCGGCAAGCACTCCGCGGCCGCCGGGGGCCTGGCGGTCGGCGGAGTCTGGATCACCTCGCTGCTGCCCTCGCTGCTGCTCGGCCCGCTGGCGGGCGCACTCGCCGACCGGCTGGACCGGCGGATGACCCTGGTCTTCTTCGACGTCGTGCGCGCGGTGCTATACCTGTCCATCCCGCTGAACCTCGTGGTCGGCTTCGCCAACCAGCTCACCTGGATGTACATCGCCCAGTTCCTGGCCTCGTGCGCGTCGCTGTTCTGGGCCCCGGCCAAGGACGCGTCGGTGCCCAACCTGGTCGAGCCGGAGCAGCTTGAGCAGGCCAACCAGCTCAGCCTGATGACCACCTACGGCACCGCGCCGGTCGCCGCGCTGCTGTTCACCGTGCTCGCCGCGATCACCGCCGGGCTGGCCCGATTCGTGCCGTACTTCGGCAACCCGGTCAGCGGGCGGGTCAGCCTGGCGCTGTACCTAGACGCCGCGACCTTCGTGATCTCCGCGGTCACCGTCTACTCGCTCCGCGAGATCGCCCGGCGGCAGGCCAGCGAGCCGATCTCGGTGCCGTCCGTGGCCAGGGCGATCTGGGAGGGCTGGCGGTTCGCCGGCCAGTCCCGGGTGGTGCGCGGTATCACGGTCGGCATGGTGGGGGCGTTCGCGGCCGGCGGCGTCGTGGTGGGCATCGGCTACGGGTACATCTACACCACGCTGGGCGGCGGCCCGGCCGGCTGGGGCGTGGTCTTCGCCGCGATCTTCGTCGGTCTCGCCGCCGGGATGTCGTTCGGCCTGCGGGTGCTCGGCGGGTTCAGCCGGCGCCGGCTGTTCGGCCTGTCCATCGCGATCGCAGCCGTGCCGCTGGCGCTGATCGCGCTGATCCCGAACCTGGCCGTGGTCGCGATCCTGGTGGTCGTGCTCGGCGCCTGCGCCGGGATCGCCTACGTCACCGGGTACACGATCATCGGCGGCGAGGTCGACGACGAGACCAGGGGCCGGACCTTCGCGTTCCTGCAGTCCGCCATCAAGGTCGTGATGTTCGCGGTGATCGCGGTCGCGCCGGTGCTGGCGGCCGGGTTCTCCGCGGCGATCGGCGCCGCCGTCGGCTCGGGTTCCGGCGCGGTCCATGTCGGGGCCATCAGCTACGGCTCGGTCGGCTACAACATCGTGGTCCTGCTCGGCGCGGTCGTGGCGATGGTGCTCGGCCTGATCTCCTACCGCCTGATGGACGACCGGCCCGGCGTTCCGCTGATCCCCGACCTGCTCGGCGCGCTGCGCGGCCGGCCCCTTCCGGGGCCCGGCGCGGCGGCCGCCGGGCCATCCGCCGATGGCCAGCACCCGCCGCGCGGGCTGCTGCTCGCGTTCGAGGGCGGCGAGGGGGCGGGCAAGTCGACCCAGGCCCGGCTGCTGGCGATCTGGCTGCGGGAGAACGGCTACGACGTGCTCGCCACCCACGAGCCTGGCGCGACCAAGGTGGGGATGCGGCTGCGCGCGCTGCTGCTGGACACCGCGCACACCGGCCTGTCGCCGTGGGCCGAGGTGCTGATGTACGCGGCCGACCGGGCCGAGCACGTGACCGCGGTGATCCGGCCGGCCCTGGCCCGGGGCACGATCGTGGTGACCGACCGGTACCTGGACTCCTCGCTCGCCTACCAGGGGGCGGGCCGTCAGCTTCCGCTGGAGGAGATCCGCGAGGTGAACGAGCGGGCCACCGGCGGCCTGGTGCCCGACCTGACCTTCCTGCTCGACCTGCCGCCCGCCGCCGGGCTGAACCGGCGGGCCAGGTCGGCCGACCGGCTGGAGGCCGAGCCGCAGGAGTTCCACGACCGGGTCCGGGCCGGCTTCCTGCGGCTGGCCTCGGCCGATCCGGATCGCTACCTGGTGCTGGACGCGGCCAGGGATCCCGGTGAGATCAGCCGGGAGATCCAGGCGGCGGTGCGGGAACGGCTGCCCGACCCGGTGCCGGAGCAGGCGGAGGAGATCACGGGCACGATGCCGGTGATCCGAGAGTGACCGGCGGGGCGGCGGTGAGCGTGGGCGCGGCTGGTGGCGAGGCTGGGTCCGGTGCGGCCGACGGCGCGGCCGGGTCCGGCGCGGGGGCCGTGTTCGACCGGCTCACCGGGCAGGATCAGGTCATCGAGCAGCTTCGGGCCGCCGCCGAGTCGAACCGGCCGACGCACGCGTGGCTGTTCACCGGGCCGCCGGGCTCGGGCCGGTCGGTGGCAGCGCGGGCGTTCGCCGCCGCGCTGCTGTGCGACCGGCATGGCTGCGGCGAGTGCCCGTCCTGTCATCAGGTCACCGCCGGGAGTCACGCCGACCTGCTGCTGGTCCGGCCGGACGGGATCTCCTACGGGGTGAAGCAGACCAGGGAACTGGTGCTGCGGGCCGCCGCCTCCCCGGTGTACGGCGGCTGGCGGGTGGTGCTGTTCGAGGACGCGGACCGGGCCACCGAGCAGGCGGCCAACGCGCTGCTCAAGGCGATCGAGGAACCGCCGCCGCGGACGATCTGGCTGCTCTGCTCGCCCTCCGCGGCGGACCTGCCGATCACGATCAGGTCCCGGTGCAGGCTGGTCACGCTGCGTACCCCGCCGACCGCCGCGGTCGCCGACATCCTGCGCCGGGACGGCGTGGACGCCGATCGGGCGGTCGAGGCGGCGCGAGCCTCGCTCGGGCACATCGGCCGGGCGCGCCGGCTGGCCACCGACCCGGAGGCCGCGGCCCGCCGGGCCGAGGTGCTCGCCGTGCCGGCCCGGCTGACCGGAGTGGGCGAGGCGCTTGCCGCGGCGGCGTCCCTGGTGGACTCGGCGAAGTCGGAGGCGGCCGCGATCACCCAGGCGCTGGACGGCCCCGAGCGCGACGCGCTGCGGCAGGCCTTCGGCGAGGGGTCGACCGGCAAGGGCGTCGCGAGCGCGGTCCGGGGCGCGGCCGGCGCCCTGAAGGACCTCGAGGCCAGGCAGAAGTCCCGGGCGACCAGGATCGAGCGGGACGCGCTGGACCTGGCGCTGCTGGACCTCGCGGCGTTCTACCGGGACGTGCTCGCCGTCCAGTTCGACGCCGAGGTGGAACTCGCCAACTCCGCCCAGCAGGCCGATCTGCGGGCGATCGCCGGCTCGTCGTCCCCGCGCGACACGGTCCGCAAGCTCGAGGCGATCATGATCTGCCGGACGAGACTGGCGGCCAGCGTGGCGCCGCTGCTCGCGGTCGAGGAACTGACCCTGACCCTGGCCGGCGTCCTGCCGGAATGACCCGCTG
>JAJYTW010000145.1 GCA_021792855.1 Actinomycetes bacterium
GCATGGCACACATATTGGTCACTCCAGTGACCAATATGTGCCATGCACACCACAGGAACATGGCCGGGCATGGCCGGGCTGGGTGGCCGGCGGGCCGGGCATGGCCGGGCGGGGTGGCCGGCGGGCCGGGCATGGCCGGGTCTTGGGCCGCGGCGGGCCTGATGCCCGCTTTTGCGTGACCGATTCTCAGTGCGTGACCGATTCTCAGTAGATTTCACTGACTATCGCCCGTGCTCTGAAAATCAACCACGATCATGCTGGCGCGCCACAGGGGTGCGCCGCGCAGCCTGCCCGGACGGCGGGTTCTGGCCGGGGCCGCGCGGCCCGGCCGACCGGGCTGGCAGACTGGCAGGGTGACCCAAGTGGAGATCGGCCGCGGTAAGAGCGGCCGCCGCGCGTACGCGCTTGACGAGATCGGCATCGTGCCGTCCCGCCGGACCAGGCGGCCGGAGGACGTCTCGACCGCCTGGCAGATCGACGCCTACCGGTTCGACCTGCCGCTGGTGATCGCGCCGATGGACAGCGTGGTGTCCCCGGCCACCGCGATCGCCATCGGCAGGCTCGGCGGCCTGCCGGTGCTCGACGTCGAGGGACTGTGGACCAGGTATGAGAACCCGGAACCGCTGCTCGCCGAGATCGCCGAACTAGACGACGGCGACGCCACCACCAGGTTGCAGCAGATCTACGCCGCGCCGATCAGGGACGAGTTGGTGGGCGAGCGGATCGCCGAGATCCGCGCGGCTGGCGTAACGATCGGCGCCCGGCTATCGCCGCAGCGCACGCTGCGCTATCACAAGGCGGTGATCGACGCCGGGGCCGACTTCGTGGTGATCCGGGGCAGCACGGTCTCCGCCGAGCACGTGTCCAGCCAGGCGGAGCCGCTGAACCTCAAGCACTTCATCTACGAACTGGACGTTCCCGTCATCGTCGGTGGCTGCGCCACCTACACCGCGGCGCTGCACCTGATGCGGACCGGCGCCGCCGGGGTGCTGGCCGGCTTCGGCGGCGGGTCCGGGCAGACGACGGCCGCCGTGCTCGGCGTCAAGGTGCCGATGGCGACGGCGATCGCGGACGTGGCGGCCGCCCGCCGCGAATACCTCGACGAGTCCGGCGGCCGGTACGTGCACGTCATCGCCGACGGCGGGATGACCGGCAGCGGCGAGATCGCCAAGGCACTCGCCCTCGGCGCGGACGCGGTGATGGTCGGGTCGCCGATCGCCCGCGCCGCCGAGGCGCCGGGCCGCGGCTACTACTGGGGCAGCGAGGCGCATCACCCCGAACTGCCCAGGGGCGACCGGTTGCGCGTCGGCACCATCGGCACCCTGGAGCAGATCCTGCACGGGCCGTCCACCGTCGCGGACGGCTCGATGAACCTGATCGGCGCGCTCCGCCGGACCATGGCGACCTCGGGTTACTCCGACCTCAAGGAGTTCCAGCGGGTCGAGGTCACCGTCGCGCCGGGCACCGCCGGGCGGCGCTAGCGTCACCGCCACGCCGGTCGGGCCGAGGCCGTCGGCGTGCTAGAGGCGGGTTCGGGTAGGTTGCTGCACTGTGACTGCCCAGGCGCTCGGAGTTTTCAGACTTGGTCCCGCTGAGCGGGCCTCGGCCCTTGCCGCGATGGCGGCCACCGAGCACCAGGTCATCGTGATCGGCGGCGGCGTGGTCGGCGCCGGGGTCGCCCTGGACGCGGCGACCCGCGGCCTGTCCGTCGGCCTGGTCGAGGCCAGGGACTTCGGGTCGGGCACGTCGTCGCGCTCGAGCAAGCTGATCCACGGCGGCCTGCGTTACCTGGAGCAGATGAACTTCGGCCTGGTCAGGGAGGCGCTCACGGAGCGCTCGCTGTTGCTCCAGCGGATCGCGCCGCACCTGGTCAGGCCGGTCTCGTTCCTGTTCCCGTTCACCCACCACGCCTGGGAACGCGCCTACGTGGGCACCGGCGTGAGCATGTACGACCTGCTCGCGGTGAGCCGGGGCCAGGTCCGTGGCCTGCCGGTGCACCGCCAGCTAAGCAAGAGCCGCGCGCTCCGCCTGGCGCCCGCGCTGCGCCGGTCGGCGCTGACCGGCGGCCTGCTCTACTGGGACGCGCAGGTGGACGACGCCAGGTTCGTCGTCGACCTGATCAGGACCGCGGCGGGGTACGGCGCCCAGGTCGCCTCCCGGACCCAGGTCACCGGCTTCCTCCGGGAAGGCGAGCGGGTCACCGGGGTCAGGGTCAGGGACCTGGAGTCCGGCACCGAGCTTGAGTTCCGGGCCCAGCAGGTGGTGAACGCCACCGGCGTGTGGACCGACGAGATCCAGGCGATGGCCGGCGGCCGCGGCTCGATCAACGTGCGGGCGTCCAAGGGCGTGCACCTGGTCGTGCCCAGGGACCGGATCCAGTCCGCGACCGGCATCATCTTGCGCACCCCGGTCAGCGTCCTGTTCGTGATCCCGTGGGGCAGGCACTGGATCATCGGGACGACCGACACCGCCTGGTCGCTGTCCAAGGCCCATCCGGCCGCCAGTCGCGCCGACATCGACTACGTTCTCGGCCAGGTCAACCGGGTGCTCGCGGTGCCGCTCAGCTACGACGACGTCGAGGGCGTGTACGCGGGCCTGCGACCGCTGCTTGCCGGTGAGTCCGATACCACGTCCAAGCTGTCCAGGGAGCACACCGTCGCGCACCCGGTGCCCGGCCTGGTGATGATCGCCGGCGGCAAGTACACCACCTACCGGGTGATGGCGCGGGACGCCGTGGACGCGGTCGCGCACGGCCTGGACGAGAAGGTCCCGCCGTCGTGCACCGACCAGGTCCCGCTGGCCGGCGCGGACGGCTTCCAGGCGCTGTGGAACGCCAGACACCAGATCGCCCGGTCCTCCGGCCTGCACGTGGCCAGGGTGGAGCACCTGCTGCGCCGGCACGGCTCGCTGATCAGCGAACTGCTCGACCTGATCGCCGCGGATCCGAGTCTGGCCAGGCCGCTGGCCGGCGCGGATGACTACCTGCGGGTCGAAGCCGTCTACGCGGCCACCCACGAGGGCGCCAGGCACCTGGACGACGTGTTGACCCGGCGGACCAGGATCTCGATCGAGACCTGGGACCGGGGACTGTCCGCTGCTCAGGAGGTCGCCTCGCTGATGGCCGGACCGATGAAGTGGCGGTCCAGGCAGGTCTCCAGGGAGATCGAGAACTACCGGGCGCGGGTCGCCGCCGAGCGGGCGTCCCAGGAGGCTGACACCGACAGCGACGCCGACGCGATCAGGCTCGGCGCCCCCGAGATCGTGCCGGTCGTGACGACGTCGGCGGAGGCAGCCGGGCCCGGCGGCAACGGGCCGCAGCCGGGCTGATCGCACGGTCCACGGGGCCAACTAGACTGCGGGCCATGTCCGCCCAACGTGTCCTTTCCGGCATTCAGCCGACCGCAGATTCCTACCACCTCGGCAACTACCTGGGCGCCCTGCGCCAGTGGGTGACGCTGCAGGAGAGCTACGACGCCTTTTACTGCGTGGTGGACCTGCACGCGATCACGGTGCCGCAGGACCCGGCGCTGTTGCGGCGCCGGACCCGGGTGGCGGCCGCGCAGTTGCTCGGCGCGGGACTGGATCCCAAGCGGTGCACCGTGTTCGTGCAGAGCCACATTCCCGAGCATGCCGAGCTTGCCTGGGTGCTGAGTTGCCTGACCGGATTCGGCGAGGCCAGCCGGATGGTGCAGTTCAAGGACAAGTCGGCCAAGGCAGGGGCCGAGTCCGCCAGCGTCGGGCTGTTCACCTACCCGATCCTGCAGGCCGCCGACATCCTGCTCTACCAGGCCGACCAGGTCCCGGTCGGTGAGGACCAGCGGCAGCACCTGGAGCTGACCAGGGATCTGGCGCAGCGGTTCAACCACCGGTTCGGCCAGACGTTCACGATTCCCGGCCCGCACATCGTGACCGATGTCGCGAAGATCGCGGACCTGCAGGATCCGTCCATCAAGATGAGCAAGTCGGCGTCGGCCCCGCAGGGGATCATCGACGTGCTCGAGGATCCGGCGGCGATCCGCAAGAAGATCGCTCGTGCCGTGACCGACCTGGGCGCCGAGGTACGTGCCGACGAGGCGGACAAGCCCGGCGTCACCAACCTGCTGCGGATCTACTCGGCGCTGTCCGGTGATGGCATGGCCGACCTGGAGCGGCGCTACGCGGGTTCCGGCTACGGCGCGTTCAAGAAGGACCTGGCCGAGGTGGTCGTGCAGGCGCTCACCCCGATCCGGGAGCGGACCGCCGAGATCCTGGCGGACGAGGCCGAGCTTGACCGGACGCTGGCCGACGGTGCCGCCCGGGCCCGCGAGGTGGCCAGCGCAACAATGGCCGTGGTCCGGGACCGGGTCGGGTTCCTCCCGGCGGGCTAGCCCGGAAGATAGCGAGGAATAGGCCACTCTGCTCCCGAGCGTCCGGTCGTACGCTTGGACTCATGACGCGAACCTCTGAGTCCGGCGAGCCCATCGAGCCGGTGTATGGCCCGAAGGATCTGCGCGATCTGGACCCCGAGCGGGATCTCGGCGAGCCGGGCAGCTTCCCGTTCACCCGGGGCGTCTACCCCACGATGTACGTGCGGCGGCCGTGGACCATGCGCCAGTACGCCGGGTTTTCGACCGCGGCCGACTCCAACCGGCGATACCAGCAACTGATCGCGGCCGGTACGACCGGCCTGTCAGTCGCGTTCGACCTGCCGACTCAGATGGGCTACGACTCCGACGCCCCGCAGTCGCACGGCGAGGTGGGCAAGGTCGGCGTCGCGATCGACTCGATCGAGGACATGCACACCCTGCTGCGCGGCATACCGCTCGGCACGGTGTCAACTTCGATGACGATTAACGCACCCGCCGCCGTGCTGTTGCTGCTCTACCAACTCGTGGCGGAGGAGACCGGCGTCCCGGCGGGCGAACTCACCGGAACGATCCAGAACGACATCCTGAAGGAGTACATCGCCCGCGGGACCTACATCTACCCGCCCGAGCCGTCACTCCGGCTGGTCGCCGACACGTTCGCCTACTGCGGCAAGCACGTTCCGCGCTGGAACACGATCTCGATCTCCGGCTATCACATGGCGGAGGCCGGGGCCACGCCGGTCCAGGAGATCGCGTTCACGCTGGCGAACGCCAAGGAGTATGTGCGCACCGCGCTGCGGTCCGGCCTGGCGGTGGACGACTTCGCGCCGCGGCTGTCGTTCTTCTTCGTGGCGCGGACCACGCTGCTTGAGGAGGTCGCCAAGTTCCGCGCGGCGCGCTGGCTGTGGGCCCACATCATGGCCGACGAGTTCGGCGCGAAGGACCCGCGCTCGCAGATGCTGCGGTTCCACACCCAGACCGCGGGCGTGCAACTGACCGCGCAGCAGCCCGAGGTGAACATGACCAGGGTGGCGATCCAGGCCCTCGCCGCCGTGCTCGGCGGCACCCAGTCGCTGCACACGAACTCCTATGACGAGGCGATCGCGCTGCCGACCGAGAAGGCGGCCAGGCTGGCGCTGCGCACCCAGCAGGTGCTGGCCTACGAGACCGACCTGACCGCGACGGCCGACCCGCTGGCCGGGTCCTACGCGGTCGAGTCGATGACCGCGGCCATCAGGGACGCCGCCGTCGATCTGATCGGCAAGGTCGAGGGGATGGGCGGCGCCGTGGCCGCGATCGGGCAGGGCTTCCAGAAGTCCGAGATCGAGCGGTCGGCCTATCAGGTCGCCCAGCAGATCGACGCCGGGGACCGGGTGGTCGTCGGGGTGAACAAATTCACCATCGCCGATGCAGAGAGCTACGAGCCGCTACGGGTAGACCCGGCGATCGAGCGCGAGCAGGCGGACCGGCTGAGCGATCTGCGTGCCCGCCGGGACGGCGCGGAGGTGGCGCGCTGCCTGGACGAGATCCGGCGGGTCGCCGCCGGGACCGACAACGTGCTGTACCCGTTGCGTGACGCGCTGCGGGCACGTGCGACGGTGGGTGAAGTCTGCAATGCGCTGCGCGATATCTGGGGCGTATATCAGCCCGGTGATGTCGGGTAAGCCTGGGAAATAACCGGCGATACGGCAGTCATCGCCCACCGATAGGGCTTGATCACAATCACGTAACGCCAGCGGCCTGCGGTGTGCGCGAGTAGCATGCTTAGTCAGGTCAGAGCGTATCCGGCCGGGAGTGGCTGCCCGCGCCGGAACGTTTCGGTGCTTGCCTGGATAGCCGGTTCGCGGCGGTAACGCGCGCTGCGCGGGACACTTTCGCAATAGATCAACTGGCTGTTCTGGTGCATCCGGTGGCGAAACAGCTAATGCCCGGACCGGTTTTATCGATCCAAAATGACCGGCGTCGGAAATGATTCGCCGGATTAACCTGGCGTATTTATCAGGCATCGTGAAGGACCCGATGGGAACGATCTGTGCCCGGCGCGGCCGGGGGCAAGGCCCGTGCTCGGGGCCGCTGGCACCCGGGCGGGTGGCGGACGCGCTGGTGAGCCCGGCGGCCCGCGAGTGCGGCGGCGACGGCATGATTGATCATGGGCGCCGGCCAGCACCCGGCCCGGTCGCTATCGCGGGGGAGGCGACGCATGGCTGAATTTGACCCGGCTGGCGAGCTGAGCAAGTTCCTTGCCGATCATGAATCCGAGCTGATCGAGTTCCGGCGCGACCTGCACGCGCATCCCGAGGTCGGCTACTACGAGCACCGGACCACGCGCCGGATCGCCCTGCGGCTCGAGGCCGCGGGCCTCCGGCCCGCGATCCTGCCCAAGGGGACCGGACTGATCGTCGACATCGGGGATGGCGACGGGCCGTCGGTAGCCTTGCGGGCCGACATCGACGCGCTGCCGATCACCGACGAGAAGAACGTCCCGTACCGCTCGCTGAACGCCGGCGCGTGCCACGCCTGCGGGCACGACGTGCATACCTCGATCCTGGTCGGCACCGGGCTGTTCCTGGCTGCCGCGCAGCGGGCAGGCGCGATTCCCGGCCGGGTGCGGCTGATCTTCCAGCCCGCCGAGGAGGTCCCTGGCGGCGCGCTCGACGTGCTCGCGGCCGGCGGCCTGTCCGGCGTCGACCGGGTGTTCGCGCTGCACTGCGATCCGAAGCTGGACCTCGGCCGGATCGGCACCAGGGTCGGCGCGATCACCGCGGCCTGTGACAAGGTGAAGGTGACGCTGACCGGCCCGGGCGGGCACACGGCGCGCCCGCATCTGACCGCGGACCTGGTGTTCGCGCTCGGGAAGATCATCACCGAGCTTCCGGCGGCGCTGTCCCGGCGGGTCGACCCCCGGTCGGCGCTGAGCCTGGTCTGGGGCCAGGTCGGGGCCGGCTCGGCGGCGAACGCGATCCCGGATGTCGGCGTGGCCGAGGGCACCGTTCGCTGCCTGGACGACAGCGCCTGGCACGCCGCGCCGGACCTGCTGAAGGCGCTGGTGGAGTCGGTTTCGAGCAGCTACGGGGTGACCGCCGACCTCAGCTACGTCCGGAGCGTGCCGCCCGCCGTGAACGAGGCGTCGAGCACCGCCCTGGTGACCGCTGCGGCCGAGGCGATGCTGGGGTCGGACGCGCTGACCCAGGCGCCGCAGAGCCTTGGTGGCGAGGATTTCTCCTGGTACCTGGAGTCCGTGCCGGGCAGCCTGTTCCGGCTGGGTACGCGCCGGGCGGGCTCCGATGACGACTTCGACATCCATCAGCCGATGTTCGACGTCGACGAGCGGTGCATCGGGGTCGGCGTCAAGGTGATGGCCGCGAGCGCGCTTGCCGCGCTCGGCGACCCGGCCGTCTAGGCCGGGCGGGCAGTAGCGGTCCGGGCGGGCAGTAGCGGTCCGGGCGGGTGCTTCGGTTCTCGCCCGGTCGGTGTCTGCGCCTATTGTGTGCATAGACGTTGGAAACCGATCAGCGCAGAGCCGTCTTCTGAACCGCCGTCTTCTGAACCGCCGTCCTCCGAGCCGATAGCGGAGTCCACCCGATCGTGTCCGTACCGAACCAGGCCAGATCCGGCCCGCAAGTGACCCAGACCGCCGGGCGACTGACGCCCGACGGCAAGCGTGTCTACCGGATGACCACGCCGGTGGTGCTCTGGTGGTGCTGGCTGGGATTTCTCCTGCTCGGCCTGGCTGACCTGCTGATCCAGGGGCATCAACTGCCCTCGGCCCGGATCGCTCTCGGCGCGCTGACGATCACCGGGGTGGTGTACGCGGCCGCGCTGTGGCCGCGCGTGATCGCCGACTCCGAAGGTATCTGCGTGCGCAACCCGTTCCGGATCTTCGACATCGGGTGGGGCGTGGTCAACGGGGTCTATCTGGCCGAGTCGGTCGAGGTGCAGTGCGCCCGGCCGGCGCCGAAGAAGGACAAGACCGTGGCGTGCTGGGCACTGGCCGCGCCGCGCCGGTCTAGGGCTCGCGCCGAGTTGCGCGGGCGGCAGTGGGATCGCGGCGCACGCAGCACGCCGTCCTCCTACGCGCGACTGCCGGAGTCGGCCCGCACGGTAGCCAAGATGACTCAGCCCGAGATCATCGCCAGGGAACTGGCCAGGCTGAAGGAAGAGGTCGCCGCCGCGGCGGCCCAGGCTGCCACGGCGGCGACCGCGGGGTCCGGTCTCGGTGGCCCGGATGCCAGTCTCGGTGGCCCGGATGCCGGGAGCGGCGCCGGGGCCGGGAACGGTGCGGCTGGGAACGGCGCTGACGCGGCTAGCCGGGCCGAATCCGGTGCCAGCGCCGCCGGTCCGGCCGGCGCCACGACGTTCACCGCGCGCTGGGCATGGTTGCCGATCGCGGCGATCCTGGTGCCCGGAATCGCGTTCGCGATCGCGATGCTGGTCGGCTGAGTCCGCCTAGCCGCTGACCGATCGGCAGGGGCGGGCCCTGAGCCACTCGACGTAGTCGCCCGGGGCACCGGCCGACTCTGCGGCGTCGGCCATGATGCCCAGGTAGCGCGCCGATGGGAGTCCGCCTTCCCAGTCGTTCAGCACGTACAACCAGGCGGCCACGTCACCATCGAGGGTGGCGACCCGCACCGTGATCTTGCGGTAGTAGCCGAGAGTGGCGCCGTCCCAGCGGTCCAGTGACCGCTCGTCGACGTCAGAGATTTCGTACAGGACGACGAAGACCCGGGAATCGGCGTCCTCCACGACGGTGGCGAGGGCGCCTTCCCAGCCGATGTCCTCGCCGCCGAAGGTCAGCCGCCAGCCCTCGATCCAGCCGGATCCTGCCTGGGGAGAGTGCGGGCAGCGCTCGGCCATCTGCGCCGGGTCCATGTTGCTGCCGTATGCCGCGTACAACGCCACGATTGCCTAGGGTACGGGTCCAGAGGGGGAGAAGTACGCCAGATGGCACTGCAAGTGCCCCGGTGAGTGATTCAGCGTGTCCCGGAAACCCCCGCCCGGGGTGGCTGACACACGCTCGGTGGCGGCCATGCGACAGAATGAGGCACCGTGAATCAGCCTGCTAACCGCATTGCGGTCATCGGCGGCGGCCCGGGCGGCTACGAGGCCGCCCTCGTCGCCGCGCAACTCGGCGCCTCCGTCACAGTGATCGAGGAGACCGGTCTCGGCGGCTCGTGCGTCCTCACCGACTGCGTGCCGTCCAAGGCGCTGGCAGCCACCTCCGGCCTGATCGCCGGTCTGGAGGGCGCGCCGAACCTGGGCATCAGGTTCGGCGGGGAGGCGAGCCCGGCCAGTCCGGCCCGGCGGACGCTGCTGCCGTCGCATCCAAGCATCGACGCGGTGCGGCTGAACTCCCGGATCAGGGACCTGGCCAGGGCCCAGTCGGTGGATGTCCGGACCAGGCTGGGTGCCGAGGGAGTGCGGGTGATCAGCGGCCGCGGACGGCTGGCCGGCCCTGGGCAGGTAACCGTCGACGGACGGCTGATCGAGGCGGACACGGTGCTGATCGCCACCGGCGCCCGGCCGCGTGAGCTGCCGCTGGCAATCCCGGACGGCGAGCGGTTGCTCACCTGCCGGCAGATCTATGACCTGACCGAGCTTCCGCCGGAACTGATCGTGGTCGGATCCGGGGTCACCGGCGCCGAGTTCGCCAGCGCGTTTCAGGCCCTCGGATCCCAGGTCACCCTGGTGTCCTCGCGGGAGCACGTGCTGCCTAACGAGGACACCGACGCCGCCGTGGTGGTCGAGGACGTGTTCCGGCGGCGCGGGATGTCGGTGCTCAGCCGGTCCCGTGCGGTCTCTGCCGTCCGGACCGGCGACGGCGTCGAGGTCGGCCTGGAAGACGGCCGGACCGTGCGCGGCTCGCACTGCCTGCTGACGGTCGGCATGATCCCGGCGACCGACGGCATCGGGCTGGCCGAGGCCGGTGTGGCCGTCGACGAGCGCGGCTTCATCCGGGTGGACCGCGTGTCGCGGACGTCGGCACCGGGGGTGTACGCGGCCGGGGACTGCACCGGCGTATGGATGCTGGCCTCGGTCGCCGCGATGCAGGGCCGGATCGCGATGTGGCACGCCCTGGGCGAGGCGGTCCAGCCACTGCGGGTCGGTCACGTCGCGGCCACCATCTTCACCGACCCCGAGATCGCGACCGTCGGCGTCACCCAGCAGGACATCGACCGCGGCGTGGTCGAGGCCCGTGAGGTGAAACTACCGCTCGCCACCAACGCCCGCGCGAAGATGGACGCGTTCAGCGACGGTTTCGTCAAGCTCTTCGCCCGCCGCAACAGCGGCATCGTGCTGGGCGGCGTGGTCGTCGCGCCCCGGGCCAGCGAGCTCATCCTCGGGGTCTCCCTGGCGGTCGAGCAGCAGCTGACCGTCGATCAGATCGCGCACACGTTCGCGGTCTACCCGTCGCTGTCCGGCAGCATCACCGAGGCGGCGCGCCGGCTGATGCAGCCCGCCGACTGACCTGCCCGACTGACCCGCCCGGCCGCCTGCCCCAGCCCGGCCGCC
>JAJYTW010000146.1 GCA_021792855.1 Actinomycetes bacterium
CGTGACCGCGATCCGGCGGAGCACCCTGAGCAGGTCGTTCATGCCTTCCAGCATGCCATCTCCAGGCAACCGCCCGGCCAGCGCACGGTCGCGGCCCGATCGCTTAGGGTTGAATGTCGGAATCGGCTGGTTATCCAGCCGATGCTTGCCCGCCGCAGGGAGCCCAATGGCACTGACGCTCGCCGAGATCCTCGATCTGGAGGTCATCCGGCACGGCGAGCCGGAGATCGTCGCCGGGCACGCGCACCTCACTCGGCCGGTCCGCTGGGTGCACATCTCCGAGCAGGCCGACATCGCGAGCTACCTCAAGGGCGGCGAGATGCTGCTGATGACCGGCATCGGCCTGGGCGCCGATCCGCAGGTGCACCGCCGGTTCATCAGCCAGCTGGACGAGGTCGGCGTCTCCGGGGTGCTGATCAGGCTCGGCGCGGCTTTCGACGAACTGCCGGCCGCACTGATCGGCGAGGCCGAAAGGCGCGGCCTGCCTCTGGTGGCGCTGCACCGCAGGATCGGCTACATGGAGGTCACTGAGCAGGTCCACCGGGCGATCGTGAACCGGCAGCTTGAGCTGCTGGCGAAGGCCGAGCAGATCCGCCGTGACTTCACCGACCTGGTGCTGCGGGGCGTCAGCCTGCCCCGGGTGCTGCAACGACTGGCCGCGATCACCCGGTGCCCGATCGTGCTGGAGGACGCGGCCCACCAGGTCGTGGAGATGGAGCCGCAGGGACTCGAGCCCGGCGAGGTGTTCGCGGTGTGGGAGCGGCACTCCCGCACCGGCCATCGCGACGCCGACGGCACGGTGCGCAGCCAGGACGGCGCCCCGGGCTGCGCCTGGCTGTCGATCTCGATCCGGGGCGAGGAATGGGGACGCCTGCACGCGCTCGCGATCGGCCGCGCCCTGGATGACATCGACCTGCTGGCCCTGGACCGGGCCGCAGCGGCGGTCGGCGTCGTGCTGCTCACCGAGCGGGACTGGCGGTCGGCGGCCGACGCCGCGCGCGGCGCGCTGATCTCCGACATCCTGAACGAGCGCTACCGGGACGCGCGCGAGTTCTTCCGCCGGGCCCGCAGCCTTGGCATCGAACTCGGCGACCGGCGCCTCGCCGCGATCGTGCTTGATCCGGCCGGCCTGGCCGAGCAGGCCGCGGCCGAGGGGTTCACCGAGTCGTTCCGGCACGAGATCCGGCGCCGGCTGCTGGCCGAGGTCCGGGCCGCGGTCGCCGACGCGGGCTCGGTCAGCCTGTCCGCGCTGGACGGCGACCGGGTGCTCGCCATCATCGGCTGCCCGGCGGGCCCCGACACCCGGGCCATGCTGACCGCCATCGGACACGACGTGTGCGAGCGGATCGGCCGACTCGGGGACGTCCGGCTGACCCCGGTGGTCGGCGTCAGCGACGAGACGACCGCCCCCGGGCTGCGCCGGGCCATCGAGCAGGCGGCGGATGCCACCAGGTTCGGCCGGGCGATCCCGGAACCCGGCGTGCACCACTTCGCCGACCTCGGCGTGTTCCACCTGCTGCTGCCGCTGGCGCAGGGCCCGCATCTCGCGTCGTACGTGGAGTCCGAGCTTGGCCCGCTGCTCACCCACGATTCCACCGCCGCGCAGCCGTTGCTGCCGACGCTGCGGTGCTATCTAGAGCACAGCGGCAGGCCGAGCGCGGCGGCGGGCGCACTGCACATCCAGCGCCGGACGCTCTACCACCGGCTGGCCAGGCTCACCAGGCTGCTCGGCCGCGACCTGGACGCTGCCGAGGTCCGGCTGCGGCTGCTGGTCGCGCTGCGCGGCCTTGACCTGCTCCGGCGTCAGTCCCCGGCGGGCGCAGCGGCGCCCGCCGACCTACCCGGCGACAGCGCCCTCCGGCTCGGCGGCTAGCTCGGCCAGGGCTGTGACGACCGCCTCGCCCACCGCGCCGGTCGACGCGGTTCCGCCGAGGTCCGCCGTCCGGGTCGCCGGATCGGCGACGGTCTTCTCGATCGCCCGGACGACCCGGCCCGCCCACTGCCGATAGCCCAGGTGATCGAGCATCAGCGCGGTGCTCCAGATCGACCCGATCGGGTTCACCCGGCCGGCGCCCTTGATGTCCGGCGCGGATCCGTGGATCGGCTCGAAGGTGGACGGGAACCGGCGCTCCGGGTTCAGGCTGGCGCTCGGGGCCAGTCCCATGCCGCCCATGATCCCGGCGCCCAGGTCGGTCAGGATGTCGGCGTACAGGTTGGAGGCAACAACGATCTCGAACCGGCGTGGCTCGCGCACCATGAACATGGCCGCGGCGTCGACCAGCAGGCGCCGGGTCGCGACGTCCGGGTACTCGGCGGCCACCTCGTCGAAGACCCGGTCCCAGAACACGCCGGAGTACTGCAGCGCGTTGCCCTTGCTGACGCTGGTGACGCTGCGGCCCTCCCGGCGGGCCAGTTCGAACGTCCACCGGATCACCCGCTCGGTGCCGACCCGGGAGAACACCGCGGTCTGCAGCGCGGTCTCCTGGCTGGTCCCGGGGAACAGGAAGTCACCCGCGCCCGCGTACTCGCCCTCGGTGCCCTCCCGGACGAAGATCATGTCGATGTCCCGGCTGGTGACGTCGCCGAGCGGGGTAGGCACCCCGGGCAGCAGCCGGATCGGGCGCAGGTTGACGTACTGGTCGAAGCCGAGCCTGATCTTGAAGAGCAGGTTCCGCAGCGTGATGTGGTCCTTGACCCGGGGCGAGCCGACCGCGCCGAACAGGATCGCGTCATGGTCCCGCAGCGCGTCGAGGCCGTCCTCCGGCATCATCTCGCCGGTCTGCAGGTAGTAGTCGGTGCCCCAGGGGAAGTAGTCGAACGCGAAGTCGATGCCGGGATCCTGCTCGGCGATGTAGGTCAGGACATTCGCCGATTCCCGGATCACCTCGGGGCCCACCCCGTCCCCGGGGATCACTGCTATCCGCTTCATCTTTCTCCTCGCGTCGGTGCGCTGGCTCGCCGCATCGTGAGACTAGTGGCCAGGGCATCCCCAGACAGTGCACTAGATGTGACAGCTTTCCGAGGAACATGTCACAAACTGTGCATTCCTTCCCGCCAGCGCTCGCAGCTACATTCGGGCCACTACCGAAGGGAGCGCGGAATGCGGATGCACGGAAAGGTCGCCGTAGTGACCGGCGCGGCCAGCGGAAATGGACGGGCCATCGCGGAGCGACTGGCCGCCGAGGGAGCGCGCGTCGTGTGCGCCGACCTCAACGCCGCCGGACTGGCTGAGGTCACCGCGGGGATCACGGCCGCCGGCGGCTCGGCCGAGGCTGTCACGTGCGACGTATCCAGCCCGGACGATGTCGCCGCGCTGTTCGAGCGGGCCGCGGCGCTCGGCGGTCCGCACGCGCTGGTGGCCCAGGCCGGGGCGATGTACGAGAACACCCTGGAGGACACCACTCCCGAGGCATGGGACCGGTTCATGTCGGTCGACGTCAAGGGAACCTACCTATGCGCCAGGGCGGCGATCCCGCTGATGCGCGCGCTCGGCGGCGGCTCGATCGTGGCGATGTCCGGGACCTACGCCGTCCAGGCCGAGCCCGGCGTCGCCGTCCAGTGCGCGGCCAAGGGCGCGATCATGAGCCTGACCAGGGCGATCGCGGTCGAGGTCGGGCCGGACAACATCCGGGCCAACTGCATCGCCCCCGGCTACATCGAGACCCCGATGGTGCGGCGCTGGGCCGACGCCCAGCCGGACCCCGCCGGGGCCCGCGCGGAGGCGGCCCGGATGCACGCCCTGCAGCGGATGGGCACGCCGGCCGAGATCGCCGCGATGGCGCTGTTCCTCTGCTCGGACGAGTCGTCGTTCTGCACCGGCCACACCTACTTCGTGGACGGCGGGTTGTCGGTGGGCGAGAACGCCGGGCAGCACCAGCCGACGCCGATCACCTCCGCCTGACCGGCGGGCACCCGCATCCAACCTCCCGGAAAGGCGAGCAACGCGATGGGCATTATCGGCCGCATCGACAACCTGGACGTCCTGTGCCGGGACGTCGACGCCATGGTGGCCTTCTACCACGGAGTACTCGGATTCGACCTCTTCCTCCCGTATGAGCCGGGCAGTGACTGGGCCGCCGTCCAGTGCGGCGACGTCACCGTGTACATCCTCGCGACGCCGGTCACCGACAGCGCCCCCCGGCGCACGTCGGTCACCGAGGAGGATCAGCCGGGCATCGACTCGTTCGCGTTCGAGGTGACCGACATCGAGGCGGCGGTCGCCGAACTCGACGGCAAGGTCGAGTGGGCCGGGGCGGTCGAGCGCTGGGAGCACCCGGGCGGCACCTACTACCGGCACCGGGCCTTCTACGACCCCGAGGGCAACCTGCTGCACCTGACCGAACCGCACAAGGTGGTGACCGGTGGCTGAGTACCCGCACATCCGGGTGTCCGGCGGACCGCGCGAGCGCGGCCGATCCTACGGCGAACAGGCCAGGGACCGGATCGCCCGGTCCATCGCCGGCTACCAGGAGGCGTTCGGGTACTACGCCGGCTGGGACTGGCCGCGGGTCCGCGCCGAGGCCGACCGGTTCGCCGACCCGATCGGCGCCGCCTACCCGGACTACCTGGCGGAGATCCGCGGCATCGCCGAGGGCGCCGGGGTCGACTTCGGCGACATCCTGGCGATCAACGTGCGCACCGAGGTGATGTTCGCGGCCCGGGCCCGCGCCGCCAGCACCATGCGCGCCGCGCCACCCGCCGAGTGCACCTCGTTCGCGCTGGCACCGACGGCCAGCGCCACCGGGGCGACCCTGCTCGGGCAGAACTGGGACTGGCTGACGCACTGCTTCGACACCGTGGTCGTGCTCGAGGCGGAGCAGGACGGCAAGCCCAACTTCGTCACCGTGGTCGAGGCCGGACTGCTCGCCAAGGCCGGGCTCAACTCCGCCGGGCTGGGCCTGTGCACTAATGCCCTGGTCACCGACCGTGACGCGGGCACCCCTGGCCTGCCGTACCACGTGCTGCTGCGCGCGATCCTGGACTGCGAGACGACCACCGAGGCGCTGGTCGTGCTGCAGCACGGGACCCGGTCCTCCGCCGCGAACTACCTGCTCGGGCACGCCGACGGCTCGACGGTTGACGTCGAGGCGGCGCCCGGTGACTTCACCGCGCTCTCGGTGCTGCACCCCGAGCGTGGACTGCTGGTGCACGCGAACCACTTCCTCGCCGTGCCGCCCGGCACGGTGGACTACTCGCTGTGGGCGATGCCCGACAGCGCGCTCCGGTACGGCCGGGCTCGCACGCTGCTCGAGGCGGCCGGGCCGCGCCCGGGCCGGGAGCAGATCGAGCGGGTGCTCGCCGACCACGCGGGCTACCCGTCGGCCACCTGCTGCCATCCCGATCCGCGCGAGCACCCTCTGGAGCAGGGCGCGACGGTCGCCTCAGTGCTGATCGAGCCGGCCGAGCGGCGGCTGTGGATCGCCGACGGCAACCCGTGCACGGCCAGGTTCCGCCGGGCCGATTACGCACAGTTCCTCGCGGGCGATCCCGCCCGCCCGTCCGACCAGCAACGGAGCTGATCAGGCATCCCCTTCTGCGGCTTCCCCGAACAGGAGACGACGATGACAAGCTGGTCCTGGAGCAGGCGCGCCTTCCTGCGCGACGCGGCTCTGTTCTCCGGCGCGGGCGTGCTGCTCGCGGCCTGCGGCGGCAACGCCCCGGCCGCGAGGTCCGCCGCGCCGATCAAGGCGAAGGTCGACGGCGACCTCAACTACTTCAACTGGAGCGGCTACGTGCCGCCGCAGGTGATCAAGGGGTTCGAGAAGGAGTACAAGGTCACGGTCAACCAGACCTACTTCGCCTCCGACCAGGCGATGCTGACCAAGCTGGCGGCCGGCCTGCCGTACGACGTGGTGTTCACCAACAGCGCCTACATGCGGCAGCTGATCGGCGGCGGCCTGCTCCGCGAGATCCCGCACGGCGAGCTAGCCAACTACGGCCAGGTGATCCCGTTCTTCGGCAACCCGCCGTACGACCCGGGCGCGAAGTACACGATCCCGTACGGCTACAGCCCGACCGGCATCGCCTGGCTGACCGACAAGGTCGGCGCGATGACCGGGTCGTGGAACGACCTGTGGACGCACAAGAGCGCCAGCGGTCACATCTACGTGCTCGACCAGATCGAAGAGGCACTCGGGATGAGCCTGCTGCGGCTCGGCGACAAGATCGACTCCGGCGTGGCGTCGCAGGTGAACCAGGCCGCCGACGAGCTGATCAAGCTCAAGCCGATGCTCGCCGGGTTCTCCACCGCGGACTACACCAACCTGGAGAACGGCTCCGGCTGGATCCAGCACGCCTGGTCCGGCGACGTCTACATCGCGCTCGGCAAGGTCAAGGACCCCGCCACGATCAGGTTCGAGACCTGCAAGGAGGGCATCCCGATCGGCGTCGACACGATGTCGATCCCGGTCAGGGCCCAGCACCCGGGGACCGCACTGCTCTTCATCGACTGGCTGCTCCGGCCGGACAACTCGGCAGCCTGCGTGGAATGGATGGGCCAGGCGAACGGCACCAGCACCGGCAATGCCGCGTTCAACAAGCTGGTCAGGGACTTCCCGTTCCTGCAGACCTCGGACGCGATCCTGACCGACGGCGCCTGGAAGCGGGTTCCGACCGGCAGCCAGCAGCAGTTGTGGGCGCAGGCCTGGTCCAAGGTGCAAGCGAGCTAGCGTGCGGTCCCGTCGAGCCATCTTCCGGGTCCTGCTGCTGCCGGGCACGCTGTGGCTGGCGGTCCTGTTCGTCATCCCGCTGGGCCTGGTGGTGGCCGTCTCGCTGGCGCAGACGAACATCGTCGGCCTGCCCGTCTACGGCCTGCACCTGGGCAACTACCAGAATGTCTTCCAGAGCTACTACCTGCCGGTGATCCTCCGGACGGTGGAGTACGCGGCCGCGGCGACGGTCATCATCGGGGTGCTGGCCTATCCGACCGCGTACACCATCGCCCGGTTCGGCGGCCGGTTCAAGAACGCGCTGATCGTGCTGGTGATCCTGCCGTGGTTCGTCGACTACCTGGTCCGGATCTACGCCTGGGTGGTGATCCTCGGCGACAACGGCACGCTGAACGGCATCCTGCACGGCCTCGGCATGCACGGGTCGCCGCCGGTGCAGTTCCTGAACCGGCCGTGGGCCGTCATCGGCGGCCTGGTGTACACCTACTTCCCGTTCATGGTGCTGCCCGTGTACGCGGCCCTAGAGCAGATGGATCCCGCGCTGATCGAGGCGGGCCGGGACCTGTACGCCAGCGGCCGGCAGGTCTTCTGGCACATCACGCTGCCGCTGACTAGCTCCGGGATCGTCGCCGGGATCGTGCTGACCTTCCTGCCCAGCCTCGGCGACTTCGCCACCGCCCAGTTGCTCGGAGGATCGAACACCTACATGATCGGCAACCTGATCGCCGACCAGTTCAGCAACGTCGGCGACATCACCTTCGGGTCCGCGCTGACCGTCGTGCTGATGAGCGTCCTGCTCGTGGTCATCGTCGGTTACCTGCGGCGGACCTCCCGGCGGGCCCGGGCGGTGCGGCCGTGAGGCGGGCCCGCCGGTACGACCGGCCGCGATTCCTGGTGGTGATCACCGCGCTGGTGATCTGCTACCTGTTCGCGCCGATCGCGATCGTCGTCCTGTTCTCGTTCAACAAGGAGAACTCGCTCGCCGTCTTCGGCGGCTTCAGCACCCGCTGGTACGTGGCGTTCCTGCACGACGGCGGGATCCACGCCTCGCTGGCGGCCAGCCTGGAGATCGGGGTCACCACCATGGTGATCGCGGCCGTCCTCGGCACCACGCTGGCGCTCGGCCTGGAACGGTCCAGGCTCCGTGCCGCGCGGGTCGTCGAGGGCACGATGATGCTCAACCTGGTGTCACCGGAGATCGCGACGGCTGTGGCGGCGCTGCTGATCTTCACCCAGCTTGGCATCACGCTGTCGCTGGCGACCGTGATCGCGGCCAACGCGACCTGGGCGATCGCGTATGTGACGATCATCGTCCGGAGCCGCCTGGCGAGCCTGAACAGCGACGTCGAGGAGGCCGCGCTCGACCTGTACGCGAGCCAGTGGCAGACGATCAGGCTGGTGACGCTCCCGCTGCTGTGGCCCGCGATCCTGGCCTCCAGCCTGCTGGTCTTCGTGATGTCGTTCGACGACTT
Organism: Actinomycetes bacterium; assembly: GCA_021792855.1. Lineage (GTDB taxonomy): Bacteria > Actinomycetota > Actinomycetes > Streptosporangiales > Streptosporangiaceae > Chersky-822. Next base: position 8,141 of record JAJYTW010000146.1, read on the forward strand.
CATCACGACCTACTTCGTCAGCGGACTCGGCGTGCCGCCGCTGCCGGTCCGGATCTACTCGATGATCCGGTTCGGGGTGACCCCGGAGATCAACGCGATCGGCACCCTGATGACGGTCGCGACGGTGTCGCTCGCACTGGCCGCGCTCGCCCTGTTCGCGCTCCGCCGGACCCGCTCAGGATCGAGCGTGGTGACCGACCTGAACGGCTGATCCGCCGGTCTGACGGCCGAGGCCCGGTCCCGGCCAGGCCCTCGACAAGAACCCGACGAGTACCGTTCACCGGCATATTCATTGCGTTTTCGGCACGCCCCATTAGCGTCAGGGATGTGAATCCCGCGCTCCGATACCGCCATCCGGCGCGGCCGATTCCATATTCGGCCGCGGGTCCCGCCGCGGCCATCCCGCATCGTCAGGAGGTGCCAGAACATGATCCGCGATAGCTGGCCGTGGCGCTCGGCACGACGGCAGCAGGACGCTCCGCCCGGTTCGCTGCCCGGCCGCGCCGCCCCAGGACAGCGCCGGCTTGGCAGGCTGGCGATCGGCGTGAGCACGGTGCTGGTCGGCGGCGCGATCGCCGTCCCGGCCAGTGCCGCGGCCGCCGGCGCGGCGGCCGCCGCCCCCGCCTCATCCGCCGCGGCGTCCGCTGCCCTCGCGGCCGGGCAGCACACCCCCCTGGCCCGGCGCGTCGTGGTGATCGATCTGGACAACACGCACTTGGCCGACATGCTCGCGATGCCGGCCGTGCGGCGCTGGTTCGGCCAGGGCACGCTGATGGCGAACGACCACACCGACCTGGTCCCGTACACCCACCCGGATTATGTCAACGAGGTCACCGGCCTGTACGACTCCCGGACCGGGATCTTGTCCAACTATCAGTACGACGGCGGGCAGGGGCTCAGCTTCAGCTACTGGCTGGACAAACTGCCGGGAGGCGCGCCCTCGCACCTGTCCGCGCCGCCGTGGCAGTGGTGGAACGCCCGCGGCTACAGCGTCGGCGCCGTCGGCTGGGCCGACATCGAACTGGAGAGCACCAGCGAGGTCTCCCAGTACGTGACCGTGGGCAACGGCTACACCGCGGCGAACTACCTCGGCTTCGCCATCCATCGGGCCAACGGCAAGACGGTCTTCGGCACGCCGAACGCGCCCTATGTGATGAACGCGCACCTGCTCGCCGATCCATCACAGACGGTCGGCGTCCACACCGGTGGCTGGGACGCGAACTTCGGCCCGGACCGCTCGCTCACCGCGGCGGCGGCCCTGCTCACGCACGGCGTCCGGGTCGTCTACGACTACATCCGCGCGGTGCACAACAACCCGACCACGGGCCAGAACATGGCCCCGGGGTCACCCGCCTACCAGGCCAACCTGGCGCACTACAACACGTCCTTCGCCGCGTTCTTCGGCGATCTGCGGGCGCATGGCATGACCCCGGCCAACACGCTCGTCGTGATCACCTCCGATGAGGGCGACCACTACATGCCCGGCGGCGAGATCAGCACCAGCGCCCCGGCGTGGTTCAGCCAGGTCGGCATCTCCACCTCGAACCTCACCATCGACGGCAGCGCGGCGAACCTGGTGTACTGGCCCAAGGGCACCAGCGTGCCGATCGCCAACCTTGGCCAGATGCCGGGCTGGCGCTACCTGGTGTGGGGCTCGGCGCTGCGGGCGATTCACGTCGCTACAAGCGTACCGGCCGACAATCCGCAGCTCATCCAGTTCGCCTCGCCGTCGTGGTACTACAACTACTCCGGATCGTCCACGGCGATCACGCTCGGCCCGAGTTACCTGTGGAACCACGGGACGGTCTCCCGCGACATCAACTCGCTGTGGGTCAGCTACGTCGGCCCGGGCGTCCCGCGCGGGCAGACCTCGCGCACCTGGGTCGACTCGACCGGCCTGCTGCCGACGGTGCAGCGACTGGTCACCGGCACCGTGCAGAGCGGACTCGACGGCGTGGCGATGCAGCCCGCGGTCGCCGCTCTGACCGGGCGCTCCGGCCAGTCCGCGCGGCTGGCGGCGCTGACCCAGGCGTACGAACTGCTCAACTCCCCGATCGGCAGCTTCGGCCGGGCGGCGATGCAGATCAGTTCCACCGCGGCGATCCAGCCCGGCCTGCGGGCGACCCTGATGGGCGGCCTCGCCCGCCTGGTGGCCGCGCGGACGCCGGTGGCCGCCGGCCTGCACCGGCTGATCGTCGCGGCCGACAACGGCGCCCCGATCCCGGCGGGCGCAGCCCGGCGCCTGCTGGCGGCGGCCGGCCACCTGCAGAACGCGATCGCCGCGCTCGCCGAACGGGCACTGCTTCGGTAGGCGTAACGACCATTGCGGGCCTGGGTCCGGGCGGTCGCCCGGCCCCAGGCCCGCGCCGCGTAGGCTCGGCGCGGTGAGCATCCGGTTTACCCACCAGACCTGGCCGCAGCGGGTCGTCCTCGGCACCGGCGTGGCCGCCGCGGCGGTCGAACGCGAGGCCGGCCTGCTCGGGGCGAGCCGGGTGCTGGTGATCGCGTCCCGCTCCGCCGCCGCGACGGCCGACTCGGTCACCGCGGGCCTGCCGGTCGTCTGGCGGCACCCCGAGGTTGCCATGCACGTCCCGGCCGAACTCGCCGAGCGCGCGCGGGCCGCCGCCGCGGACTGCGCGGCCGACGCGCTGGTCAGCGTCGGGGGCGGGTCGGC
>JAJYTW010000147.1 GCA_021792855.1 Actinomycetes bacterium
GGGTGGTCCGGCTGACTCCGAGCCGGTCGGCGAGGTCCCGCTCGGCGCCGAGCCGCTGCCCGGGCCGAAGCTGGCCGGCCGCGATCTGGTCGGCCAGGATCCGCCGCACGTCCTCGGGCGTGTGCCCGCCGTGCCGGTCGGTCTCGCCGGACATCAGCCGGCCGCTGCGGCGAGCGACTCGGGCAGCACCTGGCCGCCGTCGACCACGATGGTCTGGCCGGTGATGAAGCCGGCCTCATCGCTGGCCAGGAACAGCGCGGCGTAGCCGATGTCGTCCACGGTGCCGAGCCGTCGCAGCGGGATCGAGGCCGACATCTGGGCCAGGTAGTCCTCGCCCAGGTCGGCCAGCCCCTCGGTCATCACGTTGCCGGGCATGACCGCGTTCACCGTGATGCCGCTGGCGGCTAGCTCGATCGCGGCGGTCCGCATGAAGCCAAGCTGGCCCGCCTTGCTCGCGCCGTAGTGCGACCAGCCGGGGAAGCCGGTGACCGGGCCGGTGATCGATGAGGTCAGGATGACCCGGCCGCGACCGGAGGCAGCCAGCGCGGGCAGGCAGGCCTGCACGGTCAGGATCGTGCCGCGCAGGTTCGTGCCGAGCACGGTCTCGATGTCGTCGTCGGTCATCTCGGCCAGCCGGGCCTCGGGGAAGATCCCGGCGTTGGCGCACAGCACGTCGACGCCGCCGAGTCGCTCGGCGGCGGCCGCGGCCACGGCCTCGCAGCCCGCCCGGGTGCCGACGTCGGCGAGCACGTGCCAGACCTCGGCGCCGGAGGCGGATAGCTCGGCCACGGTCGCCTCGGCGGCCTGGGCGTCCCGGCCGGTGATCAGGACCCTGGCGCCGCTGCGCGCGAACACGCCGGCGATGCCCTTGCCGATGCCGCGGGTGGCGCCGGTCACGACCACGGCCCGGCCCGCGATGGATGTGAACATGCCCGTTCTTCCTTTCTTCCGGCCCGGGGGCGGGCCGCTAGCGCAGGCGGCTGAGGTAGGACTCAGCCAGGTCGCAGCTGTCCCTGGTATATCCCGCGCCAAGTTCGCGCGCTATGTCGGCCGCCTGGTGCGAGCCGATCCAGGCCACCAGCAGCAGCCGGCGCAGCAGCACGAAGGTCCAGATCTCGGCCTCGTCCTCGGCCGGGAGGCTGCCCGCGCGCCGGTAACCCGTCAGCCAGGCGTCCAGCAGCCCGGGTACCTGCGGCTCGTGCTCGAAGAAGCTCACCGAGGTGCCGACATCGTACAGATACCAGCTGAATCCGCAGTCGTCGAAGTCGATCACGGCGACCCCGCCGGCGTCGTCGACCAGCAGGTTCGCCAGCCGGGTGTCGGCGTGCACCAGGCCGAATCGGTCCGGCCCGGTGCCGAATGCGGCTAGCCGGGCGCGCAGGGTGGCGTCCAGCCTGCCGAGCACCTCCCGCTCGGCCGGGCCGACCCCGATGCCGTCCTGCCAGCGGCCCCACCGGGCCTCGGCCCCGAAGGCCGCGTCGTAGTCCCAGCGGAACCTGGTGAACCAGCCGGGCCGGGCCCAGTCGCGGGCGTGCCGATGCATCCGCGCGGTGATCTCGCCAAGCTCCGCGTAGTGCTCGGCCGACTCATCCGACGGCTCGGTGCCGTCGATGAACTCGAACCGCACGCAGCACCGCTCGTCGCCGGTCACCTCGTCGGTCACGGTCACGATCCGGGCGCCGTCGTCGGCCGGGAGCACCCGGGGGGTGCGCACTCCCGCCTCGGCGCGCAGCGCGTCCATCCAGGCAAGCTCGGAGCCGATCGCGGCCCGGGTGTGATAGCCGAGCCGGTGCACGCGCAGGATCGAGCGCCCCGCGTCCGGGTCCTCGACCAGGTAGGTGGCGTTCTCCGAGACGTTGAGCAGCCGCACCGAGGTCTCCGGATGGCAGCCGTAGCTGGCCAGCGCCCGGCTGGCGCAGCCGGTGACCCGGTCGAGCACGTCGCCGCCGCCGGACAGGTCATGGGGCAGCATGGCCTCACCCCCCGCTCTGGTCGCGGCCCTGGACTGCGCCGAGGACGGCCGCGATCTCCTGCTGGGCGAGGCGCACGTCGGCCGTCGACCCGCTCATGTAGATCCGGCCGGCCACCCCGATCATGGACACGTCGACGAGCGTGATCCCGGGCGCGGCCCGTTCCGCCTCGTTGGCGGCCACCGTGGCGAACAGCGCCGGGGTCACCTCGCAGACCAGCAGGGTGTCACCGGGCAGCACCATCGACCCGCCCCGGTTCCGGTTGATGATCACGGCCTGCCGGTCGGTGATGTCCTCGATCACGTCGGAGAACAGGATCCGGGGCCGCAACTGGTCGGCCGCGTCGGCGCCCAGTCCGGCGAGGATCGCCGCGCCGGCCCGCTGCACGTCCGCCAGATCCTGGCCGTGCACCTCGAGCACGCCGAACTGGCGCTCGACGAACAGGATGCCCGGCTCCACGCTCGGCACGGCGCGCAGCGCGAGGTCGGTCACCCGCTCGATCGCGAGCCCGGGCGCGACCTCGACGATCAGCGAGTGCTCTCCCTCGAACGGCGGGTACCCACGGGCCCGGGTCGGCGTGCCGAGGTAGGCGGCGAACTGCCGCTGCAGGTCCCGGACGAGCAGGTAGACGCGGAGTTCGGGGGGAGCAGGCTGGCCGCTCGTCACTCCTGCTCGCCGCGGATGGTGAAGTGCTTGCCGAGTTCGGCATGCGGGCGCGGGATGACGTGCACCGAGACCAGTTCGCCGACGCTGCTGGCGGTCTCCGAGCCGGCCTCGGTCGCGGCCTTCACCGCGCCGACGTCGCCGATGATCGTGACCGACACCAGGCCGTCGCCGACCTCCTCGCGGCCGACGATGGTCACGTTCGCGGCCTTCACCATCGCGTCGGCGGCGGCCAGCGCGGCGACGTATCCCTTGGTCTCGATCATGCCGATCGCGTTGTCAGCCATCTGCCTTTCTCCTTCTTCCTCGTGGACGCGGGCTCGCCGGGGCGTCCTGGCCCGGCGATGAGTCGGACGGCTCGTCGACCGAGCCGATGATCAGGGCGTCGATCGGCGGCGGGCGGCCGTCGAACCAGGCCGCGGCGACCGAGCCCTGGGCGATCAGCACCCGCTCGCCCGGACCGCTGCCGAGCACGTCGAATGCGACCAGTCGGGCGCCGGTGCCCTCGGCCTCGACCTCCAGGAACGCCCCGTTCGGGATCTCCGCCAGGCGGCGGGTCGACCAGACGTTCCCGACCACCGTCGCTGTCAGCATCAGCGCTCCCTTTCGATCTCGACGCCGGCCGCGCGGGCGCGGTCGCGTGCCAGCGGGGTCAGCACCGCCCGGCGGCCGATCACCAGCCGGGCGCCGGCCCTGGCGGCCTCGCGCACCACGGCCTCGGTGACGGCGCCCTTGTCAACCCGGTGCGCGGGCCGCGGCGATCCCGGGGCGGCGGAACCTGCCGCCAGCCGGAACCTCAGCCGCCCGGTCCGCAGCGCCTCGCGGTGCCTGGGGTTCTCGAACATGTGCAGCAGCCTGCGCACGAACGCGTCCAGGTCGGCGTCGGTGCGCAGGGTCACGGTCTCGGCGGCGTCGACCTGCTCGCGCACGCTGTGCGCCAGTCCGGGCTGGGCCGGGCGGGCCGAGCCACCCGAGCCACCCGAGCCGCCGGGCACCGCTGCGGTCGCGGCGGCACCGGCCGGGCCGCCGGGGACCCGGGCAGGCGCCGGCGACCTGGCTGGCGCCTGGCCGGTACCGGCCGGCAGCAGGTCGGTCAGGACGTCCCTGATCAGCGCCCGCAGTGACTCCGGATCGATCCCGGCGCCGGACGGCGTGGTCACGCCAGGCCCCGCAGCGCGTCCTCGGCCGCCTCGGCGGCCTGCCGGACGTCGGACTCGGTGCCGGACAGGTACACCCGGCCGGTCGCGCCGATCATCCGGTAGTCGACGATCTTGATCCTGGCGGCCTTCTCGGCCTCGTTCGCGGCCAGGATCGCGTACGAGGCTGGCTGCATCTCAAGCACGAACAGCGACTCCCCGGCGAGCGCCATCGACCCGATCTTGTTCCGGTTGATCAGGAACGCGTGCTGCGGATCGAGCATCGTGATGATCCTGGCCGCCAGCACCTGCGGACGGGTGGCCTGGGCCGCGGTGGTGCCGAGCGTGTCGAGCACCGCCGACCCGGCCGCCTGCACCTCGTCGGTGCTGCCGTGGATCTCCAGGTAGCCGAACTGCCGCTCGACCACCAGCACGCCGGCCTGGACGTTCGCGTGCTTGAGCGCGACGTCGGTGAGCGGCTCGATGTCCAGGCCGGGCGCGATCTCGATGATCTGCGCGGCCACGTCGCTGCGGGGCAGGCTGCCGCGGATCCAGGTGCCCAGGTAGCACATGGTCTGCGGCTGGAGCCGGTTGAGGAAGATGAACGAGCGCAGTTCGGCCACGCCTAGCCCCTGACCAGATTGGTGAGTTCCTCGATGACCAGCCGCCGGATCTGCTCGCGCAGCCCGTCGAGATCGGCGCCCGCGATCCCGGCGGCGCCGCCGGCCCCGCTGCCCGGCACCGGCCCGGCGCCCTGGCCGGCCCCGTTCACGGCCGACCCGGTCCGGCCCGTCCGTCCGGGGGCGCCCGGCAGGTTGGAGGCCAGCGGGTACGGCGGGACCGGCCCGGCCGGCGACTCCCACGGAATCAGCCCGGTGAAGTCGCCGAACCGCTCGGCCGGATCGGAGTTGTACGCCAGCCGGGTCCACTGCACGAAGTGCCTGGGCTGGAGGTTCTCGCCGACCGAGGACCGGCCGAAGTACCCGGTGCCGATCGTCATCGACGGAGCGAGGTTGGTCGAGATGCCGGCGCTGCCGAGGCTGTTGCCCGCGTTGACCGAGACCCGGAGGACCTCAACGGCCGCGCCGTACTCCATGATCGTGCGCGGATCGGTGCTGTGGATCGAGGCCGAGTGGCCGCGCCCGCCGATCCGCAGCACAGCGCGGGCCACCGAGATCCCCCGGCGCGCGCTCGCCACCTGGATCATCCCGAGCACCGGGCACAGCTTCTCGTGCGCCAGCGGTTCCTCGGGCACCGCGAGGTCGAACGGGGCGAGCAGGATCCTGGTCGTTCCCGGCACCCGGATGCCGGCCCGGTCGGCGATCACGGCGGCGTCCTTGCCGACCAGCGACACGTCGAACCGCCCGCCGGGGAACAGCACCTCCCTGATCCGCCCGGCCTGCTCGGCGTCCAGCAGGAACGCGCCCTCCCGCTGCATGTGCCGCAGCAGGGCCGGTGCCGCGGCCTCCTCGACGATCAGCACCGACTCGTTGGTGCACAAGATGGAGTTGTCGAAGCTCTTGCTGTCCACGATCCGCTTGGCCGCCTGGGCCAGGTCCGCGGTCGCGTCCACCAGCACCGGGACGTTGCCCGGACCGACCCCGATCGCCGGGTTGTCCGAGGAGTAGGCTGCACGCACCACCGGCACGCCGCCGGTGGCGACGATCACGCTGGTCCGCTCGTCGGTCATGATCGCGTTGATCAGCGGCACCGACGGCTCGTCGATGACCTGGATGACCCCGTCCGGCGCCCCGGCGGCCACGGCCGCGTCCGCCAGCGTGCGGGCCGCGTCCGCGCACACCTTACGGGCCATCGGATGCGGGCTGATGATCACGACGCTGCGGGTCATCAGCGCGAGCAGGGCCTTGAAGTACACGGTGGCGACCGGGTTGGTGGACGGCGTGAGCGCGAACACCACCCCGGCCGGCCGCGGCACCTCGACGATCTTGGCTACCGGGTCGAACCGCGGCGTGACGTAGTCGTGGCCGGCGTAGGTCTCGACCAGTCCGGTGCTGCACGCCAGGTTCTTCAGCACCTTGTGCTCGGCCACGCCGAAGCCGGTCTCGGCGACCGCGCGCTCGGCGTACTCGGTGGCCTTGGCGGCACCGGCCGCCGCGGCGGCGTGCACGATCGCGTCCACCGCGGCCTTGTCGTAGCGGGCGTACGCGTGCGCGGCCCACTGCGCCCGCTGGAGCATGGCCCGGGCCCGCGGCACGCCGGCCGGGTCGGTCAGCAGGTCGATGGAGATCGGCGCCTCGGCTGGCGCCGCCCAGGCATCGGCGTGCACCGGGCGCCCGCCGCCCGGCCGCTGCGCCTGCTCGCCGGCCGGGCGCCGCGCCGCGGTCACGCGGGCCTCCGGCCCGAGCGCGCGTCGGCCTTCGCCGCGGCGATCGACACCTCGACCCGGTCCAGCAGTTCCTCGCATAGCGACGGCGTCACCAGCACTCCCGGTTTGAACTGCAGCACCCTGGGGTCGAGGGTGGAGAAGATCGCCCACACGCCGTTCTGGTACAGGCGCTTCATGACGAACTTGGCGCCCTGCGGGTGGTCGAATTCCAGGCCCATCACCAGCCCGTCCTGGCGGATGCCGGTGAACCAGTCCGGGTGCGCGTCCTGGATCTGGCGCAGCCCCCGGCCGAGCAGGTCGGATGCGTACCTGACCATCGAGGACACCTCGGGCCGGCCGGTGATCTCCAGCGTCTTCAGCGCCGCCACGCAGCCAAGCTCGGCGCCGCCGAAGGTCGACATGTGCGCGAACCCGTCCTCGCTCAGCCACCCGCCCGACGCCTCGCTGACCAGCACCGCGCTGATCGGGTACAGCCCTCCGGAGATCCCCTTCCCGGTGACCAGGATGTCGGGTGCGACGCCGTGCTTGGTGATCCCCCATAGCTCGCCGGTGCGCATCAGCCCGGTCTGCACCTCGTCGGCGATGTACAGGCTTCCGTACCGCTCGCACAGCCGCTTGACCTCGGCCAGGTAGCCGGGCGCCGGCAGCGGGAAGCCGTAGGTGGCCGGGATCGTCTCCATGATCACGGCGGCGACGTCCCGGCCGCGCAGTGCCTCTTCCATCGCGCCGAGGTCGTTGAACGGCACGTGCGGGAACTCCTCCGGGCGATCGGCCAGGAAGAGCGCGGCGAACCGCTCGTCGCCGGTGGCGACGGCGAGGCCGGTGTGCCCGTGGTACGCCTTGGCGATCGAGACGATCTTGCGCCGCTTGGTGGCGTGCCGCGCCGTCTTGAGCGCGATGTCGATCGCCTCGCCGCCGCCGCTGCCGAAGATCACCTTGGTCAGGCCGGGCGGCGCCGAGGCCACCAGAGCCTCGGCCAGCGCGGTCCTGGCGAGCGACGGGAAGTGGTGGTTGCCGATGTCGAAGTGCTGCATGGCGGCGGTCACCGCCGCCATCACCTCGGGATTGCGGTGGCCGAGGTTGTAGGTGCCGCCGTTCAGGTGCACGTCGATGAGCCGCTTGCCCTCGACGTCGTAGATGAAGTAGCCCTCCCGCCGGTCGATCACCAGCGGTACCCCGGAGTCCATCCAGAACTGGGTCTTGTCCGGGTTCCAGAACTCCTTCGACTTGGCGAGCATCTCGGACTTGGACGCGAAGGTGATGAGTTCGTCCGCCACCGGTCACCTCCCGCACCTCATTGGTCCGACCAAATATGTACCGCTGAAGACCGATTAGGTCAAGGGGTTGAGGTTAACTCGATATTTCCACAACCGTAAGTCTTGTCATGGTTCTCCCTTCACTGCTACCGTCCGCGCTAAGACGTGCTAAACAGCGCGCTAGTCGAACCAAATGAGGGGTCTATCGGCGCGGATCGCTCCCTCAGCACGCACCCCAAATTCAGGGGAGGGTCACTTCATGGCAGAACCAGAACTGTCCGTCGGGGGCGGATCGAAAGCTACCTCACCGGGCTTCGATGTCTCGCAGCGCGAAGAGGTGGCCAAGCTCAGAAAGAACTCGGTCGGACTCGGGGGCGTGCTCTTCCTGACCGTTACCGGAGCGGCGCCGATCTCGGCCATGCTCTTCAACGTGCCGATCATGGTCGGCTACGGCCAGGGCCAGGCGGCCCCGGCCGCGTTCATGTTCGGCGCGATCGTGCTGGTGATCTTCTCCGTCGGCTACGTGGCGATGGCCAGGAAGAAGACCACCGCCGGCGGCTTCTACTCCTACATCAGTCACGGCCTCGGCCGCGAGCTTGGCATGGGCACCGGGTTCGGATCGGTGATCGCCTACTCGCTGTTCGAGGCTTCGCTGTGCGGCGGATTCGCCTACTTCCTCGGGCTGAAGCTCCAGGTCTACGGCATCAGCATCAGCTGGCCGTGGCTCGCGCTCGCGATGGTCGTGATCATCTCCGCGCTCACCTATTTCGACGTCCGGCTGTCCTCCGCGGTGCTGGCCGTTGGCCTCATCGCCGAGGTCGTCGTGCTGCTGATCTTCGACGGTTTCGTGCTCAGCCGCGGCCACGTCAACTTCGGCGCGATCAATCTGCTCAAGGCCTTCCAGGGGTTCCCGGCCCAGGGCAAGATCGCGGCTGGCGCCGTTGGAATCGGCTTGTTCTTCGCGTTCTGGTCGTGGGTCGGCTTTGAGATGGCGCCCAACTACGCGGAGGAGTCCCGCGACCCCAAGCGGATCGTCCCCCGCGCGCTGTACATCTCGGTGATCGGCCTCGGCGTCTTCTACACGCTGACCACCTGGGCCGGGGTGTCCGGGTATCCGACCGCGCACGCCGCGATCGCCCAGGCGTTCAGCAACCCGTCCAACTTCTACCTCGCGCCGGCCAGCAAGTACGCCGGGCCCTGGCTCGGCTCGCTGATGAGCTACCTGATCATCACCGGATCGTTCGCCTGCGGCATGGCCTTCCACAACACCGCGGCGCGGTACTTCTACTCACTCGGCCGCGAGGGCCTGATGCCGAAGGTGCTCGGCCGCACCCATCACAAGTGGAAGAGCCCGCACATCGCCTCGATCACCCAGTCCGCGATCGCGGCGCTGGTGATCATCGGGTTCGCCCTGTTCACCGGGACCGGCAACCCGACTTCGCAGGCATACCTCCAGTTGTACGGTCTGATGGCGGTCATGGGCGTGATCACCATCCTGGCGCTGCAGGCCCTCGTGTCACTCGCGATCATCGTCTACTACGAGCGCTTCCACTCCGACGAGACGCACTGGTGGCGGACCAGGCTCGCGCCCGCGCTGGCCTTCCTGAGCCAGTTGTACGTCATCTACCTGCTGTTCTCGAACTTCAACTTCATCGGCAGCGGCTTCGGCTACGCCAAATGGCTGGGTCCGATCGACCTTGTCATCGTCCTCATCGGCATCGGCGGCGCCTTCTACTTCAAGAAGAAGAAGCCGCACCTGTATGAGCAAGCCGGCCGGCTCATCAACGAGGGCATGTGACCGACGCCAGAAAGGTGCGGAAGATGTTCGGAACCATCGTCGTCGGGGTGGACGAGTCGGGGCACGCGGACCACGCCGTGCAGCAGGTCATCAAGATCGCCGGCGAGACCGGCGACACGGTGGTGGTGTTCCACGGCGTCGTGGTGCACCCCAGTCGGGCCACCCCGTACACCACCGAGTCCCGGGATGACGCGCAGATCCTGGTGGACAAGTACGTGGCCATGCTGACCGACGCCGGGATCGAGGCCACCGGTGAGGTGCACCGGGAGGTCGAGACCGGCGTCGGCGGAGCGCTGCTGGACGTCGCGGCCGAGCACCAGGCTGGCCTGCTCGTGGTGGGCACCCGCGGCCGCTCGGACCTGACCTCGATGCTGCTCGGCAGCGTCGCCCACGAGGTCGTGCACCGCTCGCACATGCCGGTGCTCGTCGTGCCGGAGCGGCTCGGCTAGGCCGGTCGATCCGGGCGCCGGACCCACGAGCCCGGGGCCTGGCCGGAATCAGCGCCGGCCAGGCCCCGAACCATTTCCGGCGCCGGTTCCGCGCGGATTGCGGCTAGCCTCGGCGTGTGGACGACCGGGACCAGGCGGCGCGGGGCGAGCGCGCGGCAAGCCTGGCCCGCGGCGCGGCGGACTGGCTGGCCGGCGGCCAGGGACTCGACCCCGGCGACCCTTCCCTCTACCACGGCCTGGCCGGCGTCGTGCTCGCGCTGCACCAGGCGCATCGGCACTTCGGCGACGACCGGTACGGCGAGGCCGCCGCCCGCTGCGCGGACGCGCTCAGCGCTCGGGTCGACGACATCGCCGACTGCTCGCTCTACTTCGGACTCGCCGGGATCGCGGTCGCGCTCCGCGCACTCGGCCGCCACGCGGCCGCTGACCGGGCACTCGGCCTGGTACGCGCCCGCTTCGACGGCCAGCGCTGGAACGAGATGTTCGAGTTGCTGATGGGCAACGCCGGGATCGGCCTCGGCGCGCTGCACGCGGGTGATCTCGACCTGGCCGTCATGGCGGTAGAGCCGTACCTGACCTCGGCAGACCCGACCGCGCACGGGGTCAACTGGGCGGTCCGGCCATCGCCGCCGCGCTCGCACCACGTCGCCCACGGCACGCTCGGGATCGTGCTCGCGCTAGCCACCGTCGGGCACGCGGCCGGCCGGGCGGACATGATCGAAATGGCCCTGGCCGGAGCCGCAGACGTGGTGGGGCGGAACGAGGCCGGTCCGGACGGGTTCCTGGTCCGGCACTCTGACCCGCCGCACCGGCCCGACCTGATCGAGCCGTACAGCTACGGGTGGTGCAACGGCCCGGCCGGCGATGCCCAGGTCTTCCGCCTGCTCGCCAGCGTCACCGGCGACGGCGCCTGGACCGGCCTCGGCGATCGGTGCTGGCGGACCGTCCGCGGGTCCGGTCTGCCGCGCCGGGCCCG
>JAJYTW010000148.1 GCA_021792855.1 Actinomycetes bacterium
CGACCAGCAGGGTCGGCGGCTGGTCGGAGCCGATCGCCCGGTACACGGCCGCCGGGGAGGCGTTGACGGTGATCAGCGGGTTGTGGCAGGTGCCCTCCACGATGTCCAGCAGCCGGGACTTGCCGCACCGCTTCTCCGGTGCCCGGATCACCAGGCGGGGGGCGTGCTGCCAGGCGGGCTGTGCGTGGGTGGCAGCGATCCACAGCGCCACGGCGGTCACGGCGTGGTCGGACGGCAGGATCACGTACCGGGTGATCACGGCGGCCAGTCCGGTCAGGATCGCAGCACCGTCGTAGTCCCGTGTCTTGCGGATGGTGCTCATGCGGCGGCTCCGAGGTCGTGAGTGCTCGCGGGCTGGGTGGTGAGGGTGGCGGCCAGGCGCTTGGCGGTGGCGTGGCCGATGTGCAGGCGGCGGGCGACGCGGTAGCGGCTGCCGCCGCTGGCGAGGATCAGCGCGGCGGCGGCCCGCCGCTCGCCGGGGGTGAGCGGTACCCGGCGGACGCCTCTGACGGTCAGCTCAACGGCGATCTCGTCAACGATCCCGTCCTCGGGCAGCAGCCAGGGGTTGGCGTTCACGCGGAGGCTCCCTTGCTGGCCGAGATGGCGGCTTGCTCGGCGGCGAACCCGCCGCTGATCGCGGCGGCGATGTCACGCGGGGTCTGCCCGGCGGCCAGCCCGGCGGCGGTGAGCGCGGCGCGGCCCTCGTCCTCGGTGATCGCGGCGGCGGCGATCATCCGCCACACGCCCCGGGCGGCGCCGTAGAGGGCGTGGCGGCGGCGGCCTTCCGGGGCGCGGGCCACGGCGGCCAGGTGAGCGGCCAGCAGGGCGGGCGGTGATGAGATGCCCCCCGCCGCTGGCGCGGCGGCCAGCGTGGCTGTGGGGGCCGGGCGGGCATGCCCTGCGGCTGGGGCCAGGGCCGGTTCCGGGGGCGGGGTGAGGGCCGCGCGGAGCGCGGGGGGCATCTCATCCACGGCCCGGTTCCCGGTCCACTGGTAGGGCCGCCCGGTGCCGGGATGGACCGAGGGCGGCGCGGCGACGTACCCGCCATTTGCCTTGATGTCCACCCCCGGATGCCCTGCGAGCCTGGCGGTGAGCGGGTGGCCGGGGTGGCGGTAGTACAGGTGCCACCCGCCCCCGCCCGTGGCCACCGTCGCCGTCTCGGTCATCAGCTCGCGGTCGATCGCGCCGCCGTTGCGCGGGTCGATATCGACCACGGCCAGCCCGGAGACGGTGCCGGTGCGGATCGCGAGCACCCCGCCCGGTACCCGGCGCCGGGCGGCGGTGATCCGCTCCGGGCTGGTGGTGGCGGCGTAGAAGCCGTGGCAGGTCAGGTGCCCGCACCGGGCCGGGCCGTGCGCGGTGTCCTTGCAGGCCGGGCAGTTCGCGACGGGCCGCTTGGCGCGGCCGAGCCAGAACACCGGCCAGCCGCAGGCGGCATACCGCAGCGCGGCGGCAAGCAGCTCGTCAGCGGGATTGGCCGGGCGGCCGGGTGCCGGGCGGGGCGGGCAGGTGCCGCACCAGCAGATAGCGGACGGGCAGTTGCGGCCCTGGCCGGGCTCGGGCTGGCCTTTGAGCGCGGCCGGGGTGTGGCGGGCGCAGCGCCAGCCGGTCAGGAACAGCCTGGCCGGGGCGGTGCCGCAGACGGCGCCGCTGGCGTAGTGGTCACACGATCGGGCGGGGCTGGTCATGGTGCGGTACCTCCGGGTTGGGCGGGCGGCCGGGCGTCGGCGGGTGGCGTGGCCCCGGCGGGCGGGCCGGGGCCACGCCAGGCGGGTTAGAAGGGGACTTCGGCGAGGTCGGGCGCCGGGGCCGGGTCGGCGGCCAGCGGCGGGTCGGTCCACGGGTCGGTGGGCGGCGCGGCGGTCGGCCGCTGGGCGGGGCGCTCGCGGGTGGTCTTGACGACCTTGGCGGTGGCGCGCTTCAGGCTCGGCCCGAGGTCATCAACGGCCAGCTCCACCGACGTGCGCTTGCCGCCGGTCTCCTTGTCCTCCCAGGACCGGGACCGCAGCCGCCCGGTGGCGACCACGGCGGCGCCCCGGGTCAGGCACTCGGCGATGTTCTCGCCGAGGTCCCGCCAGGCGGTGCACCGGACGAACCACGTCTCGCCGTCCTTCCACTCCCCCGACCCGGCGTCGCGGTAGCGGGGGGTGGCGGCGATGGTGAAGCTCGCGCACGCGGCGCCGGTCGGGGTGAACCTCAGCTCGGGGTCGGCGGTCAGGTTGCCGGTGATGGTGACGGTCGGCTCGTTCATGGGTTTCTCCTTCGGGTGGTGAGCCGGTGCCGCCCGGCGGTCGCCGGTCGGCGGGGTAGCGGAGTTAGCGGGTGCCGTCGCGGTACAGGCGGCGCAGGTAGGCGCAGAGCTGCCAGCCGAGGCGGGGCCGCATGCCGGTGCCAGAGCAGGCGCGGCAGGTACGGCGGCGCCCGCCAGGGGCGCGGCGGCAGCGCGGGCACCGTCCCCACGGGGACGACGCGCACAAGCTGACGTAACCGAGAGTGACTGAGACTAGGCAGAGTCCTAGCGGGACGATGAGGGGGGTCAACGCAGCCTCCCAGGCTGTTCCGGGTGTTCGCGCAGGTCAGGCGCTAGGCGATAGATCGCAGGTCAGCAGGCGGATCGGGTGCTAGCGGGGGTGCTAGGTCTAGCGGGGCGGGGCGCCAGACCTAGCACCGTCCGAGGGGTCAGGCGGCAGGGTCATCACCCCGCTTCCGGTCACGCTCGGTCAGCGCCTTGAGGATGTCGTCACGGGTGACGCCGCGCCGGTTGGCGCCCTTGCCGTCCTCGGTGGTGCCCCACACCTGGCCGGTGCGCACGCCCAGCGGGCGCAGCGCCGTGGTGAGCTGGGCGGCGCGGGCCTCGCCATCCTGATCGGCCCACGGGCCGTAGATGCCGGGCCGCAGCTCGGCGAGCCGGGTCACGACCGTCTCCGACCACAGCTTCGGCTCGGCGACCACGGCGGCGATGTCGGCCAGCAGGTCGAAGGCCGGGCCGGTGGCGTGCTCGGGCTCCTGCCCGGCGGCGTGGCCGGTGATCGTCCCGGCCCGCTCCCGCAGCGCGCGGGCGCGGGCCGCGATCGGCTCGGCGGCCTGGGCGTCGATCGAGAACCCGCGCACGATCCGGGGCGCGGCGCCTTCCCCGGAGAACCAGAAGATGCCCTTGTCCTCGAACGCGAACATGGTCGCGCGGGTGCCGTTCTTGTACGCCGACGTTCCCAGCACCATGTCGTTCTCGGTCTGGCCCATGACCTTCAGGCACATCCGTAGCACCACGTTCGCCGACACCCCGGTCGGGATCGACTTGGCGTCCGGCCGCTGGGTGGCGAGCACCTGGAAGATGCCCAGCGCCGGGCCGCGCTTGGCCAGGTCGGTGCAGATTTCCTCGAACTCGCCCCCGTACTTCGGGTGCTCGAAGGGGACTTGGCACTCATCGACGCCGACGAAGATCGGGTGCAGCCGAAGGGCGCGGTTGGCGGCCAGCTCGGGGGTGACCTTCTTGCCGGGGCAGATGTCACTCGGCAGGCCCCGGATGACCTTGGTGCGGCGCCGCATCTCTTCCCGCAGCTCGCGGAAGGACGCGATGGCGTAGGCCAGGTCTTCCTCGTCGTCCCCGGCGCGGTACCGGTGCGCGACGCACGCCAGCGGGGCCAGGTCGCCGGTGCCCTTGAAGTCGTACAGGTGCAGCTCGGCGCGGACATCGAGAGCGGCGGCCAGGGCCAGCAGCCGCAGCAGGAACGTCTTGCCCATCCTCGGGATGGACCCGATGATCAGCGAGGCGAACATCAGCGTCACGGTCACGACCCGGCCCCGCTGGTCGGTGCCGAGCGGGATGGCGCGGAACAGGTCAGCGGTGCCGTGCTTCGCGAGCGGCCAGGCGGGCTGGCGGGTCTTGGACAGGTCATGGTCGCCTACCCACAAGATGAGGCGGCCGGGGTGCTGGCCGTGGTCGGCCTCGGGCCAGACGCAGCCGAGCTGGCGGCGCAGCGCGGCGGCGAGCTTTTCCCGCCGGTCCATCACCTCAGCCACGGTCACGCCCTCGGGTAGGTCGAGGTCGGCGCGCCAGCCGGGACCGTCGCGCGTGATCGGGGCCTTGAACTCGATCGCGTCCCGCCCGCCCTTGGCGATCGCGCCGCTGATCGCGGCGATGCCGAGCGAGCTGAGCGCCCGGATCACGATGTCGCTGGTCAGCTTCGTCACCCTGGCCGGGACGACGGCCGGGCTGATGATCGGCCGGTCAGCCGGTGCGCCGATCCTGCCCAGCACGCTCACCACGGCGGCGATCGCGGCGGCCTGCAACGGGCCGGAGCCGAGCCAGATCGCGCCGCCCGCGACCGAGGCGATGATCAGCCCGAACCCCGACACCCACACCCGGAGGCGGACGCGGGCGTCGCGCTGGCGGGACAGCTTGAGGTAGGAGTCGGGGTCGGCCTTGAGGATCGTGGCGGCGCGGACCGGGGCGCCTTCGAGGTCGAACGTCCACCGGACCGTGCCCGATACCAGGCGGGCCAGCCCGGCGGGCGAGCGGAACGCCAGCATGCCGCCATAGACGGGCAGCCGCACCGCGTGGAACGCGGTCACGTGCGCGTAATGCTCGCCGACCCACCTGGCCGTAGCGGCCAGCTCGCGGCGGGACCGCAAAGCGGGGTGGATGACCGGGCGGCGGGAGCGGGCCTTGGCTTCGAGGTCGGCCAGCCAGTCACCCCGGTCACGGCCCGGCTGGTCAACCGCGATGACCTGGCCTTCAAGCACGGGCGGCTCATCGGCGGCGGCCGGGGCCGCGCCCGGGAAACCCGGGCGCGGCGTGACTGGTATGGCCGGGACGGCGGCGGGCGGCTCGCCGTCGTCGGGTGGCGGGATGTGTCCGGGGCGCAGCGGCACGACTTCGGCGCCGTCGCGGCCGGGCTCGGTGTCCGGGTAGGTCATGGCGGGGTGCTCCCTAGAGGTTGGAGGCGAACTGGGACAGGGCCGAGGCGGCGTGGGTGAGCCAGCCGATGGCGCCGTGCGCGGCGTGCGCGGCAGCGGCCGGGTCACTGACCAGCCAGGCGGCCAGCACGGCCAGGGCGATCCAGCGGGCGAGCTTCTTCATCGGGGTTCCTCCTGTTCAGGCGGCGGTTTCGGCGGGAGCGGGGTTCAGGTGGCGGCGGACGGTGCGGTCGGTGACGCCGACCCGGCGGGCGATCTCGGTGGCGGGCATGTCCGGGTGCCGGGCGCGGATTCTGGCCACGGCGGCGGCCGTTCCCGTCCGGGCAGGTGTCCGGGCGGGCGTCCGCTTGCGCGCCGGGGCGCCGTCCGGGCTCGCGTCCGGCCCGGGGTCCGCGTTCGTGTCCGGCTGGCCGTCCGGGCTGGCGTCCGGGGCGGTGCCGCCGAGTGAGGCGGCCAGGGCGGCGCGGTGCAGGGCATGCACTCCGGGCCGGGTCATCAGGCCCGACGCGGTGACGGCCGTCGCGGCGGGCAGCCGCCCGGATGCCAGCTCGCGCAGCACCGTGGCGCGGGCCTGCCGGTTGGCGTGGCCGGGCAGGGCGACTTCGACGGCGGTGCGGGCGGCGCGGAGCTGGTCACGCTCGGCCAGGGCGCGGTCAAACGCGGGGGCGGACTGGCGGGCCAGCCACATCCACGCGCGGGCGGCCTTGACCGGGTGCCGCAGCCACAGCCGCAGCCTGATCCGCTCATCACCGTTCGCCGTCCGGTACTGATACAGGGCCAGCCTTTGGCGGGCGACGACCAGGAACCCGAACAGGGCGGCGGGCAGGGCCAGGAACACCCGCTGCGGCCAGGTCACCCCGCCGAGGGCGTTGGCGGTGACGGCCAGGCCAAGCAGGAACCCGGCACCCCAGGACAGCATGCGCAGCGGGCGGCCGTGCCGCGCCTGGCGGATGCTGGCCGACGCGAGCCAGTAGACCATCGCGTCCAGCATCAGCGGCGTGATCGAGCCGCCGATCTTGCCCATGAACGGCACGAAGTACGCGCGGGCATGCACATAGGACAAGGCGGCGGCACCGGCCGCCACGATCGCGTACGCCCGGCGGTCAACCTTGGAGTCGAAGGATGCGGTAAGGCTCATCGGGTCACGTCCTCGAAGGTTTTCGGCCGGGCGCGGCGGGTTGCCGGTACCGGGGCGGGGCGGGTGTGGTCGCTGTCGGCGGGGCGGGCGGCCAGGGTCAGGTAGACCCGGACGCCGGGGTCGCGCCGGTTCTCGTAGGGGGCTGAGGTCTGGATCAGTGCCAGGGCGGGCAGGCACGGCAGGCGCCCGCACGGGTCCAGCCCGGCTACCGCGTTCACATCGGCGGGGGCGCCGGACAGGCGGACCTGGACCACGCCGGGCGCGGTGCCCGGTGCCGGGGCGCTCACCGGGTGCTCCCGGCGCGTGAGATCAGCCCGGCGAACACCGCGCAGTAGTCGGGGTCGAACCCGGCCAGCCAGTTGATCAGCCGCCGGTCGTAGGCGCCGATCGCGACGCCGGATCGCTCGCACGCGGATTCGATCAGCGCGGCGGCGGCGGCGTGCAGCTCGGCGCTGGCCTCGGGCCGGGGGTAGGCGGCCCGCCACCGCTCCCACATCGCCCGCATGGCGGGCAACTCCCGGACCTGGGACTCAGACTCGAACGGGCCGGTAGCGACCGGGCCGGTAGCGACCGGGCCGCCCGGCTCGGCCGCGCTCGCGCCCAGCCACTCGGCGGCCATGTCGCGCAGCCGGGCCGCCACATGCTCGGCGAGCCACTGCAAGTCAGTGCCGTCGTCAATCCGGTCATCGACCCACCCGGCGAGCGCGGCCAGCTCGCCCGCCAGCACCGGGGCGCTCACGCTGCGCTCCTGACCGCACCGCTGGCGACAGCGGCCAGGGCGCCGATCTCGGCGGCGGTCAGCCCGGCCCACACCCCGGACTCCGGGCGGGTCAGCAGTGCGAACGCCTGGCATGGCAGCCGGGCCGGGCATGAGGCGCATACCTCGCGCGCCACCGCCACCCGTGCGGCCTCGTCTGCGGGGGACTCGCCCGGCGCGCCGGAGTGCAGCTCGGGGTCCAGCAGGCAGGCTGGGGCCTCAGCTAGAACCAGATCACGCAGGGCCGCCGGGCTGGCGGCTGTTACCGCTGACCTGGCGGTGCGAGAGCTGGGCAGGGTACGTTGAACGTGCATCGAACTTGCCTCCGAAGCGGTCCGGTGTTGCCGGCCCCGGCGGTTGCACCCGCCGGGGCCTTCGTCTGCTGCCAGCGCTCTTGCTGGCAGGTTCTCTAGTCGCCTAGAGTTCTTAGTTCAGAACTGTTATAGACGAGTAGGTGAGGTGCTGTCAAGCGTCAGTGCGCGGGAAGCTCGTAGGACAGCACGTAAGCGTCGGTGGCCAAGATCGTGTCGCAGACCTCAACGGCCCTGCTGTCCATGTCGTAGGCGGTGCGGACCAGACGGAACACTGGCACGCCGGGCGGCAGCGAGAGCAGCCGGGCTTCCTCGGGGGTGGGCATCCTGGCGGCCACGTCCTCGGTGAACCGGGCCAGGGTGTGACCGGATTCCTCCAGGCGGGCGTAGATGCCGCCCGGTCCGGGATTCGGTTCGGCGATCGGCGTTCCCTTGGCCAGGTCGGCTGGGATGTAGGAGACGGCGGTCTCAACCGGGCGGCCGTCAAGGGAGTAACGGCGGCTGCGGACGATCACCCTCGCGTCATCGGCCACGCCAAGCCGGTCGGCCACCTCAGCAGGCGGCTTAGCCTCGGTGACCTTGATCATGTCCACGTGCGGGGTGGCGGCGGCCTGCCCGGCCTCGGCGATGAACGCGGCCATGCCTTCCTTGCGGTGCCGCTGCGCGAACCTGTCAGAGGCGAGCCTGCGAACCGGCGGCCGGGCGCGGACATAGACCCCGCGGCCGTGCTCGGCGATCGTCAGCCCCTCGTCCTGGAGCAGCTTGAGGGCGTTGCGAACCGTCATCCGGGCGACACCGTAGTGCTCTATGAGCTGGACCTCGGACGGGAGCTGGTCGCCCGGCTTGAGCCTGCCCTTGGCCACGGCTTGGCGCAGATGGTCGGCGATCTGCCGGAAGACAGCACGGTCGCTGGAAGCGTCGATGTGCTCGGTCAGCACCGTGCCAGTCATAAGGTTCGCTCTCCTTGACTTGTCTGCACGTCTACTACTGTTAAATGCTACCAAGGGGTGACCACCATGAATAGCACCGCACCAGCCAAGCACTCGGTCAGCGTTACCGGCGTCATCACCGACGACAGCGGCCGGGCACTGCTGATCCAGCGCCGCGATAACCAGCACTGGGAGCCACCAGGCGGCGTCCTGGAGCTGGGGGAATCGATCTACGACGGCCTGCGGCGCGAAGTACGCGAGGAAACCGGGCTCGAAGTCGAGCCCCTAGCGCTGACCGGGGTCTACAAGAACATGAGGCGCGGCATCATCGCCCTGGTCTTCCGCTGCAAAGCGACCGGCGGCGAACTGGCCCAGAGCAACGAAACGCAGGCATTCAACTGGGCCAGCGAGGAACAAGTCCGCGAACTGGCCAGCGAGGCATATGCCATCCGCGTCACCGACGCAATGCACGACGTTCCGACGGTGATCCGCCAGCATGATGGCATACGGGTCCTGCCATAGCTGGTGAGGTTTCTCTACTGAAATCTTAGCTTAGGTCCGGCGACGACGGCGTGATCCTGGGCGGCCCGTGCCGGTAGCTATTCACCAAGTCCGACAGGATCTGGCCGATCCGGCGGGCGGTCGCGAGTGGAGCCGGCGGTTGCTGAGATTACTTAGAGCCGGCCGAGCGTGTCGTGTTGACTACCGTGTGCCGGCCATGGTCTGTTGTGGCTTGTGCCCGATGTCCCGTCTGCGCCGGATGAGCTGGCCGCGCTGCGCGCCGCCAACGCCAGGCTGCGCGAGGTGGTCGAGGCCAAGGACATCGAGATCGGGGCGCTGCGGGAGCAGGTCGGGGTGCTGGCCGGCCAGGTCGGGGCGCTGACGGCGCGGGTCGGGGAGCTGGAGCGGCGGCTGGGCCGGGACTCGTCGAACTCGTCGCGCCCGCCGTCGTCGGACGGCCCGCACGCGAAGGCCCGGGACCGGTCGCTGCGCGAGCGGGGGAAGCGGCGGCCGGGAAAGCAGCCCGGCGCCCCGGGAGCGACGATGATGCTGGTCGATGACCCCGACGAGCGGGTCGAGTGCCCGCCGGCCGCGTGCGCCGGGTGCGGCGCGGACCTGTCCGCGGCGCCGGTGAGCGCGCAGCGCCGCCACCAGGTGACCGACATCGCCCCGGCGCCGGCGCCGAAGGTCACCGAGTACGTCGCCCAGGCCAAGCAGTGCGGCGGGTGCGGGAAGGTCACCGAGGGCGAGCTGCCGGCTCACGTGCGGGCGCGGGCCAGCTACGGCCCGGAGGCCTGCGCCCAGGCGGCGAACCTGGTCGCCGGGCACCACGTCCCGGTCTGGCGGGCGACGCTGCTGCTGTGCCAGCTCGCCGGGATCGCGGTCTCGACCGGGTGGATGGCCGGGATCCGCGGGAAGGCCGCCGCCCTGGTCGAGGACAGCGGGTTCATGGACGGGGTCCGCGAGCTGCTCCGGGCCGCCCCGGCGGTGCACGCCGACGAGACCCCGGCCCGCGCGGCCGGCGGCACCCGGTACGTGCACCTGGCCTGCACCCGGTACCTGACGCACCTGCACACCGGGGACCGGTCAGCCGGGGCGATCGACGCCGGGGGCGTGCTCCCCGGCTACGGCGGCATCATCGTCCGCGACGGCTACGCCGGCTACGGGCACCTCACCGATGCCCTGCACGCCTGGTGCGCGGTCCACCTGCTGCGCGACCTGAAGGGGCTGTACGACTTCGAGCCCGCAAAGCAGGAATGGGCGAGCTCGATGGCCGCCCTGCTGATCGAGGCCCGCGACGCCGCGGCGGCCGCCCGCGCCGAAGGCCAGGCCGCCCTGGACGCGGCGGTCCTGGACGACCTGCTCACCCGCTACCGGGCCCTGGCCGCCGGCGGGCTGGCCGCCAGCTTGTACCGCCGCACCGCCACCGCCGCCGACGCCCGCCGCATCGCCCGCCGGTTCCTGTCCTACGAAGACCTGATCCTGCGCTTCGCCACCCGCCCCGACCTGGACATCTTCTCCGACAACGAAGCCGAGCGGACGATCCGGCCGGTCAAGGTCCAGCAACGCGGCTCCGGCGGCTGCTGGCGGACGCTCCAGGGACTCGCCGACTTCGCGATCGTCCAGTCCTACCTGTCAACCGCGACCAAATGGGGGATCAGCAAGCTCGACGCCCTCCGCGCCCTGTTCAACGGCCACGCCTGGCTACCGCCAGGCCTCGAACCCACCTGACGCCGGCGGCTACCCGTCACACCACCCAGTTGACGCTTGGTGAATAGCTACCCGTGCCGCATAGGGGCGTTACGCGCCGGATACGCGCGGCTCGACGGCTACCGATTCGCACATGACGTATGGGCCGCCCCGTGTTTTCCGGACTACGGAATTGATGTTATTTCATGCTGCGGCCTGCCGGTCCAGGTACTCGTCGAGTGCCTCTTGCGGGGTCCGGTCGCCGATGCCTTGATG
>JAJYTW010000149.1 GCA_021792855.1 Actinomycetes bacterium
GCATGCCCTGCCGCCGCTGCGCCGCCTCTGGCCACTGCGTGGCGTCCCGCGGCGGCGCGGCCGGCCGGTCCGGTCCGGTCGTAGCGTGGCTGGTGTCGGCCGGTCTCGGTCCGGTCACGCCGGTGCCGGTTTCGCCACCCGGTGCGTCAGGGACGCCCCTGGCAAGCCCGTCTTGCCCCCGCCCCGCGGGTTCCGAATCCGCTGGTTCGGCGTCCGCTGGTCCGGCGTCCGCTGGTCCGGCGTCCGCTGGCTGGGCGTCCGCTGGCACCGGCCGGTCAGGGCCAGGTCCGGCGGGTTCCTGGCCGGTGCTCCCCGGATCGGCGACCGGGCCGAGGTTCTCGCGGTCTGGCCACGGCGCGGAGACGGGGTCAACCGAGATCGGCAGCTCGAGCCGGGCCACCAGGTCAAGCCAGGCAGCCTCGTCTCCGCTCCGGTCCCTGCCCGCGTCCTGCTCCACGTTGCCCCCGCAACCTAGCGTGTTAGTGACGACCCGCGCCTGCTACGCATATCTATCAACGTCCATCCTGTCATTCCTTTCCCGCATGGCTATGCGAACGAACGAAATCCAGGCTTCCGGCGAAGATCTCCCCGGCGTCGTTGTCCAGCGTGGCGACGTGGTAGCTGTCCGGGCAGGCGCGGACCTCAAGCTGGGACTGCGGCAGGTCCCGGCGCAGAATCTCCAGGCTGGCCGGGCCGACCACGTGGTCGACAGCACTGCGGTACACCAGCACCGGAGCGCTCACCTGGCTGAGGTTCCGGTTGGTCAGCCGCCATAGGGCGGGCAGTGTCGATGCCGCCCTGACCGGCGTGCGCTCGTAGGCGAGTTCGGTGACGCCCTCCTTCTTGATGTCGCTGCCGATGGCCTTCAGGGACGGGACGAACAACTTGAGCACGGGGGCGAGCCAGAACAGCTTCGTGTCCGCGGTGAGCGACGGGTTGACCAGGACCAGTCCGCTGACGTCGGTCCCGCGCAACTCCGCGAGTCGCAGCGCCAGGCAGGCGCCCATCGAAAGCCCGGTGACGAAGATCTCATCGGTATCCGCCCTGAGCTCGTCGTAGGCCCGCTCGATCTCGGCGTACCAGTCCTCCCACCTGGTTCGCGCAAGCTCCTGCCAGGTGGTGCCGTGCCCGGGCAGCCTGGGCAGGCTGACCGTCAGGCCGGCCCCGGCCAGGTACTCGGCCCACGGCCGCAGCGACTGCGGGCACCCGGTGAATCCGTGGCACAGCAGCACCCCGGTCGGTCCGCCTCGGTGCAGGTACGGTTCGGCTCCTGGCAGCACTGGCATCTGATGGCCCCTTTCCCGACCCGCGCTGGTCACCTTCGAATCGTCGCACGCCGGTGCGACGGCCGGGGTGGCCACGGCGCGGCCTTCTTGGGCATAGTGCAGCCTTCGCGTCGCCGAACGGGCGTGAAATCATGGCAGGGTGTTCTACTGGCTGGCCAAGGCGATCCTCGGCCCCTTCCTGCGGCTGGTCTTCCGGCCGTGGTCGGAAGGCACCGAGAACGTGCCAAGAACCGGCCCGGCGATCATCGCCAGCAACCACCTGTCGTTCTCGGATCACTTTTTCGCGCCGCTGCCGCTCCCGCGCAAGGTGGTCTTCCTGGCCAAGTCGGAGTACTTCACCGGCCGCGGCGTCAAGGGCCTGTTCAGCAAGGCGTTCTTCAGCGGACTCGGGCAGATCCCGGTGGACCGGTCCGGCGGCGAGGCGAGCGAGCGGGCGCTGGCCACCGGACTGCGCGTGCTGGCGGCCGGTCAGTTGCTCGGCATCTACCCGGAGGGAACCCGGACGCCGGATGGCCGGCTGTTCCGTGGCAAGACCGGAGTCGCCAGGCTCGCCCTGGAGTCCCGGGTGCCGGTGATCCCGTGCGCTATGGTCGGCGGCTTCGAGTTCCAGCCGCCGGGCAAGCTCGCGCCGCGACTGCGGATCAGGCCGGGCGTGCGGTTCGGCCAGCCGCTGGACTTCTCCAGGTATTTCGGACTGGAGACGGATCGGCTGGTGCTGCGCGCTGTCACCGACGAGATCATCTACGAGATCATGAAGCTGTCCGGCCAGGAGTACGTGGACCAGTACGCACAGGCGTTCAAGGCGCAGCGGCAGGCGGCGCGGCGTGCTCACCCACCGGAGGCCGGGCCTGACCCTGGACCTGACCCGGGGTCGAACGGCTCGGCGCCCGCGCCCGGCCAGGTGTCCTACCCCCAGGCCGGACAGGCCGACCCGGCGAACGGTGCCCATGGCGCCAACGGCGTCGGCCCGGACCCCGCCCGGCCCGGGCCGGAGACCGCCGGGTCCGGTACGGCCGGGCCGGCCTGAGCCGGCCCCGCTACCTGTCGGCCCAGCCCAGCGATCGCCGCACGGCCTCACGCCAGCGCCGGTGGGCGGCGTCATCCGCGGTCCCGGGGGCGAACCGGCGGTCCAGCCGCCAGGTCGACGCGAGTTCCGCTGGCGATGACCACACCCCGGTGGCCAGCCCGGCCAGGAACGCCGCGCCCAGGCCGGTCGTCTCGGCCACCATGGGCCGCTCCACCGGGATCTGCAACTGGTCGGCCTGGATCTGCATCAGCAGGTCGTTACCGGTGGCCCCGCCGTCCACCCGCAGGGCGCGGGCGTCCGCGGGGCCGGCGTCCGCGGGGCCGACGGTGGCGATCTCCGCGGTCATGACCTCGATCACGTCACGCACCTCGAACGCGATCGCCTCCAGGGTGGCTCTGGCCAGGTGCGCCGCGGTGGTCCCCCTGGTCAGGCCGAAGATCGTGCCACGCGCGTGCGGATCCCAGTCCGGCGCCCCGAGGCCAGTGAGCGCGGGCACGAACACCACCCCGCCGGAGTCGGGCACCGACCGGGCCAGCGTCTCGCTGTCACTGGCGGTGCCGAGGATGCCCAGGCCGTCGCGCAGCCACTGGATCGCCGCGCCGGTGACGAATACCGAGCCCTCGAGCGCATAGGTGATGGCGCCGCTGTCGTCCATCCAGGCGATCGTGGACAGCAGCCCGGCCGCGGACCGCACGATCGCTGGCCCGGTGTTCGCCAGCACGAACGAGCCGGTCCCGTAGGTGCACTTGGACGCGCCGGGGGAGTAGCAGGCCTGCCCGAACAGGGCCGCCTGCTGGTCGCCGGCCACCCCGGCGATCGGCACCGACAACCCGAGGAAGGCGTCAGGATCGGTGCGCCCGATCTCCCCGGTCGACGCGGTGACCTCGGGCAGCGCATGCGGTGGCACGCCGAACAGCTCGCACAGTTCCGCCGACCACTGGCCGGCCGCGATGTCGAACAGCAGCGTGCGCGAGGCGTTGGACGCGTCGGTCACATGCCTGCGCCCGCCGGTCAGCCGGGCGATCAGGTAGGAGTCGACGGTGCCGATCGCGACGGAGCCATCGGCTACCCCGGCCCAGACCCCGAGATCGTGGGCCGCCAGCCAGCTGAGCTTGGTCGCGGTGAAGTACGGGTCGATCCGCAGGCCGGTCAGATCGCGGACGCGCGCGCCGTGGCCGGCCTCGTTCAGCTGGGCGCACAGGCCGGCGGTTCGCCGGTCCTGCCAGACGATGGCCCGGCGCGGCGCGGCCAGCGTCGACCGGTCCCAGAGCACAGCGGTCTCCCGCTGGTTCGTGATGCCCACGCAGCTGACCGGATCGGCGTCCGCCCCGGCGAGCGCCTCGGCGCAGGCCGTCAGGGTGGCCTGCCAGATTTCATCTGGCCTGTGCTCCACCCAGCCGGGCTCGGGGAAGTACTGGCTGAACTCGGCGTAGCCCCGCCGGGCAACGCTGCCGTCGGCGGCGACCACGAGCGCGGTGACACCGGTGGTGCCCGC
Source organism: Actinomycetes bacterium (assembly GCA_021792855.1). GTDB lineage: Bacteria > Actinomycetota > Actinomycetes > Streptosporangiales > Streptosporangiaceae > Chersky-822. Next base: position 3,809 of record JAJYTW010000149.1, read on the forward strand.
ATCGATCGCGAGAACGCTCATGGGGACTAGTGTGGCGGGCGGGTGCCGTGGCGGGCGAATGCCGTGGCGGGGATTGCCTGAGAAGGGAGCGAGATGCGAGTCGGAGTTCTCACCGGCGGCGGGGACTGCCCGGGCCTGAACGCGGTCATCCGGGCCGTCGTGCGGACCGGGGTGCTCGATCATGGCTGCGAGTTCGTCGGCTTCCGGGACGGCTGGCGCGGCCCGCTGGAGGCCGACACCCAGCCGCTCGACGTCCCTGCCGTGCGCGGCATCCTGCCGATGGGCGGCACGATTCTCGGCTCATCGCGGACCAACCCGCTGGCCGACTCGGCTGCTGAGGGCGGCCGGTCCGGCATCGAGCGCATCGCCGACAATCTGGCCAAGCTCGAGGTCGACGCTCTGATCGCGATCGGCGGCGAGGACACGCTCGGCGTGGCCGAGCGGCTCAGCCAGACCGGAGTGAAGGTAGTCGGCGTCCCGAAGACCATCGACAACGATCTCGGCGCCACCGATTACACATTCGGCTTCGACACCGCGGTCAACATCGCGATGGAGGCGATCGACCGGCTGCACACCACGGCGGAGAGCCATCACCGGGCGCTGATCGTCGAGGTCATGGGACGGCATGCGGGCTGGATCGCGCTGCATGCGGGATTGGCCGGCGGCGCTAACGTGATCCTGATTCCCGAGCAGCCATTCGACATCGACCAGGTCTGCGACTACGTCCAGAAGCGGTTCGAGACCAGGTACGCGCCGATCGTCGTGGTCGCCGAGGGGGCGCATCCGAAGACCGTCGACACGCCGGTGGCCGACGCTGAGCTAGACGCGTTCGGTCACGTCCGGCTAGGCGGCGTGGGCCAGTTGCTCGCGGAGGAGATCGAGCGGCGCACCGGCAAGGAGGCGCGGGCGGCCGTGCTCGGGCACATCCAGCGCGGCGGCACTCCGACGGCGTTCGACCGGGTGCTCGCCACCAGGTTCGGCGTGCACGCGATCCGGGCCGTCCACGACGGCGCGTTCGGGACCATGGTGGCCCTGCGTGGCACCAGCATCGTGCGGGTCCCGCTGGCCGAGGCGACTCGCGAGCTCAAGGTGGTGCCGCCGGAGCGGTACGCCGAGGCCGAGGTCTTCTTCGGCTAAGGCCCTCGTCGTCGGGGTCCGGCTGGCCAGATACATAGGCATGTTATATAAATGCCTCGTGGACCTCACCAGCGCGGCCGCGGACCTGCTCGAACTCGTCACGCTGGTGGTCCGGGACGCGGCCGGGGAGCGGGAGCAGCTGAGCCTGACCGCGGTGGCCGCGCTCGGGTCGCTTGAGCGGTCCGGGACCCAGCGGATCACCGTCCTGGCCACCGCCGAGGGCGTGTCGCAGCCGTCGATGACCCAGCTTGTGCACCGGCTGGAGCAGTGCGGCCTGGTGCGCCGGACCTCCGACCCCGCCGATGGCCGGGTCGCGCTGGTGAGCCTGACCACCGCTGGCGCGCGGGCGCTGGCCGATCGGCGGCGGCGGAATACCGAGCGGATCGCCCGGCTGCTCGCGGACCTGCCGGACGCCGATGCGAGTGCGCTGGCCGGCGCCCTGACCGCCGTGCTGCCCGCACTGCGGAACCGGCTGGCGGGCGGGGCTGGGAGCGAGGAGGTCTGATGGCCGTGAACAGTGCCGTGCCGCCGGATGGCGGCCGGGCGGCGACCGAGACCGGCGGGGCGGGCGGCGGCAGCCGTCCCGGGGCGCACGGGCACGGCGCGCCCGCCAGTCCGTTCCGGCAGCCCAGAGCGGTGTGGGCGGTCGCGCTCGCCTGCGTCGTGTCGTTCATGGGTATCGGCCTGGTCGACCCGATCCTGCCGTCGCTGGCCGGTCAGTTGCACGCGACCCCGGCGCAGGTGGAGTTGCTGTTTACCAGTTACCTGGTGGTCACCGCGGTGGCCATGCTGGTCACCGGCTGGGTGAGCAGCCGGATCGGCGCCAAGCGGACCCTGGTGGCCGGCCTGATCCTGATCGTGGTGTTCAGCGCCCTGGCGGGGTCGTCGCACTCGATCGGCGAGATCGTCGGCTTTCGCGCGGGCTGGGGCCTGGGCAATGCGCTGTTCATCGCGACCAGCCTGGCCGTGATCGTGGGCTCGGCCAGCGGCGGGTTCGCCGGGGCGATCGTGCTGTACGAGACCGCGCTGGGGGTCGGGATCGCCACTGGTCCGCTGCTCGGCTCGATCCTCGGCGGGATTAGCTGGCGCGGCCCGTTCTTCGGGGTGACCGTGCTGATGGCTATCTCGCTGACCGCGACGCTGGTCCTGGTGGAGAAGACCCCGCCGCCCGCTCGCAAGCAGCCGCTCAGCGACCCGCTCCGGGCCCTGCGCCACCGCGGCCTGCTCACCATGGGACTGACCGCGCTGCTCTACAACTGGGGCTTCTTCACCGTGCTCGGGTACGCGCCGTTCCCGATGCGGCTGGACACCCACCTGCTCGGGATCGCCTTCACCGGCTGGGGCGTGCTGGTCGCCATCTTCGCCGTGTTCGGCGCGCCGAGGCTGCAGGCCAGGTTCGGGATCGCGCCGACCCTGTACGCCAACCTGGCGCTGTTCGCGATCGACATCGCGGTGATCGCGATCTTCGTGACCGACCAGGCGGTGCTGATCACGGCGGTCATCCTGACCGGCATCTTCATCGGGGTCAACAACACCATCACCACCCAGGCGGTGATGACGGTGGCGCCGGTCGAGCGCAGCGTGGCCTCGGCGGCCTACGGGTTCATCAGGTTCATCGGCGGCGGACTCGCCCCTTACTTCGCCGGCCGGATGGCCCAGCGCTGGGGCCCGCACGTGCCGTTCTTCGTCGGGGCGGCCAGTGTGGCGCTGGCGATCGTGGTGCTCGCCACGGCGCACCGACTGCTCGCCGCCGCCGAGCGGAACCAGGCCGCCGAGGCCGCCGGGTACGCGGAGCAGGCGGCCGAGGGCGAGGCGCTCGCCGAGGAACTCGGCTCGGCGACCTGACCGCCGGGACCGACCACCGGGCCCGGCGGGCTAGGCCAGACCGGGTGACAGCACCGCGCGCCGGGCGTCGAGCAGCCCGAACTCGGTGGACATGTGCAGGTCGAACTCCGATACCCGCCAGCCGGCCGTGAGCAGCGCCCGGGTCGCCGGATGCGGCGCCGGCAGGCAGGCCCTGGCCCGGCCATCGGCCGGCTGAAGCCAGGACAGCACGGCGAGAACGGCGTCCCTGACCCGGTCCCGGTCCGCTGCCGGGTCCGGATCGGGCGCGATCGCCAGATGGCAGATGCCGTACTCGATCGGCGCCCCGCCGACCGAGCCTGCGGCGACCGGCTGCCCGTCCAGGCTCGCCACCACCCCCGTGCCGGCCGGCCAGGCCGACCAGAACCGGTGCTCGGCGGACCGGTCGAACCCGGTCCAGGACAGCTCGAGCGCGGCCACCCGGTCCGCCCCGGCTGCCTCGACCGACCAGCCATCCGGCTTCCGCACCGCCCGGACGTCGCCGCCGACGTAGAGCAGCGGCCACCAGGCGTCCAGGCCGAACCTGGTGTACAGCGGCAGGGCGTGCGCGTGCAGGCTGGCGAACGTGATTCGCCGGGACTGGTCCTGCCATAGCTCGGACAGCACGGCCTGTCCGACACCCGCGCCGTGGGCGCGCGGATCGACGAACAGGTCGGTCAGCATGCAGATCTCGTCGGGCCCGGCGCCGATCCGCAGCGTCGCGCCGTAGCCGGCCACCGCCGCGGACCGCTCGGCCACCACCAGCCTGCCGTGATCCGCCAGGTGCCGCAGGTAGGCCGGGAAGACCGCCTCGAAGTCTTCCTCCTGCTCGGTGGCCCGCGCGATCCGGATGATCGCCGCCAGGTCCGTCTCCCCGGCGGCCGGCCGGACCTTAATGTGCTCGGTTGCCGCGTTGGTCATCCTGTCACCCTGCCATACCCCGCGGCCCCGGGCCGGGACTGGCCGGGACGGGCCGGGTGCCCCGGACCTGCCCCGGACATGCCGAAGGGCGCTAGCCGACCCGGCCGAGGCCCCAGATCGTCGCCTTGCCGCCGGACATCCCGGCGGCCCACAGCGCGGCGGTGCCCGGAACCCGGGTAATCCCGGCCGGGAGCGCGTTGCTGCCGAGGCTGACCCGGCTCCACCGCCCGTTGCCCAGGTGCACCAGGTAATCCTTCTTGCAGTTGGTCTGCAGCGTCGCCGAGGCCCACACGTTGCCCGCGGCGAGCGCGTCGATCCCGTTGAACTGCAGCTTGGCCAGCGCGGGCGTGCTGACCGGTGCCGGGTTCCGGTGTAGCGGACGATCGGTCACACCGGTCAGTTGCAATGGCAGGCCCTTGTTCTCCGGCCAGCGCCTGGCGACGTACCACCGGGTGCCGTTCCATTCCGAAATGACTGGAAATGGTGATCCAATCGGGTCGATCCGGTACCGGAGATCGCCCGGCGAGGTCAGTCGTGCCGGTAGGTGAGCAGGTCGCCGGGCTGGCAGCGCAGCGCCTCGCACAGTGCGGCCAGCGTGCTGAACCGGATCGCCCGGGCGCGCCCGTTCTTCAGGATCGACAAGTTGACGATCGTGATCCCGACCCGGTTAGCCAGTTCGGTCAGCGTCATGCCGCGCTCGGCTAGGAGGTCGTCGAGTCGCACCTGAATCGTGGCCGCCTCGTCCGGGTCCTCATTGGTATTGGCATCCGCGGCGTCGACGCGCATGGTCACACCGTCGCCCGGATCTCTTCATCGATCGCGGCGCCGCGATGGATGATCCGGGCGAAGGTCAGTAGCGCCGCTCCGGCCAGCAGCGGCACCGGCAGGACGGTCAGGAAGTTCGGAATGACGTCGCCAAAGGCATTCTGCGCCCGGAGCAACGTGTTGAGCAGGGCATCGACGGCTGCGCCCTGCGCCGACGCGGCTGCCAGGCTGCCGATGATGATGAGCCAGCCGAGCCTGCGCATGCCCGCGCCGACTGGCAGCGTGAACGGCCCGGTGCGGCTGGCTGTCCTGACCAGCCACCACAGCAGCAGCAGAATGCCGGCCCAGAGCAGCCATCCGGGCAGTTCGGTCAGCGTGTATAGGGCACGCTGGTACATGCTCGGATGGCTCGCGCAGGCCTGGAGCGTGCCGTTGACGCTGATCGACGTGCCGGGTCGAGCCGCGATGTGCAGTTGCGCGGCCCAGTTGTCGCCCGAGTAACCGGTGCGTGGCTGGGTGACGCAGACCAGCGCGGGGCCGTGCCCGAAACCGCCGATGCTCCCCGATCCGGCGATCGCGAAGATCGCTGTGACAACCGCAAGGGCCAGGACAAGCCCGCCGAACACGTAGAGCACGGTTGCCAGCGGCTCGGTCAGCTTGCGATCGGGTGTCGACATCTCGGTTTCCGCCCCTCAGCGTGCAATCGCCGGCTAGTTATCGTTAATCAATAATATCGATTATCAATAAGCTTGCTGTCAAGGGCATACGTGCGGCCCCCCGCCGACAACGCGGCTGGCCACGAGCAAACGGGCCTCGTCACACTCCGGCCGCCGCCTGCTCAGGTGCCGGTGCCAGGGTCCGGCCGAGCATCGCGGGCATGGTCGTCATGACGTCGGCCAGGTCGGCGATGTCCCGGCCGGCCAGTGCCTGGTCGCCATCGCACAGGGCGCTGGCCGGGTCCGGGTGCACGTCCACGATCACGCCATCCGCGCCGACCGCGAGGGCCGCCCTGGTCAGCGGGAGCACCAGGTCCCGGTGACCGCCGGAATGCGACGGGTCGATGATCACCGGCAGATGCGACAGTCGCTGCACGACCGGGACGGCGCTGATGTCCAGGGTGTTCCTGGTCGCGGTCTCGAAGGTCCGGATGCCGCGCTCGCAGAGCACGATATCCAGGTTCCCGCGTTGGGCGATGTACTCGGCGGCCATCAGCCATTCTTGGATGGTCGCGTTCATGCCGCGCTTGAGCAGCACCGGCTTGCCCGCCGAGCCGACCGCCTGGAGCAGGGCGAAGTTCTGCATGTTCCTGGTCCCGACCTGGAGCATGTCGGCGTAGGAGGCGACCAGGTCGACGCTGGCCGGATCGACCACCTCGGTGACCACGGGAAGCCCGACCTCCTGGCGGACGTCGGCAAGGATCTTCAGCCCGGCCTCGCCGAGGCCCTGGAACGCGTACGGGGACGTCCGGGGCTTGAACGCGCCGCCGCGCAGGATGGACGCGCCGGCCGCCCTGGCCATCCGGGCGGCGGCCAGGGTCTGCTCCGGGGTCTCGACGCTGCACGGCCCGGCGATCAGCGTGACGGCGGATCCGCCCACCGGGACGCCGCCGACCAGTACCTGGGACCGCTCCCGGTGGTGCTCGCGGCTGACCAGCTTGTACGGGACCGAGATCCGGACCACGTCGCTGACCCCGCTGCGGCTGCGCAGGTTCAGCGCACTGAACCGGTCCACATCGCCGACCAGGCCGACGATGGTGCGCGACACGCCCCGGCTCACGAACGCCTCGCCGCCCGCCGACCGGACCGTATCTACCACCGAATCGATATCTGCCTGGGTGGCCCCTGGCGCCATCACGATCACCATCTCGCTGTCCTTGCCCCTTCATGACGAAAGCCCCCGGCCGGATCGGCCGGGGGCTTGCAGGTACGTCGCTCGCGTCTGCGCAGCAGTTAGCGGACTACCTCCCCGGCACCGGGAAAGTAG
>JAJYTW010000150.1 GCA_021792855.1 Actinomycetes bacterium
GCCTAACGGGTGGTAGGTGGCGGGTCGCCCGGTCTGGCGGCTGCCTGGACCGCGGGTCAGCCGGCCCGGGAGTTGCCCGGGCGGGACGTCCCGAGCGGCGCGGTCGCGGTGGCCGCGGTCAGCGTGGCCGGGTTGACGAACTGGCTGCCGTTCGGGCCGGCCTGCACGGCCATGTGCAGCGCCGAGCCCTTGAGCAACTGCGGCCAGCTGAGGAACCATTCGGTCCAGCCGTTGTCCCAGGTCCCGGCCAGCGGGCTGCCGACGACCGTGACCGGGTCGCCGGGCACGGCCATCTGGTAGTAGTACTTGGCGTCCGCGGGTCGCATGTTGACGCAGCCGTGGCTGACGTTGATGTACCCCTGCTCGCTGACCGACCAGTACGCGTCGTGCAGGTAGTCCCCGGTCCAGGTGAACCGTACCGACCAGGGCACCTCAAGCCGGTAGCCAGGCCCGACCATGAGCTCTGGGTTGTGCTTGTCGATGGTCAGGTACGTTCCGTTCGGCGTGTCGTCGCCGGGTCGGCCGGTGCTGATCGGCCAGTAGGCGATCTGCCTGCCGCTCCGGTACAGCTTCAGGTGGTGGGTCTTGGTGCTCGCGACCACGATCAGCGATTGCCCGATCTTGAAGGTCTGGGTGAGCGTGTAGGTCCCGTAGACGCCGGGCGCCTCCTCGAGACCGTTCAGATGACCGATGAAGCTCACGGTCGTGTGCGCCGGCCAGTAGGTCCGCGGCCGGAACACCAGCGTCTTGGCACCGTCCCAGTACCAGGCGCCGACCACCGGCTTGGAGGTCTTGATGGTCATCGCGCGCTCGACGGCCGCGCGGTTCACGATGGGCCGGTTGAAGCTGAGCATGATCGGCATGCCGACCCCGTAGGTCTGCTGGTAGCCCTCGAAGATCATGGTGGTGAAGGTCTGCGCCGGGGTCAGGGTGCGGAACGAACTGACGGCGGTGACGGTGCGCCCGGACCGGCCGGTCCCGGTGGCGGTGACGGTGAGCCTCTTGCCGACCGGCAGCGTCCAGTCGCTGTGCCACGAGGTGCCGGACTTGCTCAGCGTCCCGGTCACCTGCGCTCCGGCGACGCGGACCGACGAGATCTTCCCGTCGGTCGCGGTGACCGTGATGCCCTTGGCCGGGTCCGCGGACCGACTGCCCGCGGCCGGTGAGATCGCCAGGTGGACCTGCTGCGCCTGCCCGCCGGAGCCGGATGAGTTCTTGTTCTTGCTGGTCGTGCTCCCGGCGGTGCCGTACTGGCTGGATGAGTGGCAGGCCGCGACTAGCAGTCCCGCTGCGGCGATCATCACGATCGGCAGCGCTCGCCGACCAGGTCGGCTGTTCCTCTGCGGCACGGTGTCCTCCCGCCAGATTCGCCCGATCATCGATCAGGCGTCTTTCCGCTGATCGTCGAGGCCGTCACGCGGGCCCGGGGATTCGCTCGTCGGCGCGGCCAGGTTCCAAAGTCACGGCATCCGCGCGGCAGCCTGGTGTCTTCCCAGTATGCCCGCGGCCCGGGCATGGCTAATCCGGATTTACCGGAGTCGATGGACGCCTTCCGGCCGGTGAATCGGTTATGCGCGGCGGAAACGGCGGAACACGCCGGCGAGATTGGCCCAGCTGAGAAGCGCGATCGCGGTCACGGCCACCGAGATCCAGGGCACGTAGTCGCCGAACCGGTCGAACGGGGTTAGCGCCGACCGCGGTGGCAGGGCCAGGCGAACCGCCAGCACGCCCCGGTCCGACGTGCTCATCCAGGCGAGCACCCGGCCGCGGTTGTCGAACGCGGCTGAGTCGCCGGTCAGCGCGGCCTGCACGACCGGCCTGCCGGTCTCGGCGGCCCGCAGCGCGCCGAGCGAGGCGTGCTGCTCGGGCGCCCAGCTTTGCTGGAAGGTGGTGTCCGAGGTCTGGTAGATGATGAACTGGGCACCCTGCCGGGTGTCCGCCCGCGACATGTCTGGGAAGGTGGATTCGAAGCAGATCAGGATCCCGAAGGTCAGCCTCCGGCCGTCCGGCAGGACGGCGTGCAGCACATGCGCGCCGGTTCCTGGCACCATGTTGACCGGCGCGGCCCGGCTGATGTCGGCGAGCCAGCCAAGCACCGGCCGGAACGGTATGTACTCGCCGAACGGCACCAGCCTGGTCTTGACGTACCTGCCCTCGATCCCGCCTGGCCCGATCAGGATCGCGTCCTTGGTGTGCCCGCGCGGCCCGATGGAGTCCTGGTTCACCAGCAACTGGGCGCGCGCCGACAGTGCCCGCAGCCTGCGGAGCAGTGCCGGGTCGTAGCGCAGGTCGTAGGTCACGCTGCTCTCTCCCCAGACGATCAGGTCGGCGCCGCGGGCCCGCCTGGTCAGCCGGATCTCCTCGGCGATCCGGCGGTTCAGGTCGGACACGATGCCGGGCTGGACCAGGGCCAGCCGGACGTGCCCGGCTGCCGGGGCGGCGGCCTGCGCGGCGGTGAGCGCGAACGCGACGGGGCCGGCCGCGACAGCCAGGCCGGCGCCGACAGCGCCCGCGAGCCGGGCCGGGCTTACCGCGCCCGCTGGCCGGGCCGGGCCGGCGGCGGTCAGCGCGACCGCGATCGCCGCGTTCGCGGCGACCACGACGAAGCTGATCAGCCAGATCCCGCCGACCGCCGCGAGGGCCAGGACGACCGGATGCCGCCACTGCGTCGCGCCGAGCACCGCCCACGGGCCGCCGAGGGCCTGCCAGGACCTGATCCACTCGATCGTGACCCAGATGGCCGGCAGCACCACGACCGCGGCCAGCGCACGACCGATGGCCGGCCCGGGCGGGGCGAGCAGGCGCCACGCCGCGTACCCGAAGACGGCCCAGGGCGCGCCCATGACGATGGCGATCAGCAGCAGGCCGGGGCCGACGTTGGGGATCAGCCAGTACAGCGCGAAGATCAGGTAGCCGGCGCCGAGCCACCAGCCGCGGGCGGCGGCCTCCCGGCCGGTGGGCGCGTGCCGCAGCACGAGCAGGCCGGGCACCAGGCCGACCCAGGCAACAAACTCCAGGTTGGGCGCGGGAAAGGCGAGCACCGGCACCGCCCCGGCGACCAGCGCGGCGTACCGGGCCGGCCGGGTGAAGCCACGCCAGAAGCCCACCCGACCATTGTGCGTCCGGCCGGTCTGGCGGGTCCCGGCACGCCGCGCGGGGATGCGCTGGGCGTTCCCGCGGGTCGGCCGGTCTGGCGGGTCCCGGCACGCCGGGCGGCGGGCAGTCCTAGCTGTCGGAGCCGGTCTGCGCCCGCCTGGACCGGCGTGCCCGCCACCCGGCAGCGACGGACCAGAGCAGCGCGAGCAGCGTGGCGGCGACGATCACCTGCTCGGGCAGGTCGCCGATCCGGTCGGCCGGGGTCAGCGCGGAGACCAGCGGTACCCGCGCCTCAAGCTCGGCCCGCTGCCAGATCCGGCTGTGCACGAGCACCCGGCCGTTCGGGTCGATGATCGCGCTGATCCCGGTGGTGGAGGCGACGGCGACGGCCCGTCCGGTGGAGATCGCGTCCATTCGGGACATCGCAAGCTGCTGCAGTGTCTCGCCGGTCTGCCAGTCGAGTTCGTAGCCCGCGTCGTTGGTCTGCACCGCGAGCAGGTTGGCGCCCGCGGTGACCTCGGAGCGGACCAGGTTGTCGAACCCGACCTCGTAGCAGATCACGTCGCCGAGCCGGATCTTTCCGATCCGGAAGACGACCGCCCGGTGCCCGGGAGTGAAGTTGTGCGGCTGCAGCTTGGGCAGTGAGGTGAAGGTCTCGAGCAGGCCGCGCATCGGGATGTATTCGCCGAACGGCACCAGCCGCCGCTTGATGTAGACCTGGGTCGGGCCGCGGCCGGGCAGCCATAGCTGGCCGGCGTTCCTGATCGGGTTCTGCAGTACGGCGCCAACGAGAACCGGCCGGTTGATGACCGCCACGGCGGCGGCGATCGTCTGATAGGTGATCGGCGAGTACCGGGGATCGATGTCGGTCGAGTTCTCCGGCCAGATCACCACGTCGGGCGCCGGAAGCTTGCCCGCGTGCACCCGGGCGGCCAGCGCGAACGTGGCGTCCGCGTGGTTCTGGGTGACCGTGGTGGCGCGCAGCAGGTTGGGCAGCGAGCGGGTGTGCGGCACGTTGCCCTGGATCGTGGCGACGATCGCGGTCGGGCCTGGTCCCGGGGTCCACCGCCAGGCCAGGTTGCCGGCCAGGGCGAGTCCGGCGGCCAGCACGGCAGCCGTGGCGGCGCCGAGCGCACGGCGCCGGTCGGGTCGGCTGAGCACGGTGACCGCCAGGTACGCCAGGCAGCCGCCGACGAGGGCGAGCAGGAAGGTCAGCGCGGGCAGGCCGACGATCGCCGACCAGCCGGCCGTCGGCCCGTTCGGCTGGCTCATCGCCAGGCGGCCCCACGGGAAGCCGCCCCACGGCCACCGGTCGTGCACCGCCTCCTGGGTGACCCACCAGCCGGCCACTGCCAGCGGCCAGGCACGCAACCGGAGCAGCGGGCGCAGCAGCAGCGCCAGCACGCCGAAGATCAGCGACTCGGCGACCGCGAGGGCGAGCCAGGCATACCAGGCGATGTTGACCAGCCAGGCGAGCAGCGGCACATAGAACGCGGCCCCGCACAGCACGCCAAGCAGCAGGGTGGCCCGGCGGCCGCGACCCCAGATCGCGACCACGAAGATCGCCGGGCCGATCATCGCGAGCGGCCAGATGCCGACCGGCGGGAACGCGGCCGTCAGCGTCAGCCCGGCCAGCACGGCGACCGGCACCGAGCCCCAGAACGGCAGCCCGGCCCAGCCGCCGCCACGGCGGCCAGCGTCCCGCCTGGCGGCGTCGGAAGATGGCGCCGCGTCGGCGGCCTGACCAGACGAGACAAGTCCGGGGCCAGCGCTAGGCTCGGACGCGCCAGCCCGGTCGGGCTCGGCGGCCGCGGGACTGCTGTGCACGAGTGGCTCCGGCTGGTCGGGTCGATCGGGTCGCGAGTGCTCGGGCCGGAGAATCCGACCTTACTTTGCGAGCGTATTCGGTCCGGGACGGCGGCTGCGCCGTGACCGGATTCGCTGTCGCGACGTCGCATTCTCGCTAGACCCCGGCCGACCGCAGCACCGATGCTGGCTGGGCGCGTGATGACACCGGGCGGTGCCTCGGGCTGTCCGCGCCGCCGTCACCGGCATGGTCCGGGCTGGCGGGTCGTAGGGTTGCAGGCTGGAGGGAGTGTTGCGGTGAGCCGACGTGGCTGGATCATGTTCGCGGCGATGAGCGTGATCTGGGGGTTGCCGTACCTGCTGATCAAGATCGCGGTGACCGCGATCCCGGTGCCGGTGCTGGTGCTTGCCAGGGTCGGCATCGGCGCGCTGCTGCTGCTGCCGATCGCGCTGCGCGGCCGGCGGTTCGCCGCGCTCCGGCCGGTCTGGCCGTGGCTGCTGATGTTCGCCGCGGTGGAGATCATCATCCCGTGGTTCGTGCTGTCCGAGGCCGAGCGGTCGATCAGCAGTTCGCTGAGCGGCCTGCTGGTCGCCTCGGTCCCGATCATCGTGGCGCTGCTGTCGCTGCTCAGCGGGCGGGGTGAGCGGCTGAGCCCGATCCGGTGGCTCGGCCTGCTGATCGGCCTGGCCGGGGTCGCGCTGCTGGCCGGTCCGAGCCTGTTCGGCTCGGCGGGCGGGGGCGTCGCCCGGGCGGTGCTTGAGGTGCTGTTCGTGGCGCTCTGCTACGCGATCGGACCGCTGATCGCCAATCACAAGCTCAATGACGTGCCGCCGGTCCCGATGACGGTCGCCGCGCTCGGCCTTGCCTCGGTGGTCTACGCCCCGTTCGCGGCGCTGGACTGGCCGGCGGCGGTCCCGTCGGCGCGGGTGCTGCTGGCGGTGGCCGGTCTCGCGGTGATCTGCACCGCCGCCGCGTTCGGGATCTTCTTCCGGCTGATCGCCGAGGCCGGAGCGGCCCGGGCCACCGTGATCACCTACATCAACCCGGCGATCGCGGTCTCGCTCGGCGTGGCCGTGCTCGGTGAGCGGGTCACGCCGGCCATGATCGCCGCGTTCGCCGCGATCCTGGCCGGCTCGGTGCTGGCGACCAGGACCGGCCGGCGGGCCACCGGGGAGCCGCGGCCAGAACCCGCGGTGCCGGTGGCCGATTCCGGGCTGGCGACCTGATCGGCCGGGCCGCCGGAAACGCCCGGCCAGCCGGTTCGGAGCGCCTGGCAATCACCGCGACCCGGCGGCGGCCGCGCCGCTAGAATCGCGAAAATGATCGATCTGAGAGCGGCACGACAGGATCCGGACGGATACCGGGCCGCGCTGGCGCGGCGCGGCGCGGCCGAGGATTTCGACGCACTGCTGGCGGCGGACGCTAGCTGGCGCGAGCACACCGAGCATGCCGAGTCGCTGCGCGCCGAGCAGAAGCGCGCGTCCAAGGGCAAGCCGAGTCCGGAGGAGCTTGTCAGGCTCAAGGACCTGTCGGCGAAGATCGAGGTCGCCGCGGCCGAACTCGCTGAGGCAGCGCGGTATCGCGACGAACTGCTGCGCAGGATCCCCAACCTGCCGGACCCGACCGCCGCGGACGGCATGGACGAGGAGGACGCCGAGGTCGTCCGGACCTGGGGCGAGCCGCCGGTGTTCGGGTTCACGCCGAGGGACCACCTCGAACTAGGCTCGCCGCGTGGCTGGATCGACATGGCCCGGGGCGCGCGGCTGTCCGGATCCAGGTTCGCCTACCGGATCGGGGACGTGGCGGTCACCGAGATGGCGCTGTACCAGTACGTGATCCACAAGCTCCGGGGCAAGGGGTTCCTGCCGGTGCTGCCGCCGATCCTGGTCGGCGAGCAGGCCATGTACGGCACCGGATTCCTGCCGACCGAGGAATCCAACCTGTACTGGCTCGAAAAGGACGACCTCTACCTCACCGGGACCTCCGAGGTCGCGCTGGCCGGCATCCACGCCGAGGAGCGTCTGGAGGAGGACGAACTTCCGGCCAGGTACGTCGGCTTCACCACGAACTTCCGCCGGGAGGCCGGCGCCGCGGGCAAGGACACCCGCGGGATGTTCCGGGTGCACCAGTTCGACAAGGTCGAGATGTACGTGTACTGCCTGCCCGAGCAGTCCCGCGAGATCCACGAGGAACTGCTCGCGCACGAGGAGGAGATCGCCCGCGAGCTTGGCCTGCCGTACCGGGTGATGAACATCGCGGTGGGCGACCTCGGCGCACCGGCGGCGAAGAAGTACGACATCGAGGCGTGGTTCCCGACCCAGCAGCGATATCGGGAGATCACCTCGTGCTCGAACACGACCGACTACCAGGCGCGCCGCCTGAACATCAAGTTCCGCCGGGACGGCCAGCTTGAGTTCGTGCACACCCTGAACGGCACCGGCGCGACCGCGCGGGCGCTGCTGTCGGTCATGGAGAACTTCCAGGACGAGGGCGGCAAGGTGGCCGTCCCCGAGGTGCTCAGGCAGTACGGCGCACCGGCCGCCATCGGGCTGGTCTGAGCCCGGCGGACCCGCTCCGGCCCATGGCCTCTAGCCCCGGGCCGGGGCGCTGCGAGCGTGGTGCCTGCGAGCGCGGTGCCTGCGAGCGCGGTGCCTAGCGGCCCGTCTCCGGCTTCCGGCCGGAAACCAGGCCGGCCTCGGCGACGATCGAGGATGCCGTGATGTCGGTGAACCCCGCCTTGCCGAACATCGAGGTCCAGGCGCTGATCGAGACCGGGCGCTCCTGCACCCGGACCAGGTACCGGTAGCTGTTCTTGGCGATCCGCCACCAGCCGCCGATGCCCCGCTTGGCCAGCGCGCTGACCTTCGACTTGATGATCGCGCGGTCCTGGCTGGTGCCGCCGCGGCCGAACATCATGTCCGCGACCACCAGCGTGCCGCCCGGGCGCAGCCAGGTGTAGGCGGTCGAGACCAGCCGGGCCTTGTCGGGGTCGCGCAGATGGTGCAGCGCGTAACTGGTGACGATCAGATCGATGCTGCCCTCGGGCAGGGAAAGGTCCTCGACCGGTGTGGCCAGGCCCTCCAGGTTGGGCAGCGAGCGCTCCTTCGCCTTCTCGGCCAGGCGCTCGATCATGCCGGCGCTGACGTCGATCGCGAGCACGCTGGCGCCCCGCTCGGCGAGCGGCAGGCTCAGCTGGCCGGTGCCGCAGCCCAGGTCGAGCACCTTGTCACCGGGCCCGGCGGTGACGGCGGCGAGGACCGCCGCGGTCACCTTCTCCAGCCCGGCCGGGGTGTGGTGGTCCCAGCTATTGACCCTGGTAGACCAGACCCGGCGCTGCCGCCGGACCGTCGTGCTGGTGGCGAGACGGGCGAGCCTGCTGCCGGAATCAATTCCGGCGACCTGGGTTCGGGCAGTCGCGGCGAATTGCGAATCACTGCCGCTCGCGGCGTTGTGATCGGCCGCATCGAAGCTTGTCAGCTCGGAATCAGTCACCGGCCAAGGCTAGCAACGAATCTGTCATGCCCGGGTGATGGGGACGTTCAGAACCGGTTAAGAAGTGGCGGGCGGGCTGGCACGGCACGGCCGATGCAGGCGGTAGCCTTTGACGGTGTACCCGGGCACATACATGGATTCGCGACAGCGCGCGGCCGCCCGACGGCGGCAGCGCGCGCGCGTGGTGATGACATTGTCCGGAGCGGCTGTCGTCGCCGTGGTGTCGATCGCCGCGCTCCTGATCATCGGCAGGTCACCGACATCGTCCGGCCCGTCCGGCCCGCCGACGGTGCCGACCGCCGTCAAGAACAAGCCACACAGCCCCAAGCCGCGGCCTAAGCCGAAGCAGCCGCCGGTCGGCGCGATCGGCCGGTACCAGGTGGCCACCCGGTCGATCAACTTCGTGGACCGGTCCATCCCCAGCCTCGGCCCGCGGTATCTGCCGACGCTGGTCTACTACCCGATCGTGCCGCAGAGCCAGGTCGCCGCCGGCCAGTATTCCCGTGGCCCGTTCCCGCTGGTGGTGTTCGCCCCGGGGTACCAGCAATGCCGCTCGTTCTACGCGCCGCTGCTGAACTCCTGGGCCAGTGCCGGGTACGTGGTGGCCGCCGTGCAGTTCCCCGAGACCAACTGCCACGTGCAGCCGCCGCATGAGGCGGACATGGTCAACGAGCCAGCCGATGTAGCCACCGTGATCACCCGGATGCTGGCGATCAGCCAGGAGAAGGGCAAGGCGCTGTCCGGAATGATCGACCCGAACGCGGTCGCGGTCGCCGGGCACTCCGACGGCGCCGATGTCGCCGCCGCGATGGCGGCCAACACCTGCTGCCGCGACTATCAGCTCAAGGCGGCGCTGATCCTGTCCGGCGGCGAATACGGATTCGGCGGCCAGTACTTCACCGGCAGCGCGCCGCCGATGCTGTTCGTGCAGGGCACCAATGACACCTGGAATCCGCCGTCGGCGAGCCTCCAGCTTTACCAGGGCGATGCCGCGGGCGTGCGTTACTACCTGAACCTGCCCGGGGCTACCCACTTCAGCCCGTACGAGGGCACGGCCGAGCCGGAGCCGGTCGTGGCCAGGGTCACGGTCGCGTTCCTGAACGCCTACGTGGACGGCCAGTTGTCCAGGGTCGGCCAGATAACCGCGCTCGGCAACACCAGCGTCTCGGCGATCTACAGCGCTGGCCAGCTGCCCGGCTAGCTAGCCGGGTGGGCGGCGATGAACGCCACGATCTCGGCGGCCAGCCGGTCGCCCGCGTCCTCCTGGAGGAAGTGCCCGGCGCCGGTCAGCACCGGGTGGTCCAGGCCCGCGGCGCCCGGGATGGCCCGCTTCAGGATCGGCGCCATCGCGCCGGTGATCGGGTCGGAGTCGCTGAACGCGACCAGGAATGGCTTTTCCCAGCTGGTCAGCCGCTGCCAGGCGGCCCGGTTGGCGTCCGAGGCCGGGTCGTCCGGCCGGTTCGGCACTAGGCCGGGCATCGCCCGCGGCCCGGCGATGTACTCGGCGTCCGGGAACGGCGCGTCGTAGCCGGCCAGCACCTCGGGCGGCAGCGGGTGCCGGCAGCCGGCCGCGACCAGCCGGGAGATGCTCAGTTCCGGCGCGGTCGCGACCACGTCCCTGAACCGCAGCCAGACGTCCGGCATCGGGTGGTCCCCGGTCGGCAGGCCGGTGTTCGCCGCGACCACCCGGGCGAACCGGTCCGGCCGCTCGGCGACCAGGCGCAGCCCGATCAGGCCGCCCCAGTCCTGGCCGACCAGGGTCGCGCCGTGCAGGTCGAGCGCGTCGAACACCAGCCTGCCGGTCCACTCGACGTGCCTGGCGTAGCTGTGGTCGGCGATCTCGGCGGGCTTGTCGGACCGGCCGAACCCGATCAGGTCCGGTGCGATCGCGCGCAGGCCGGCGTCGGCCAGCACCGGGAGCAGCGTGCGGTACAGAAACGACCAGCTTGGCTCGCCGTGCATCAGCAGCACCGGCTCACCGT
>JAJYTW010000151.1 GCA_021792855.1 Actinomycetes bacterium
ATCATGTTCTCCGACTTCTACGCGACCTGCTGGGACCAGGTCGTCAACGAGATCGCCAAGGTCCGCTACATGACCGGCGGGCAGGTCGCCATGCCGCTGGTGCTGCGCGGCGCCAACGGCTCCGGCGGTCTCGGCTTCGGCAGCCAGCACGGCCAGTCGATCGAGAACTGGGTGATGTGCGTGCCCGGGCTGAAGATCGTCTCCCCCGCCGGTCCCGCCGAGGCGCTCGGCCTGATCGCCGGGGCGATCCGGGACGACGACCCGGTGATCGTGCTTGAGCACAAGGCGCTGTACGGCCGCAAGGAAGAGGTGCCCGACGGCGAGTACGTGCTGCCGCTCGGCCGGGCCAGGACGGCCCGGCCCGGCCGCGACGTCACCGTCGTCAGCCTCGCGCTCACCGTCGGCCTGGCCCTGGCCGCCGCCGACGACCTGGCCGCCGACGGCATCGAGGCCGAGGTGCTCGACCTGCGCACGCTGGTGCCGCTGGACGCGGCCGCGGTGCTGGCGTCGGTGCGGCGCACCGGCCGGCTGGTGATCGCCGAGGAGAACCCCGGCCAGCTTGGCTGGGGCGCGGCGATCGCCGCGATCGCCGCCGAGGAGGCGTTCGGCGACCTGCGGGCACCGATCCGCCGGGTCAGCGGCGGGAACGTGCCGCTGCCGGTAGCCGCCTCGCTGGAGGCAGAGGTCGACGTCTCGGCGGCGCGGATCGCCGCCGCGTGCCGAGCCGTGACCGGCCGCTGACCGGCCGCCGGGCCGGGACCGGCACTGCCTGTCCTGGCCCGACGGCACTACCTGTCCCGGCCGGACCGCCCGGGCCACCGCACCTTGTCCGGTCAGGTCATGGCCCGCGCTGTGGCCCCGGTCACACAGTGGCCCTACACCCCGAGCGGCGCGCAGAACGCCAAGGAGGCCACAGATGGATGTTGCCGGCACCGAGATCCTGCTGCCGACCACGATGGTCGGGAACTACCCGAACCCGCGCTGGTACGACGGCTACGCGCACTCCAGGCTGCCGGCCGGCACCCTCGTGTACGACTCGCTGACCAGGGAGGCCTACGAGGACGCGATCCTGGCCGTGGTGCACGACCAGGAGGCGGCCGGCCTCGACATCATCTCCGACGGCCGGGTGCACGGCGGCGACAGCCCGTACGCCCAGGTGGTGTACCACTACTACGAGCGGATGCGCGGCTATGAGATGGACGGCCCGCAGCTTGGCCTGCCGATCTACTCCACCCTGTTCGCCCCGACCGTCACCGGCGCGGTGTCCCGCCGCACCTCGTTCGCCGGGCCGACGCTGCGCGCCGTGCGCAAGGCGACCAGCAAGCCGGTCAAGGTGTCCTACCAGGGCATCCACGTGCTGGCCGCGGCGTCCAACGACCTGTTCTACAAGGACATGAAGGAACTGGCCACGGCGATCGCCCGGGCCTACCACGAGGACTTCCTCGAGCTTGCCGAGGCCGGCGCGGAGATCATCCAGCTTGATGAGTTCCTGTGGCCGTACGAGATGTCGGACTGGCAGGTCGAGGTCTTCAACCTGGCCGTCGACGACGTGCCCGGCGTGCAGTTCTGGGTGCACACCTGCTGGGGCAACTACGGCGGCACCCCGGGTTACCTGCCGGACGAGACCGCCGAGCAGGAGTTCGGCGCGTACGTGCTCGCCAACCGCAAGATCGGCGCCGCGGCACCGGACCGGGCCGTCGGCCTCTTCCCCAAGGTGCACGAGGTGCACCTGACCGCGCTGAACTGGGAGGTCGGCCGCACCGGCCCGGACGATCTGAAGCCGCTGGCCGACAACAACTGGACCAAGCCGTTCGTCGCCGGCGTCATCGACGTCAAGTCGACGGTGACCGAGACCGCCGAGGAGGTCGCCGACCGGATCCGCCAGGTGCTCGAGTACGTGCCGGCCGACAAGCTCGGCCTGACCACCGACTGCGGGCTCGTCATGCTGCAGCGGATGACCGCGCAGAGCAAGCTGCGGGCCCTTGCCGAAGGCGCCGCGATCGTCCGCGCGGAACTGGCCGGGGGGGCGAGCTAGCGGGCTGGCGGGCGCCGGAGCTAGCCCGGCGCCCGCCGGCCCAACGGCCGCCAGCCGAACGGCCGCCAGCCCAGCGGTCCGGGCATCCCCCATCCCGGGCCAACCCCACCGGGCTCCCGCACCGCAGGTAGCTCGTCAACCATCACAAGGAGAGACTCATGGAGATCCGCGGTCAGGACGTACTGCTCCCGATCTCGGCCGTATCGGCGTTCCCGCGGCCGCACTGGCTGCAGGGCCGGGTACTCGGCTCGCTGCACGAGCCGGTCTACCGTAGCCACAACCTGCGCGTCGCCTACGAGGACGCGTGCAAGATCACCGCCCGCGAGCAGGAGCTAGCGGGCCTGGACATCCTCTGCGACGGCGCCCAGTACTACGAGTGGGAGGCGCCGGGCTTCCAGCTTGAGCCGATCTTCCACTTCATCCCGGAGAACCTCGGCGGCTTCGTCCCATCCGGTCCGCCCGGGGAGGGGGCCAAGTACCGGCCGTTCTACCAGGCCGCGGTCAGGGGCAAGATCACCTGGGAGCGGCCGATCTTCGAGAGCGTCGTGATGACGATGCAGAACGCCACCACCCGGCCGTTCAAGATCGCCTTCCTCGGCCCGGCGCAGCAGAGCGTCATCGTCAGGGACGAGTACTACGGCGACCAGATCGCGGTCGCCAGGGACCTCGCGATCGCGCTGAATCAGGAACTGAAGTACCTGGTCAGCATGGGCCTGGAGGCCGTACAGCTGATCGACGTGCTGCCGCCGTACAGCACCGACATGTGGCAGATCGAGATGCAGAACATCCTGTTCGACGGCGTGGACGCGATCAAGTTCTGGCATGTCTGCTACGGCAGCGTGGACGGCCAGCGGGACATCTTCGACAACCATGCCGCCTCGATGATGCCGCTGTTCAAGGAGTCCCCGGCCGACGTCATCCACCTCGAGTTCACCAACAAGGGGTTCGACGAGATCGAGGCGTTCCGCGACTTCCCGACCGACAAGGTGCTCGGCGTCGGCGTCGTGGACGCCAAGAACCTCCAGGTCGAAAGCGTGGAGGAGATCGAGGCCAGGATCCGGCGCGGCCTGGAGGTCGTGCCGCCGGACCGGCTGCTGGTCGCACCCGACTGCGGTCTGGGCTATTTCAGCCGGACCGTCGCCTATGCGAAGCTGCGGAACATGGGCCAGGCCGCGCAGAACCTGCGCGCCTCGCTCTGACGCCCACCGGGAGCGGCGCCGGCCTGGCCGGCGCCGCTCCCGCCCCGGCGCCGCCGGTCCCCCGGCGGCGGCGACCAGGTCCGCGACCGCGGAAGCGAGGCAGAGATGCTGGGACTGCAACTGAACGTGGGCGATCACATCTGCGGCTTCTACCGCAGGCCGGCCGAGCGCGACGAGATCCTGATCCCGTTCCTGGTCGAGGGCGTGCGGGCCGGCGACACGTGCACCTGCGTGGTGGATAGCTGCACGCCCGACGAGGTGCTCGCCGCGATGGCGGAGCAGGTCGACGTCGGGCCGCCGGTGGCCGGCAGCCAGCTTGAGGTGCTCGACTCCGACAGCACCTACCTGGCGGGCGGCGGCTTCCTACCGGAGCGGATGCTCCGGTTCTGGGAGGGCCGGGCCCGGCAGGTCCCGGTTCCGGAGGGCGCCTCCTTCGCCCGCAACATCGGCGACATGAGCTGGGCGCACCGCAACGAGCGGGTGGTCGGCGACCTGATCGGATACGAGTCGGCGCTGAACCGGATCATCTCGAACTTCCCGCAGGTCAGCCTGTGCCTGTACGACCTGACCCGGTGCTCGGGCGAGCTGATCATGGACGTGCTGAAGACGCACCCCAAGGCGCTGCTCGGCGGCATGGTGATCGACAACCCGTATTACCTCGAGCCGGACGAGTTCCTGGCCAGCCGCCCGGCCCGGGAGGACTGAGACCCGCGGGCGCCGGCGCCGTGGTACCCGGCGCGCCGGGGACCACGGCCGGCGTTACCTGCCGAACTTGGCCCAGTGCCCGGCGAACAGCGTCTCCTCGCTGATCGCCTTCGGCTCGATCGGCCGGGACACCCAGGTCAGGTTGATGAAGTGCCGGGCGTTCACGTTCTCGGTCGTGATGTTCCCGCCCCAGGTCCCGCAGCTCAGGCTGAGCGTGAACGGCAGGCCGTTGCGGGCGCTGCCCGCGCCCTCGTTGAGGTTCTGGTTCACCAGCACCCGCGCGGTCTTAGTGGCCATCGCCAGCGCCATCACGTTCTCATCCGACCGGGTGTGGATCCCGCAGGTGTGCCCGAGACCCTGGTAGGCGGTGATCGCGTTGACCAGGTCGGCGGCCGCGCCGATGTCCCCGGAGTACCGGTACACCGCGAGCACGACCGACAGCTTCTCGCCGCTGAACGGGTGCTCGGGGCCGGCCCCGGCCTCTGGCACCAGCAGCATCGGGCAGTCCGCGGCGACCTCGAATCCGGCCAGGCCGGCGATGTGCGCGGCCGACTTGGCGACCACGCCGATCGTCGGCACCGCGCCGCCGTCCGGCCACATCGCGGCCCGCAGCGCCTCCTTCTGCGCCGGGTCGCACAGGTGCGCGCCCGCGCCGGTCAGCCGGGCCAGCAGGTCGTCGTAGACGTCCTCGTGCACCACGATCGCGTTGTCGGCCAGGCAGCTTGTCGCGTAGTCGAAGGTCTTCGCCGCGATGATCGCGGCCGCCGCGTCGGCCAGGTCCGCGGTCTCGTCCACCACGTGCACCGAGTTCCCGACGCCGACCCCGTAGGCCGGGGTGCCCGAGCTATAGGCCGCCTTGACCATGCCCGCGCCGCCGGTGGCGACCACCAGATCGGCCTGGCGCATCAGTTCCTGGGTCTTGGGCAGCGACGGCGCCGGCATCGACTGGACCAGGTCGGCGGGCGCGCCGACCTGCTCGCACGCCTCGCGCATGTAGGCGACGACCAGCTCGGTGGTCGCCCTGGTCCGCGGGTGCGGGGCGCAGATGATCGCGTTCCTGCCCTTCAGCGCGAACAGGGCCTTCAGCGGCGGGGTCGCGTCCGGGCCGGTGGTCGGGATCAGCGCGGCCACGACGCCGACCGGCTTGGCGATCTTCACCAGGCCGGCCTCGGGCCGCTCCTCCACCACGCCGACCGTCTTCAGGCCGGTCATGTCGGCCACCACGCCGGTGATCCGCTTGTTGATCTTGGCTACCTTGTCGGCGTAGTTGCCGAAGCCGCCCTCGTCCACCGCCAACCGCGCCAGTTCCTCGGCGTGGTCCTTGCGGACCACCGCCCAGGCGACCGCGGTGACGAGTTCGTCGACCTGCTCCTGGGTGTAGTGCTCGATCGCGGCAGCGGCCGCGCGGGCACGCTCGACCAGCGCGGCGACCTCGTCGCGCACCGGGCTGTCCTGCTGTTCCTTACGCTCGCTCATGCCGCCTAGGGTGACCGGTCCGGCCGTCGTTTCCATTGCTCTGGCAGGGCGATCCTGCGCCGGTTCTTCGTCCCGGCATGTCCTGACCGCTGCCGGGACGCTGTCGCATGCTCGGTCCAGACAGCAACCGGAAGCGAGGGCGGCAGTGGCACGTCTGGTCGTGATCGGCGGCGGCGCCGCCGGGATGTCGGCCGCCTCGGCCGCCCGGCGCACCGCGCCCGGTCTTGAGGTGGTGGTCTGCGAGGCCGGCGGCTTCGCCGCCTACGGGATGTGCGGCATCCCGTACTACCTCGGCGGCGTCATCGCCGATCCGCGGACCCTGCTCGCCTACCCGCCGGCCGAGTTCCGGGACCGGCGCGGGATCGACCTGCGGCTGCACACCCGGGTCACCGGCATCGACCCGGCCGCGCACCAGATCCGGGTGGCCGGCCCGCAGGACGGCCCGGACGCCGACGGCGCGCCGCTGCGCTACGACGCGCTGGTGCTCGCCACCGGCGCCGATCCGGTGCTGCCGCCGGTTCCCGGGCCGAGTCATCCGCGGGTGGTCACGGTCCGCTCGCTGGACGCCGCGATCGGGCTGCGCGGGGTGCTGGAGCGCGGCCAGATCCGGCGCGCGGTCGTCGTCGGGGCCGGCTACATCGGCCTGGAGATGGCCGAGGCGCTGACCGAGCGCGGGATCGAGACCGAGGTGATCGAGGCGCTGCCGACGGTACTCGGCACCGTGGACGAGCCGATCGCCAGGCTGGCCGCCGACGAGGTGACCAGGCACGCCGGGCTGCGGCTGAGCACCAGGCTGGAGGCCGTGCACGGCGACGACGACGGCCTGACCGTGCTGGCCGGCGGCACCAGGACGCGGGCCGACCTGCTGGTCGTGGCGACCGGGGTGGCACCGGCGACCGGGCTGCTGACCGCGGCAGGCGCGGACCACCTGCCCGGCGGCGCCCTGATCACCGGCCCGGACATGGCGACCTCGCTGCCGGACGTGTTCGCGGCCGGCGACTGCGCCGCGCTGCACCACATCGTGCTCGGCGGCCCGGCCTGGGTGCCGCTCGGCCCGGCCGCCAACAAGACCGGCCGGGTCGCGGGCACCGTGGCCGCCGGGGGCGCCGCGACGTTCGGCGGCATCGCCGGGACCGCCGTGGTCAAGGTGTTCGACACCGAGGTCGCTAGGACCGGCCTGACGCTAGCCGAGGCCCGGGCGGCCGGGCTGGACGCGGTGGCCACCGACGTGGTCTCCCGGTCCCGCGCCAAGTACTACCCGGGCGCCGTCCCGCTGCACGTCCGCCTGGTCCACGAGCGCGGCGGCCGCCTGCTGGGCGGGCAGCTAGCCGGCCGCGAGGGTGCGGCCACCCGGGTCGACGTGCTCGCCGCCGCGCTGCATGCCCGCGCCACGGTGGCCGACCTGGCGGCGATGGACCTCGCCTACGCGCCACCGTTCGCGCCGGTCTACGACCCGCTGCTGACCGCGGCGATCAAGGCGGGCGCCCGGTGAGATCGCCGCGTTCCCCGATTCCAGAGCTGCCCGCACCACCGGAGGTCAACCGATGAGCCTGCATCCGCCCCGCGACAAGCGAGTCAGCCTCGCCGACGCGGCCCGCCTGGTCCCCGACGACGCGATGGTCGCGCTCGGCGGCGGGCTGTCCGCCCGGCTGCCGATGGCGCTGGTCCGCGAGCTGATCCGGCAGGGCAGGCGGGGCCTGCACCTGGTCGGCTCGGCGCACAGCATCGACGTGGACCTGCTGGTCGCCACCGGGGCGGTGCGCCGGTGCGAGGAGAGCTACGTCGGCTTCGAGCAGGACCTCGGCCTGGCGCCCGCCTACCGGCGGGCCGCGGAGACCGGCGCCATCGAGGTGGCGGAGAGCTGCTGCGCCACCATCCTCGCCCAGCTCAGGGCCGCCGAGATGGGCCTGCCGTTCCTGCCGGTGCGCGGCGTGCGCGGCTCGGACATCCGGCGGCTGCACCCGGAGTACGCGGAGATCACCTGCCCGTTCACCGGCGAGACCCTGGTCGCGGTGCCCGCGCTGCGACCGGACGTGGCGCTGCTGCACGCGCCGATCGGGGACCGGTACGGGAACCTGCACCTGGAGCAGCCGTACGTGCTCGACGAGCGGTTCGCCGCGGCGTCCCGGGCGGTGATCGCCACCGTCGACGAGATCGTGTCGACCGACGAGGTCACCGCCGCCGGGGTGACGATCCCGGCGCACAAGGTCGCCGCGGTCACCGAGGTCCCGTTCGGCGCGCACCCGACGTCCTGCTACCCCCGGTACGCCTACGACCGGGCGCACCTGCGCGAGTACACCGCCGCCGCGGCGGCCGGCCCGGACGGGGTGGACAAGTACCTGTCCGGCTATCTCGGCGACGACGAGGAGCAGTACCGGGAGGCCGTCGGCGCCGACCGACTGCGGGCGCTGACGACCTGGTCCGAGTCCACCGACGCATGGCAGGAGCTGTTCCGATGAGCTGGACGATCGATGAGTGGTTCGTGATCGCGCTGGCCCGCACGATCCGGCCGGCCGAGACCGTGTTCCACGGGTTCGGCAGCCCGTGCGCGCAGGTGGCGATGCACGTGGCCCGGCGGACGCATGCCAGGGAGATGACCCTGATCGAGGGCGCGACCTACGCGATCAACCCCGAGCCCGCGTTCATCCCGCCGACCGGCAACGATGAGAGCCTGCGCCGGGGCGCCGCGTACAGCATGCGGTTCGAGGAGTTCTTCGACGCCGCCATCCGCGGCGACGTGGACCGGATGTTCCTGTCCGGCGGGCAGATCGACCCGTTCGGCAACACCAATGTGACCGCGATCGGCCCGGCCGGCCGGCCGAAGGTCAAGCTGGGCGGCGGGGGCGGCGGCTGCAACCTGTCCGCGACCATCCCGCACCTGACCCTGTGGACCAGCCATCACCGGTCCGGCCGGACCCTGGTCGGGTCTTGCGACTTCATCACCGACATGGGGCACCGCACCCCGCTCGGCAGCCGGGCCGAGCTTGGCTTCTCCGGCGGCGGCCCGCAGTGGCTGGTCACCGAGCTTGGCCTGTTCGATTACCCGGGCGAGCGCGCCAGGCTGGTGCGGATCTTCCCGGACGTGACCGTGGACCAGATCAGGGCCGCGACCGGCTTCGAGTTCGAGGTGGCCGGCGACCTGCGGCCGGTGGATCCGCCGTCGGCCGCCGAGCTTGCCGCGGTGCGCACGATCGACCCGCTGAAGGTCCGCGCGTCGGAGTTCTCCGCCGCCGAGCTTGACCGGACCTTCGACGCCGCGGCCGGGCAGGACTGCGGGTGCTGACCGATCCGCGGACCCGGGCCGACGGCGCCGGACTGGCCGCCGTGTTCGAGCCGCGCCGGGTCGCGCTGGTCGGCGCGTCCGACCGGGCCGGCACGATCGGCAGGCTGGTCTGGGACAACCTCGCCGACTTTCCCGGCGACGTGGTACCGGTCAGCAGGTCGGCCACCGTCGGCGGCCGGACCGCCTACCCGGATCTGCGCGACGTGCCCGGCGACGTGGACCTGGCGGTGATCGCCACCCCGGCCGCCGCCGTTCCCGACGTGGTCAGCGCGGCGGCCGCCAAGGGAGTCCGCGCCGTGGTCGTGCTCAGCGCGGGCTTCGCCGAGACCGGCGAGGCCGGCGCCCGGCTCCAGCGGGCGGCGGTGGCCGCGGCCCGGGCGGGCGGCGTCCGCCTGGTCGGCCCGAACTGCTTCGGGGTGCAGAACGCCAGCCTGCCGCTGAACGCCTCGATCGCGGCCGGCGTGCCGCGCGGCGGCGGCGTCGCGATCGTCACCCAGTCCGGGTCGTACGGCATGGCGGTGAAAGCGCTCGGCCAGGACGAGGGACTGCCCGCCGGGAAGGTGTTCGCGGCCGGGAACAAGGCCGACATCACCGACGCGGAACTGCTCGCCTATCTGCGCGCCGACCCGGCCACCGAGGTGATCTGCCTGCTGCTGGAGTCGGTCGACGACGGCCGGGCGTTCTTCACCCAGGCCGCGCTGACCACCGCGGTCAAGCCGGTGATCGCCGTGGTCGGCGGGCGCACGGCGGCGGGCGCCAGGGCCGCGGTCTCGCACACCGCCTCGCTCGCCGCCGACGACGCCGTGCTGGACGCGGCCCTGGCCCAGGCGGGGGTGGCTAGGGTCCGGACCGGGCAGCAGGCGCTGGACGCTGCTCGCGCCATGTCCGGCCAGCCGCTGCCGCGCGGGCCGCGGGTCGCGATCATCACGAACTCCGGCGGCACCGGGGTCGAGCTTGCCGACCTGCTCGCCGACGAGGGACTGACGCTGCCCGAGCTGAGCCGGCCGCTGCAGGCGAAGCTGGCCGAACTGCTCCCGGAGTACGGCAGCCCGCGCAACCCGGTGGACATGACCCCGGCCTGGCGGCTGTTCAGCACCGTCTACCCGGCGGCGATCGACCTGCTGGCCCGCTCCGGCGAGGTCGACCTGATCGTGCCGGTGCTGCTCCAGCGCTCGGCGTCGGCCGAGATCGCCGCCGCGGTCGCGGACGCCGTCGGCGGACTGCGCGCGGACCGGGTGCCGGTGCCGGTCTACGTCTGCTGGGTCGCGCCGCGCGGCGCCGACGCGCAGGCGGCGGTGCTCGCCGACGCCGGGATCGGCTGCTTCTCCTGGCCCGAGCGCACCGCCCGGGCGGCCGGGGTCGCCGTCCGGTGCGGGATGCGGGCGGCCGAGCGGGCAGTCGCCGGGGCGGACCAGGCCGGGCCGG
Organism: Actinomycetes bacterium; assembly: GCA_021792855.1. GTDB lineage: Bacteria > Actinomycetota > Actinomycetes > Streptosporangiales > Streptosporangiaceae > Chersky-822. The sequence continues at coordinate 10,124 of JAJYTW010000151.1, forward strand.
GCCCGGGCGCAGCCGATCCGGGCGCAGCCGATCCGGGGCGGCGAAGCGGGATATCCGGGCGCCGCGACAAGCTGCCGCCTGGCCTGCTGCCCGCGCTGG
>JAJYTW010000152.1 GCA_021792855.1 Actinomycetes bacterium
ACGAGCGGGCGGACACCATCCTCGGCTCGCTGGTGGTCGTGGTCGGGGCCGCGGTCATCCTGATCGCCACCGTCTACGCGGTCCGCGGCACCGGCCTGGCCGGCCACTTCACCAGCGCGCTCGGGGTAGCCGACGCGTTCGCGGCCAAGAGCAGATTCCTCGGCGCGGTGTTCGCGCTGGTGCTGCTGGACGCCAGCATCATCGGCGCGGCGGCGGTGACCCTGTCCACCAGTTACGCCTTCGGCGACGTGTTCAACATCAAGCACTCGCTGCACCGCTCATTCCGGGATGCCAGGGAGTTCTACCTCAGCTACACCGCGCTTGTCGTGCTGGCCGCCGCCATCGTCCTGATCCCCGGAGCGCCGCTCGGCCTGCTCACCACCGCCGTGCAGGCCCTGGCCGGCGTGCTGCTGCCGAGTGCGAGCGTGTTCCTGCTGCTGCTGTGCAACGACCCCGAGGTGCTCGGGCCGTGGACCAACCCGCGCTGGCTGAACATCGTCGCCGCGGTGATCATCTGCGTGCTGCTGCTGCTGTCGGCCACGCTGGTGGTCACCACGCTGTTCACCGGGATCAGCGCGGCGGCGGTCGCGATCTGGCTCGCCGTCGCGCTGGTGGCCGGCACGCTTGGCGGGCTCGGCTGGCTGCGCCTGGCCGCGGCCAGGCGGGGTGGCGGGGGCGGGGGCGGCCGGGCGCCGTCCTGGCGGGTGGAGTTCGCGACGATGACGGCCGCCGAGCGGATGAACTGGCGGATGCCGCCGCTGGCCCTGCTCAAGCCGGTGCGCTGGTCACCGGCCACCAAGCTGGCGATCCTGCTGCTCCGCGGCTACCTGGTGGTCTCGGTGCTGCTGCTGGTCGTCAAGGCCGTCCAGCTTGGCAGCGGCTGATCGGACGGGCCCGTCCTGCGCGAAAATCGTACTGGCAGGTGTACCTCGTACACGTCATATTGTGCGTGATATTGGGATGCCAGGCTGCGCATGAATAGCATCCTCAGGCCGGAGCGCGGGTATCCTCCGAGGTATGACGTATCTGCGGCGGCTGCTCGATGACCTACTAGATGACCTGATGGACGAGTTGCCGGCAATTCTGATCGTCGGGCCGCGCGGCACCGGCAAGACGACAACCGCGGCGCAGCGTGCCGCATCCTCGGTGCGCTTGGATGTCCCGGCCGAAGCCGCGGCTTTCCGCGCCGATCCGGATGCGATCCTGCGTGGTCTACCGGGGCCCGTGCTGATCGACGAGTGGCAGAACGTGCCGGAGGTTTTCCCCGCCGTGAAGCGCGCGGTCGACGCGGACGGCGCGCCAGGGCGATTCCTGCTGACCGGGTCGGCGTCCGGCGATGTCACCGGTGTGACCGCGGCCGGCACCGGACGGATCGTGCGGCTCCAGTTGTTCGGCATGTGCATGCGGGAGCGGCTAGGGGCGCGCTCGCCGTCGATATTCGATCGACTTGACTCAGGCTTGCGGCTAGAGCCGGGCGATGGCGACTGGGATATCCGCGGCTACTTGGATGCGGCTCTCCGGAGCGGGTTTCCAGATGCGGCAAAGATTGATTCCGCCATGGTGCGGGAGCGCTGGCTAGAGGGTTACGTGTCGCAAGTCACAACGCGCGACGCCACGGGCGCGCCCGGCGCGCGGGATCCCGGCCGACTGCGTCGCTTCCTACAGGCATATGCCGTCAGTTCCGCTGGCGTGGTCGACGCGAAGACCATCTATGACGCGGCCGGCATAGATGCCCGGACGGCGGGCGCCTACGAGTCGCTTACCGAGAACGTCTTCGTGACAGAGCGAGTACCAGCCTGGTCGAGTAACCGCCTCAAGCGGCTGATCAGGGCACCAAAGCGGTATGTCGTGGATGCTGGACTGCTGGCCGCGCTGCTTCGCACGGACATCCCCGGGATCCTCCGTGACGGCTTCCTGCTCGGCAAGGTCGTCGAGACCTTCGTGATGTCCCAGCTACGGGCCGAGATTGAGGTAAGCCGTAGCAGGCCAGCGCTCTATCACCTCCGGGACGCGGCTGGACGGCATGAAGTGGACATCGTCGCGGAACTCGGCGCGGGCCGGATAGTTGCCTTTGAGGTAAAGGCCGGCGCCACGGTGCGGCAGGCTGATGCCAGGCACCTGATGTGGCTGCGGGACGAACTGGGGGAGCAGTTTGTCGGCGGGGTCGTCCTGCACACCGGGCCGCGAGCGTTCACCATTGCCGACCGGATCGTAGCGGCGCCCATCAGCACGCTGTGGGGAGGTTCGCGGCTGAGCCCGAATTGACAGTCGTGCCGGGGATCGGGCACCCTAGACACTGGTTGACAAAGGACACCTCGTTCGGTGAGGCGTCTTCACGGACACAGGCCACTGATCCCAACCGTCGAGAGACGCTCCGGATCAGGACACCTCTCCCCGGCCTAAGGGGTGAGGCCAAGTGGCTGCGCAGGCGAACTTTGTGGTCGCGCTACGCCGTGGAGTGCCAAAGCTCTAACGAGAGGGGTGCCCGCCAGGAAGTTGCCTGGCGACCCTCTCGCGGCTCGTGTCCGGGCTCGGCCTTGTGCTACTGATGGTGACCGGCTACAGCACGCCGCGTGCGGGGAGGAGGGCGAGTCGTGGAACACGATAGACCGGGCCATACCCGGCCCCACTCGCCGATCCTCCTGCCCGTTCCGGGCACGCGCGTGCGCCGCCAGGGCTAGCGCCCGCCGGTCTTCCCGACCAGGCTAGCGATCCCCTCCCGGCAGGCCCCGCCTCCGGCGGACGCGCCCGCGTGCTCCCCGATCCCGCCCGACTCCGGGCGGTGAAGGGGGTGTGTCATGACCACGACCAGTCCGCGCCTCGTCACCCCAGCGCAGGGCGCCGCCCTCGACTCGGCGCACGTCGGTGACATCAAGGGCGCGCTCGGCACGATCTCGGTCGATGACACCGGCACCCGCAAGACGCTGCCGGCCAGGCTGAAGACGCTGCTGGCGATCGTCGGACCCGGCCTGATCGTGATGATCGGCGATAACGATGCCGGCGCGTTCTCCACCTACGGCCAGGCCGGCCAGACCTACGGCACCAAGCTGCTATGGACGTTCGTGCTGCTGATTCCGGTGCTGTACGTGAACCAGGAGATGGTGCTCCGCCTCGGCGCGGTCACCGGAGTCGGTCACGCCCGGCTGATCCTGGAGCGGTTCGGCCGGTTCTGGGGGGCGTTCAGCGTCATCGACCTGTTCGCGCTGAACGCGCTGACCATCGTCACCGAGTTCATCGGGATCGCGCTGGCCGCCAGCTACCTCGGCGTGCCGCGGATCGTCGCGGTGATCCTGGCCAGCGTGGTGATGGTGTTCGCGGCCTCGACCGGCAGCTTCCGCAGGTTCGAGCGGGTCGCGATGGCGTTCTGCGCCGGCTCGCTGCTGCTGGTCCCGCTGTACGTGCTGGCGCATCCGCCGGCCGGACAGGTCGCGGCCGGGTTCGTGCTGCCCACGATTCCCGGCGGCTCGGCGCACCTGTCCGGGGTGATGCTGCTGATCATCGGCATCGTCGGCACCACGGTCGCGCCATGGCAGCTGTTCTTCCAGCAGTCCTACATCATCGACAAGCGGATCACCCCGCGGTTCATGCGGTACGAGAAGGTCGACCTGTGGGTTGGGATCGTGGTAGCGATCGTCGGCGGGGGCGCGCTGATGGCCGCCACCGCGGCCGCGTTCGCTGGCCGGTCCGTCCCGTTCACCGACGCCTCCGGCCTGGCGGCCGGACTGTCCGCGTACGCGGGCCGGGCGGCGGGCGCGATCTTCGCGGTGGCCCTGCTCGACGCCTCGATGATCGGCGCCTTCGCGGTGTCGCTGTCCACCGCCTACGCGGTCGGTGACATGTTCGGCATGAAGCACTCGCTGCACCGGGGCGTCCGGCAGGCCAAGGGCTTCTACGCGATGTACGCGGCGCTGATCGCGGTGGCCGCCGCGATCGTGCTGATCCCCGGCTCGCCGCTTGGCCTGCTCACCGAGGGCGTGCAGGTGCTGGCCGGCGTGCTGCTGCCGAGCGCCACCGTGTTCCTGCTGATGCTGTGCAACGACAAGGAGGTCCTCGGCCCGTGGCGGAACGGCCGGGCGACCAACATCTTCGCCGTCGGCGTGGTCGGCGTCCTGGTGCTGCTGTCGGTGATCCTCACGATCGCGGTGCTGTTCGGCACCGTGACCCCGGCACAGATCGTCGCGATCCTGGCGACCGGGGCGGCCGCGGCCGTGCTGGCCCTCGCGGTGATGGCGGTCCGCGGCTGGCGGCGGCGCGGGACGCCGGGCGCCGGCCCGGTCGACCGGAACGGCAGGGAGAGCTGGCGGATGCCGCCGCTGGCGATGCTCGCCCCGGTGCAGATGTCGCTCGGCCGCCGGGTCGGGATGGCCGCGATGTGGGTCTACCTGGGCGCGGTGATCGTGCTGGTGATCGTGCGGGTGGCCGAACTCGCCCTCGGTCACTGACCGGGCGATCTGGGCCCGGACCGCGCCGGTCAGGCCCGGACCGCGCCGGTCACCAGCCAGCGCGAGCCGCGGGCCCGCCAGGCCAGCGCGCCGAACCTGGCCGCCAGCCAGGCCGAGATCGCGATCCACAGTCCGAGCAGCCCGGTCCCGGCGGTAGCCATCGCGGCCAGGCCGAACACGGCCGCGGCCGCGATCTGGGCGAGCGCCAGGTAGTTCAGGTCGCCGGCGCCGATCAGCACGCCATCGAGGACGAAGACCACCCCGGCCACCGGCTGCTCGACGGCCACCACCACCAGCACGACGAGCATCAGGTGGGCGACCGGTGGGCGGGCGGCGAACAGCGCGGGCAGCACCGGCCTGGCCGCCAGCACCGCCAGCCCGAACACCGTGCCGCAGCCGATGCCCCAGCGGACCATCCGGTTCGTCGCGGCCCGGGCGCCGGCCACGTCGCCGGCGCCAAGGTACTTGCCGGTGATCGCCTGGCCGGCGATCGCGATCGCGTCCAGCGCGAACGCGAGCAGGGACCAGATCCGGTACGCCACCTGATGCGCGGCGATCGCGTCGGTGCCCTCGCTGGCCGCTATCGCGGTCGCGGCCAGCAGCACCGCCTGCAGCGCCAGGGTCCGGACCACCAGGGCGGCGCCGGCCCGGGCCGCGATCCGGACGCCGGCCAGGTCGAAGCCCGCGCCGACGCCCGCCCGGCGGGCCCCGGCCGCCACCATCGCCAGGTACCCGACCGCCGCCCCGTTCTGCGCGATCACCGTGCCCCACGCCGAGCCGGCGATGCCCCAGTGCAGGCCGAGCACGAAGGTCGCGTTCAGCGCCACGTTGACCGCGTTGGCCAGCACCGAGATGAGCAGCGGCGTCCGGGTGTTCTGCAGGCCGCGCAGGATCCCGGTCCCGGCCAGGACCAGCAGCATCCCGGGCGCGCCGAGGAGGCTGATTCGCAGGTAGCTGACCGCGTTCGCGGTGACCGCCGGCGATCCGCCGAACACGTCGATGATCGGGCGGGCCAGCGGCAGTCCTAGGCCCAGCACGACCACGCCGATCGCCCCGGCCAGCCACAGCCCGTCGATGCCCTGCCGGATCGCGGCCCGGCGATTCCCGGCGCCAAGCTGGCGGGCGACCGCCGCGGTCGTGCCGTACGCCAGGAAGATCGAGATGTTCACCAGGGCGGTCAGCGCCTGCGCGGCGACCCCGAGGCCGCCGAGCGGGGCCGTTCCGATCCGGCCGACGATGGCCGAGTCGGCGAGCAGGAAGAGCGGCTCGGCGACCAGGGCGCCGAACGCCGGGACCGCGAGCCGGAGGATCTCGCCGGCCTGGCCGCGCCGGCCGGCCGGCGCGGTGACCTGGTCCGCGCTCAGCCGACCACTCCGCGCTCGCGCAGATCGGCGATCTGCCCGGCGGACAGGCCGAGCCCGGCGGGCGGCCGGGCGCTCAGCACCGAGTCGGTGCTCGCGCCGGGCCGGACCGGCGGCGCCGGCGCACCGGCCGCGGTGCGGCCGAACCGGGGCGCGGGCGCTGGCTGGATGACCCCGGCGATGTCGGTGAAGACGCCGCGAGCGGCGTTGTGCTCGTGCCCCGGCGCCTCGTCCAGCGACAGCACCGGCGCGACGCAGGCGTCGGTGCCGGCGAAGACCTCGGCCCACTCGTCCCTGGTCCGGCTGGCGAAGATCGCGGTGAACCGCTCTCGCAGCACCGGCCAGCCTGCCTGATCATGCTGGGCGGGCAGGTCGGCGTCGGCCAGGCCGAGGCCGGCCAGCAGCGCGGCGTAGAACTGGGGCTCGAGCGCGCCGACCGCCACATGCCGCCCGTCCGCCGTGGCGTAGGTGTCGTAGAACGGGGCGCCGCCGTCCAGCAGATTCACGCCGCGCTCGTCCCGCCACGCCCCGGCCGCCCGCATTCCGTGGATGAACGCGGTCAGCAGCGCCGAGCCGTCCACCATGGCCGCGTCCACCACCTGGCCGAGCCCCGAGCGCTGCCGCTCGACCAGCGCGGCGAGCACACCGACGGCCAGCAGCATCCCGCCGCCGCCGAAGTCGCCGACCAGGTTCACCGGCGGGACCGGGCGGCCGCCGGCCCGGCCGATCGGGTGCAGCGCGCCGGACAGCGCGATGTAGTCGATGTCGTGCCCGGCGGCCCTGGCCAGCGGCCCGTCCTGGCCCCAGCCGGTCATCCGGGCGAAGATCAGCCCGGGATTGCGGCGGGCGCACTCCTGCGGGCCGAAGCCGAGCCGCTCGGCGACACCCGGCCGGAATCCCTCCACCAGCACGTCGGCGGTCTCGGTCAGGCGGAGCAGCAGATCCACGCCGGCCGGGTCCTTCAGGTTCAGCCCGATCGACCGCCGGCCCCTGGTCAGCGGATCGACCGGCGCGGCCGCGTCCGGACCGGAGGCCCCGGCACGCTCGACCCGCAGCACGTCGGCGCCGAGGTCGGAAAGGATCATGCAGCCGAACGGGGCCGGTGCGAGGCTGGCGATCTCGATCACCCGGATGCCGTCCAGTGGTCCCATGCGCTCGCCTCCGCTGCTCGCCCGCCCCGCCCGTTCCGGCGGGCGAAGCCCCGGCCGCGGCGAGCGACCGGACACGCGCATCGTAATCGGGTCGGCCGGGACATCCGGCACCGGCGGGCGGGACCGAGTGCCCTACCGGGCCGGCGTCGGCCGGAGCGAGCCTGGCACCAGGATCGGCCGCCGGGAACGCCGGCGCCCGGCCGGGGGAGATGACGGCGATGATGTTCTGGTACGGATCACACTGGGTGTTCTGGCAAGCGGCCCTGATGTGGATCGGCATGATCATCTTCTGGGGCCTGCTGATCTGGGGCATCTACGCGCTGGTCACGAGCTCGCGCCGGTCCGGCAGCGGCGGTGACCGCGGTGGCGCGCCCGGCGGCTACGCCCAGGGCGGGCCCGGCGGCGCCGGGCACCAGTCCGGCAGCGCGCTGCGGATCCTGGACGAGCGGCTGGCCAGGGGCGAGATCGACGCCGCGGAGTACCGGCGGCTGCGGGATCTGATCCGCACCGGCGGCGAGCACGAGCCGGCCGGGAGCGGTGCGAAGCAGTAGTGCCCCGCCGCGCCGGACGATGGCCGGTTCGCACCCGGCGGACCGGCCGCGCGAGCGAGCGGGCTAATCGGGGCCCGGCTGACCTGGCGGGCGATCACGCGGTCGGCGACGGCCAGCCGGCCGTGAGCCGGACCGTCCCGTCCGCGGCCACCAGCCGGGCGGGCAGCCGCAGCGACTCCAGCCAGGCCGGGGCCTGGTCGCTCTTGACGATCGCCGCGGTGCTGGCGATGTTGGCGTCGGCGCAGGTGGCCGCGGTGACGCTGACGGTCCGCCAGCGCGAGCGGGCCGGCCGGCCGGTGGTCGGGTCGATGATGTGATGCATCCGCTGGCCGCCGGCGTTCCAGCTGCGGACCGTCGTGCTGGAGGTGGCGAGCCCGCCGGAGACGATGGCGATGCTCTGGCCGGGCGCGCTGGCGCCCGCCGCGTGATCGTCGGTGACCCGGATCGGCCAGCCGCCGGACGGCGCCGACCCGGCCACCGCGATGTCACCGCCCAGGCTGACCAGCACTCCGCAGCCGAGCACGGCGGCGATCCGGGCCGCGCATCGGTCGGCCGCCCACGCCTTGGCGGTCGCTCCGAGGTCGATTAGCACGCCGGGATCCAGCCTGGCCACGCCCGCCCGCCGGTCCAGCCGGATGCCGCGCCAGCCGGGCACCGGGACCGGCCGGCCGGAGCCGTTATCGCCGCTGTGGTTATCGGCGTTGTGGTTGTCGCCGCTGGGGTCGCCGGCGCTGGGGTCGCCGGCCCGCAGCGCGCCGAAGTCGCGGTCGTAGCCCGCTGCCAGCAGCGCCCGGCCGCAGGTCGGGTCGACGGCGCCGCCGGTCAGGTCGGCGGCCCGGAGCGCGGCGCCGATCAGCGTCGCGAACAGGTCGCTGACCGGCCTGGGCCGGCCGCCAGCCGCGTTCAGCCTGGACAGCTCCGAGTCCGGCCGGAACCGGCTGCAGGCGGCATCGACGGCGGCAAGCTCGGCGTCGGCGATCCGGCGCGCGTCCGGCAGCGCCCGGGCGTCGGTAACGATCAGCACCGCGGTGGTGCTGAAGACGGCGAACTTCTCGGTCGCCAGCGGCTGGCCGGTCACCGCGCGGCTTAGCCGTCCCGCGGCTGACCGGCGCCGGTCACCCGGCCGAAGGCGCGCAGGTTGGCCACGCTCTCGCCGCGCTTGACCCGCCAGTCCCACTCCCGGCGGATGGAGGAGGCGAAGCCGGTCATCAGCGCCTGGTCGAAGTTCTCGTCGGAGTAGGTCAGCACGCAGCCGAGCAGTCGGTCGATCTCCTCCGCCGAGATCGCCGCCAGCGGCAGCCGTCCGACCAGGTACACGTCGCCGACCGGGTCGAGGGCGAAGTGCACGCCGTACATCCGGCTGCCGTGGGTCAGCAGGAACCGGTAAAACTCCGCGTGGTTCTCATCCGGCTGGCGGCAGAAGAACGCCTCCACGTGCAGGCTGTGCGGCTCGACGATCAGCCAGGCCATGGTGACCAGCTTGTGCTGGCCCTCCAGGCGGACCAGGAAGGCGCCTGGCTGCGGCGACTCGTGATCGACGCCGAGATCGGCCAGGATCCCGGCCAGCCGGGCGGGGTAATCAGCGACGGGCCGGTCAGCGGTCACGCATCCACCGCGGCGGCGACGTCGCACATGGCCTCACCGTATACCGCGAGCAGCCGGTCCACGGTCGCCGACCAGCCGAACCCGGAGGCGTGCCGCCGCGCGCCGCGGGACAGGAAGGCGAGCCGGCCCGAGTCGGTGATCAGGCTCCAGATCGCGCGGGCGTACTTCACCGGGTCGTGCGAGTCGATCAGCACCCCGGACACCCCGTCCCGCACCGCCGTGCGCAGGCCGCCGGCCGCGGCGGCCACCACGGGGGTGCCGCAGGCCTGGGCCTCCACCGCGACCAGCCCGAACGACTCCGAGTACGAGGGCACCACGACCAGGGTCGCGGCCCGGTACCAGTCCGCCAGGTCACGCTGCGGGCAGGGCGGCTCGAGCCGCACGTTGGCCGCGATCCCCAGTGTCCGGGCAAGCTGGACAAGCTGGTCGGGGTCGTTCCGCCCGGTGCCGCTGGGCCCGCCGACGAAGGCGACCACCAGTCGGTCGGCCAGCCTTGGGTGCTCGCGCAGCAACTCGGCGGCCGCGCGCAGCAGCACGTCCGGCGCCTTCAGCGGCTGCACCCGGCCGGCGAACATCAGCACGATCGCGTTGGGCGCCAGCCCGAGCCTGCGCCGCGCATGCCGCTGCGAGCCAGGCCGGAATAGCGCTAGGTCGACGCCTGGCGTGACCGCGGCGACCCGGCCGGGGTCGGCGTCGTACAGGCTGATCAGCTGGCGGGCCTCGTCGTCGGTGTTAGCGACTATCCGGTCGGCAACCGAGATCACCTCGGCCTCGCCGCGGATCCGCACCTCGGGCTCGGCGGCGTCACCGCTGGCCAGCGCGGCGTTCTTGACCCGGCCCAGGGTGTGCATGGACTGCACGAGCGGAACGCCCCAGCGCTTCTTGGCCGCCGCGCCGACCTGGCCGGACAGCCAGTAGTGCCCGTGCACCAGGTCATACCTGCCCGGCGCGTGCGCGGCCTCGGTGCGCAGCACCTCGAAGGTGAACTGGCACAGCTGGCCGGGCAGGTCGGACTTGTCC
>JAJYTW010000153.1 GCA_021792855.1 Actinomycetes bacterium
TCGGCCGGTGCGGCCGCCGGCAGCGTGACGTCCAGGACGCCGGCTCCGGCCGACCCGCTGACGGCGGGGTCGATTCCGGCGTCCAGTGCGGCGGCGCGGATCTCCGCGAGCACCATGCCGAGATCCCCAGACCAGAAGGCGACCTGGATTCCCGTCCCGCCGGCGGCCGGCGTACCGGCCCGCTCGCCGGTCGCCGTCGCGGCGACGGCACTGGCGAAGCCGGTAAGGCCGGCCGCGGCCTGGGATGGGCCGCCCGGCTCGCCGGGCGCGGTCGCTTCGCCTGGTGCGTCAGATCCTCGCGGTCCGGCCGGCCCGCCGTCGGCGGTGCGCGCGCCGGCGAGGTTCAGCAGGTCGGTGAGCGCGGCCGCCCGGGCGGCGACCCCGGCGGGATCGCCTTCCAGGCCGATGGCGACCTGCGCCGGCGCGTTCATCGACGGCCAGGCGAGTTCCGCGCTCACCGGGGTCAGCGGCGATTCGACGGCGGCAGACACCAGGCGGCATGCCTCGACCGCCGCGGTGCACTCGACCGTCACGGTCGCGGTCGCACCGGGTACCGGGTGCAGTCGCAACGTGGCCTCGGTGATGATCCCGAGGGTGCCCCGGGACCCGGCGAGCAGCCGGCCGATGTCGTAGCCGGCCACGTTCTTGACAACCTTGCCGCCGGCCTTCGCCACGGTTCCGTCGGCACGCACCATCGTGATGCCGAGCAGCAGATCACGAGGGCTTCCGTAACGAAATCGCAGCGGGCCGGTCACGCCCGTCGCCAGCACGCCGCCCACCGTGCCCGCCGTGACCTCGCCGTCGGGCCCGTCCGCGCTCCCGCCGGGCCGCCGCCCGGCGGGCGGGTCAAGCGCCAGTCGCTGGCCGGCCGCGCCGAGCACCTCGGCGAGCCGCTCCAGGGTGACGCCGGCCTGCACCGTGGCCACCAGATCACCGGCCGCGTGCTCGATGACCTGGTTCATCGCGCTCATGTCGACGACCAGATCGCACCGGCGCGGCGGGTAACCCCAGTGCAGCCGGGACCCGGTGCCGCGCGGAACCACCGCCAGCCCAAGCTCGCTCGCGGCCCGGAGCAGCGCGCTGACCTCAGCGGTGCTGGCCGGGGTGGCGACGAACCGGGGCCGGACGCCGGCCACGTCGTCAAAGGGCCCGGCGGGCCGCACAGCCCGGCAGGCCGCCGTGATCGGATCGGGGATCTGCTCGTCGGTCATCTGGCACCGGCCATCGTCGCGTCCTCGGGCATGTCAGAACTGCTCCGCCTGGCCGGAGGCGACCAGCGGGTGCACGCCGTGCCGGACACCGGGCACCTCGCCGCATAGCCGGGGCGTGGGGAACACCTTGCCCGGGTTGCACAGGCCGTCGGGGTCGAAGGCGCAGCGCAGCAACTGCATCGTGTCCAGGTCCTCGGGGCCGAACATCCGCGGCATGAACTTCGACTTGTCCACGCCGACGCCGTGCTCGCCGGTGATCGACCCGCCGTGCGTGATGCACTCGTCCAGGATCGCGCCGGATAGCCGGTCGGCGGCCTCGGCCTGGCCGGGCTGGGTGTCGTCGAACAGCACCAGGGGGTGCAGGTTCCCGTCCCCGGCGTGGAACACGTTCGCGACCCGCAGTCCGGCCCGCTCCGACAACTCGCCGATCCGGTCGAGCACCAGCGGCAGCGCGGTCCGCGGCACCACGCCGTCCTGGACCAGGTACGCCGGGCTGATCCGGCCGACGGCGGCGAACGCGGACTTGCGGCCGGTCCAGATCGCCGCCCGCTCCGCCGGATCGGCGGCTTCCCGGATCTCGAACGCGCCTGCCTCGCCGGCCAGCCTGCGCACCGCGGCGACCTCGCCGGCCACCTCGGCGGCCGGGCCGTCGAGTTCCACGATCAGTACCGCGCCGGCGCCCTCGGGATAGCGGCAGGCGACGGCCGCCTCGGCGGCCTCGATAGCCAGCGCGTCCATCATCTCGATCGCCGCGGGCAGCACCCCGGCTCCGATGATCGCCGACACCGCCGCGCCGCCCTGGCCCATCGTCTCGAAGGCGGCCAGCAGCGTGGTGACCGCCTGCGGGATCGGGGTGAGCTTCACGACGACCTTGGTCACGATGCCGAGCGTGCCCTCGGACCCGGTGAACGCGGCGAGCAGGTCGTAGCCCGGCGCGGCCACGGTGCCGTCGCCCAGCCAGGTCAGCTCGCCGTCCGGGGTGACGACCTCCAGGCCGGTCACGTGGTGCACGGTGAACCCGTACTTCAGGCAGTGCGCGCCGCCGGAGTTCTCGGCCACGTTCCCGCCGACCGAGCAGACCTGCTGGCTGGACGGGTCGGGCGCGTAGAACAGCCCGTACGGGGCGGCGGCCTTGCTGACCGCCAGGTTGGTGACGCCAGGCTCGACGATGGCCCGGTGGCTGGCCGCGTCGATCTCGATGATCCGGCGCATCTGCGAGGTCACGATCAGCACGCCATCGGCCCGGGGCAGCGCGCCGCCGGACAGTCCGGTGCCGCTGCCGCGGGCGACGAACGGCACGCCCGCCGCCGAGCACGCCCTGACCACGGCGGCGACCTGCGCGGCGGTGCGCACCAGCACGACCAGGCCGGGGGAGCAGCGGTGCGCGGTCAGCCCGTCGCATTCATAGGTACGCAGTTCCATCGGGTCGGTGATGACCGAGCCAGAACCACAGATCCCGGCCAGGGTCGCGCCGAGCGCGGCCAGATCGGCGGCCGGGCGCTCCCGGTCATGTGAGCCTGCCGCGGCCGGCCCGGTCACCGCGTCCGGTGGCTGGCCCGCCAGGCTCGTCATCGCCGCCCCTCGATGTCCTGGTGATCCCGCATCCGTCCATCATCGCGGGTATCCGGCCGGCGATGCCAGTGCCGGTGGTCGGCTTTACTGCGGCCCAGCCCGGCCGCACCGGCTCTGACCTGCGGCGCTGCCTGCCGCAGGTCAGAGCGGCGGTGGAGCACGGCCCGCGGGCGATGACGGAAATCTCATGCCGGAGTGACCGGCGGGCGGTGCTCAGGCGCGGCGGCCGACGCCGCAGTAGCCCCAGCGGGAGCCGTCGGTGTCCGCGTCCGCGGGGTCCTCGGCGCCCCATTCGCCGAGGTAGGCGAGCCGTGGCCCGGCGCCCTCGTACGGCGGGACGAGTTCGAGCCCGGCGAAGAACCGCTGCACCTCGGCCGCCGAGCGCATGAAGAACTGCTCGGAGGCGTTGGCGTAGGTCTCCTGCCCGGTCTTCACCGACTCCGGCGGCGCCTTGTCGGCCGTCGCGTGCGAGAGGGCGACGTAGCTGCCGGGGGCGAGGGCGGCGATGTAGCGGTCCATCAGGGCGGCGGGGTCGTCGTCGTCGGCGACGAAGTGCAGGACGGCGCTGATGATCAGGCCCAGTGGCTGGCCGAGGTCGATGAAGTCGGTGATCTCGGGCCGGGTGAGCAGGTCGCCGGGGTCGCGGATGTCACCGGTGGTGAACCGGGTCCGGTCCGGGTCGATCAGGATCTCGGCCACGCTGGCGGCGACCATCGGGTCGTTGTCGACGTACATGACCCGGGCGTCGGGAATCACCCGGCCGACGATCTCGTGGGTGTTGCCGACGGTGGGCAGTCCGGAGCCGATGTCGAGGTACTGGGTGATGCCCTGCTCGGCGATCCACCGCACCGCCCGGCCATGAAACCCGCGGGTGGCGAAGATGATGTCCCTGACTTCGGGCACCCGCTGCATCGCCCGGTTGGCTGCGGTCCGGTCGGACTCGAAGTTGTAGCTGCCGCCGAGGAGATAGTCATAGATCCTGGCTGGGCTCGGCACGGCGGGGTCGACACCAGGGGGGACGTGCGGCTCGGCGGTCATCTCGTCCTTCGGTTTGCTGACGGGCCCGGTCGGTCCTTTTGCCTAATCGCAGGGTAACGGCGCGGCCGGCCAATGGCTAACGGGGTGCGGTCATTATGTCCCTCGGGTTCCCGGCGGCCGCGGGCGGGATGTCCGCCGCGGCGGTCCGGATCGGGGAGAACCTGGCGGCCCGGCGGAGCTGAACCAGAACCTGATCCTGCTGCTGGTCGCCGGGCTCGACGTCCAGGCCCGCCCGGCCGGGGCCGGGCGCTCAGTCGCCGAAGGCCCGCCTGGCTGCCGCCCGGCCGAGCTTGGCGAGTTCCCAGAACCCGTAGCTGCCCTGCTCGCGCAGGTCCCGTGCGGCCTGGGCGACGGCGCCGAGGGCGGCGAAAGCGAACGCGCCGCCGACCGAGATCCGGGCGACTCCGGCGGCCGCGAGGTCGGCGACCGGCGGCATGCCGGGCAGTGCGAGCACGTTGACCGGGCGGTCGACCGAGCTGACGATCTGCCGGATCTGGGCCAGATCGGTTACCCCGGGCGCGTACAGCACGTCGGCGCCGGCCTCCTGGAACGCCTGCAGCCTGCCGATCGTATCGGCTAGGTCCGCGCGGTCGTGCAGGTAATTCTCGGCGCGCGCGGTCAGCACCAGAGGAACGGGCCCGGCATGCGCCACCTGCGCGGCCGCGGCGACTCGCTCGGCGGCGAGTACCCGGTCGTAGATCGGGTCGGCCGGGTCCCTGGTGAAGTCCTCGATCGAGAACCCGGCCAGGCCGGCCCCGAGCGCCAGGGTGGCGGTCTCCGCCACGCCCGCCGGGTCGCGGGCGAATCCGTCCTCCAGGTCGGCCGACACCGGCAGGTCCGTCGCGCCGGCGATGGCCGCCGCGTGCTCGATCGCCTCGCCCCGGCTGACCGACCCGTCCTCGCGGCCAAGCGTGGCGGCGAAGCCACTGCTGGTGGTGGCCAGGGCCGCGAAGCCCAGCGAGGCGAGCAGCCTGGCCGAGCCGCGGTCCCAGGCGTTGGGCAGCAGCAGTGGCTCGGCGCCGTGATGCAGGGCGAGGAACAACTCGGCCCGCTCGGTCTGGTTAGGCATGGACGGACCTTAGCCAGGAGAAGGGACGTGTCATGGTAAAGCGCGATCATATCCGCGCATCGACGCTCCAGAGCCTGGCTGCCCGCCCGCTCGGGCCGGCTAGGGCATCCGCTCGTAGGCGGGCAGCGTGAGGAACTCAGCGTAGTCGTCGGCCAGCGCGACCTCCCGGAAGAGCGCGGCCGCGACCTCGAACTGGCCGGCGTCGTAGGCGTCGCCGTAGGCCTGCTCGATCTTGGCGAGTTCCTCGGTGATGTACCGCTCCACCAGTTCCCTGGTGACCAGCGGGCCCTCCGCGAGCGTGACGTCGTTGTGCAGCCACTGCCACACCTGTGAGCGGGAGATCTCCGCCGTGGCCGCGTCCTCCATCAGGTTGAAGATCGCGACGGCCCCGGACCCATGCAGCCAGCTTGCCAGGTACTGCAGGCCGACGCTGATGTTGTTGCGCAGGCCCGCCTCGGTGATCTGGCCGGGCGTGGCCGCCACGTCTTGCAGTTGCGCGGCGGTGACCTGGACGTCGTCGCGGAGCTTGGCAAGCTGGTTCGGCGCGTCGCCGAGCACGCCGTCGAACACCTCACGGCAGACCGGGACCAGGTCCGGGTGGGCGACCCAGGATCCGTCGAATCCGTCCGCGGACTCGCGCGCCTTGTCCTCCCTGACCTTGGCCAGCGCCTTCTCGTTGACCTCGGCGTCACGCCGGCTCGGGATGAACGCCGCCATCCCGCCCATCGCGTGCGCGCCGCGGGCGTGGCAGGTCCTGACCAGCAGTTCGGTATAGGCGCGCATCATCGGGGCGGTCATCGTGACCGCGTTGCGCTCGGGGAGCACGAAGTCGCGGCCCCGGGTGCGGAACTTCTTGATGATGCTGAACAGGTAGTCCCAGCGTCCGGCGTTCAGGCCCGAGCTGTGCTCCCGAAGCTCGTACAGGATCTCCTCCATCTCGAACGCCGCCGGGATGGTCTCGATCAGCACGGTGGCCCGGATCGTCCCGCGCGGGATGCCGAGCGCGTCCTGGGCCAGGTTGAACGCGTCGTTCCAGAGCCGCGCCTCCAGATGGCTCTCCATCTTCGGCAGGTAGAAGTACGGGCCCTTGCCCTTGTCGATCTGCCGCCGGGCGCAGTGGAAGAAGTACATCGCGAAGTCGAACAGCCCGCCGGAGGCGCGCTGGCCGTCGATCAGGACGTGCTTCTCGTCCAGGTGCCAGCCGCGGGGCCGGACCACGATCGTGGCGAGCTCGTCGTCCGGCCGCAGCCGGTACTCCTTGCCGTCGGCGCTGGTGAAGTCGATCGTCCGGTCGAGCGCGTCCTTCAGGTTGAGCTGGCCGGTCACCATGTTGTCCCACAGCGGGGTGTTGGCGTCCTCGAAGTCGGCCAGCCAGACCTTGGCGCCGGAGTTCAGCGCGTTGATCGTCATCTTCTGGTCGGTCGGCCCGGTGATCTCGACCCGGCGGTCCACCAGGCCGGGCGCGGGCGGCGCGACCCGCCAGGTGCGGTCGTTCCTGATGTGCTCGGTCTCGGGCAGGAAGTCCAGCATCGCGCCCGCGCTGAGCTGCTGCTGCCTGCGCTGCCTGGCGGCCAGCAGGTCCGCGCGCCGCGCGCTCAGCTCGCGATGCAGCAGGGCAAGCAGATCCATCGCCCCGGGGGTGAGGATCTCGTCGTACCGGTCCCCGGACTGCCCGGTGATCTGGATGCCGTCGCTGTAGCTCATCGATGCCAGCCCTTCCGTCGCCGTGACTCACGATCCTAAGAACTCGGGCCGGTCCCGTACACCCCGCGTCGCACCAGCACCAGCGATAGGGCGGCGGCCGGGCACATCCGGGCGTCCGGTGGTGTTATTGAGGTGACGGTGCGTGCCGGGCATGGCAGCATCGAATGACCGCCGGACCGCGGCGGTCCCGTACTGGATGGCAGATGACAGCAGAATTCGAGACTTATACCGGCGAGCAGGCTGACGACGGCTACGACCCCGGCCAGCTTGACCTTGAAGACCGGCAGGCGCTGCGCCGGGTGGCGGGCCTGTCGACCGAGCTAGAGGACGTCAGCGAGGTCGAGTACCGGGCGCTGCGGCTGGAGCGGGTGGTCCTGCTTGGCGTCTGGACCGACGGGACCCTGGCGATGGCCGAGAACTCGCTCCGCGAACTGGCTCAGCTCGCGGAGACCGCCGGCTCGGTGGTGCTTGACGGGCTGATCCAGCGGCGCGGGCGGCCCGACGCATCCACCTACGTGGGTGCGGGCAAGGCGGCCGAGCTAGCCGACCTGGTGCGTTCCACCGGTGCGGACACGGTGATCTGCGACGGCGAGCTGACGCCGGGCCAGTTGCGCAAGCTGGAGGGCGTGGTCAAGGTCAAGGTCATCGACCGGACCGCGCTGATCCTGGACATCTTCGCCCAGCACGCTCGCAGCAAGGAGGGCAAGGCGCAGGTCGAGCTTGCCCAGATGCAGTACATGCTGCCGCGGCTGCGCGGCTGGGGCGAGTCGCTGTCCAGGCAGGCCGGCGGCCGGGTCGCCGGGGGCGGCGGAATCGGCACCAGGGGCCCCGGCGAGACCAAGATCGAGACTGACCGGCGGCGGATCAGGGCCAGGATGGCCAAGCTCCGCAGGGAGATCGACGAGATGGCGGTGGGCCGTGAGGTCCAGCGCGGCCAGCGGCGGCGCCGGTCGGTGCCGTCGGTGGCGATCGCCGGCTACACCAACGCGGGCAAGTCCAGCCTGCTGAACCGCCTTACCGGGGCGCATGTTCTGGTGGACAACTCGCTATTCGCCACGCTGGACCCCGCGGTACGCCGGATGACGCTGCCGTCGGGTCCGCAGTGCACGCTCACCGACACCGTCGGGTTCGTCCGGCATCTGCCGCACCAGCTTGTCGAGGCGTTCCGGTCCACGCTGGAGGAGGTCGGCCAGGCCGACCTGATCCTGCACGTCGTAGACGCCTCCGATGCCGAGCCTCGGTCGCAGATCGCGGCGGTCCGGCAGGTGCTGAGCGAGGTCGGCGCCGGCCAGGTGACCGAGCTTGTGGTGTTCAACAAGGCCGACGCGGCGGATCCGCTCGAACTGGAGGCGCTCTGCCGGGAGGAGCCGCGGTCCATCGTGGTGTCCGCGCGCACCGGAGCGGGCCTGCCCGAACTGCTCGCCGAGATCGACCGGCTGCTGCCGAAGCTGAGCGAGCAGGTGCACGTCGTCGTCCCTTACGCGCGCGGAGACCTGCTGGCCCGGGCGCACCAGGAGGGCGAGGTGCTGCGGGAGGAGCACACCGAGACCGGCACCGTGCTGGTGGCACGGGTCCCGCCGGGTCTTGCCGCCGAACTGGACCGGTGCGTGACCGCGGTCGGGTCGGCGTAGCGGCGCGGGCGCAGGCTAGTAATTCCGCGTTCCGTCGCCGACCGCGGCTCGGGGATCTGGAGAGTGCCGGTGACTGTTCGCCTTCTGACCGATATCGGGCGACTGTGGAACGGCACCGAGATAGTCAGTAATGCGGCGATCGTGCTGCACGGCGACACGATCGCCTGGGCCGGCTCAAGGGCGGCGCTGCCATCTCGCATTCCGGGAGTGATCGAGCGCGTCGTCGATGCCGATCAGATCGACCGTCTCGACGGCGCCCTGGTCACGCCGGGCCTGATCGACGCGCACACGCATCCGGTCTACGCCGGGAACCGGTGGGCGGAGCTGTCCATGCGGTCCGGCGGCGCATCGCTGGAGGAGGTTGTCTCGGCCGGCGGCGGGCTGTCATCCTCGGTCACGGTGACCCGCGGCACCGACCCGTGGACGCTGCGGACCCTGGTGCGGAGCCGGATGCGGGACTGGCTGCGGGCCGGGACGACCACGATCGAGGCGAAGACCGGATATCACCTCACCAGGGACGGCGAGCTTGCCGACGTCCGGTTGCTCCGCTCGCTGGCCGCCGGGGAGGGCCTGCCCAGGGTGCACGTCACGTTTCTGGCCGCCAGTGCCGTGCCGCCGGAGTACCGCGGCCACCGGGATGAATACGTAGCCGCGGTGGCCGCCTGGTGCCAGGATGCGGCCGCGGCCGGGGCCGACAGCGTCGACGTCGTGTGCGAGCAGGGACGGTTCACCGCGGACGAGGCGCGGCTGATCCTGGCCGCAGGGGAGGCCGCCGGGCTGATTCCCCGGCTGCACGCCGGCGGTGACGCCGGGACCGGCGCCGCGCGATTGGCGGCCGAGCTTGGCTGCGCGTCGGCCGACCTGCTGAACGGCGCGACCGACGACGACGTCGCGGCGCTCGCCGCGGCCGGGGTGAGCGCCGTGGTGTGCCCGGCGTCCGGGCCGGACTACGACACGGTGCCGCCGGTCCGCTCGCTGCTGGACCGGGGCGTGCCGGTCGCGCTCGGCTCCGGGCACGCGCCGGGGATGAACGGGATCACCTCGATGGCGCTGGTGGTCGCGCTGGCGATCGAGAACTTCGGGATGAGCGTCTCCGAGGCGCTTCGGGCGGCGACCGTCGGTTCCGCCCGGGCGCTGCGGCTGACCGGCCGCGGCGTGGCCGCCGCGGGTGCCGCGGCGGACCTGGTGGCCTGGGACGCCGACCACGAGGGCGCGTTCGCCTGGAGCTACAGCCTGCGGCCGCGCCGGATCTGGCTGGGCGGCGAGCCGGTAGCCGGCTAGCCGGGGCCGTCCTGATCCGGCGGGCTCCGCCGGTGCCGCGCCGGTCCGCGGTTCGTGGCATGCTGCCGTCATGGCATCGCAGTCTTCCCCGGGCGGCGGCACGGGGCCGAGCGCCCCCGTTCCGGTCACGCTCGTCGTCGGCGAGGAGGAACTGCTGGTCGAGCGGGCCGTCAGCGCCGCGCTCATCGCGGCGGTCGGGGCGGCGGGAACGACCGAGCCAGGCGGCGGAGAGCAGGTCACCGGGCCATCGGTGCATGATGTCTCCGGCGCCAGCCTGGGTCCTGGTGAGCTGTCCGGCCTGACCTCGCCGTCGTTGTTCGGCGGTGAGTCGGTGGTGATCGTCCGGGGCGCGCAGGATGTCAGCACCGCGGTGGCGAACGAGCTCAGGGGGCTGGCCGAGGCGATGCCGCCGGACGTGACGCTGGTGGTCACGCACTCCGGCGGCGCGAAGGGCAAGGCGCTGCTGACCGCGCTTACCGCCGCCGGGGCGCGCCGGGTCAACTGCCCGGCCGTGCGCAGGTTCGGTGAGCGGATGGACTTCCTGCGGGCCGAACTCGCCCGGCATGGCCGCAAGGCCGACGACCGGGGGCTGCGGGCGCTGCTCGACGCCGTCGGCACCGA
>JAJYTW010000154.1 GCA_021792855.1 Actinomycetes bacterium
GGGCCGGCCTGGCATTGCTCGAGTTCTTCGGGGCTGCCACCTGTGCCTGTCCTTACTCCGTTGGGCTGACGGCGCGGCTAGAGGTTCTTGTCCTTGATGTCCCAGTCGTCGGAGTCCTCGGCCGGGGTCTGCTGGCCGGTCTCCGGCTGCTCGGCCTCCGCCGTCGGACTCGGCGTCGGCTCGTCCTCGGGCAGGACCTCCATGACCGCCCGGCGCAGCATCGTCACCTGCACGCCGGGAGCGATCTCGATCACGACGTCGCGGTCATCTCCGGAGACCACGGTGCCATACATTCCGGCGGTGGTCCGAATGCGCTGGCCCGGCATGACCTGATTCTGGGCCTGCTGCACCTTGCGCTGGCGGTTCCGCTGCGGCCGCATGATCAGCAGATAGAACAGGCCGACCAGCACGGCGAGGATCACGAAGGTGTAGAGCGAACTTCCGGTGCTCTTGCTGGCAGCGGCCGCGCTAGCGGCGAGAGTCATAGTCCCCATCACGGGGCATCCTTCCAGTTGATGGCGCAGCGGCCGGTTGCTGCCCGGTCAGCGGCCACCGGCGATGGGCGGCCTCGGTGCCGGGCGGCTGGAAATGACCAACTGCCGAAGTGTAGCGGCCATGGGCCGCGCACAAACAGGCTACGGCGAACCGCCGAGTGATCGTAACCAGCCCGCAACCAGACGTAATAAAACGCGCCTGACGGTGTGCATTTCTCCTACCCTAGTCAAACAACGTACTGGCGCCCGGTCCATCCCGGTCCCCGAACGAAGCGGGCGGAACCAGGCCGAGATGCTCCCAGGCCGTCGGGGTCGCCACCCGGCCTCTCGGTGTCCTGGCCATCAGCCCGCCCCGGACCAGGAACGGCTCGGCGACGACCTCCACCGTCTCGGGTTCCTCGCCCACGGCGACCGCCAGCGTGGATAGGCCGACCGGCCCGCCGCCGAACTGCCGCACCAGCGCGGTCAGCACCGCGCGGTCCAGTCGGTCCAGGCCGCTCTCGTCCACCTCGTACAGTTCCAGCGCGGCCCGCGCGGCGTCCCTGGTCACCACGCCGTCGCCGCGCACCTCGGCGAAGTCCCTGACCCGGCGCAGCAGGCGGTTCGCGATCCTGGGCGTGCCCCGGGACCGGCCGGCGATCTCGTCGGCGCCCTCGTCCCGCAATGGCACGCCGAGCAGTTCGGCCGACCGGCGGATGATCACGCCAAGCTCGGCTGGGTCGTAGAAGTCCAGGTGCCCGGTGAAGCCGAATCTGTCCCGCAGCGGCGCGGGCAGCAGGCCGGCCCTGGTCGTGGCGCCGACCAGGGTGAACGGGGCGATGTCCAGCGGCACCGCGGTCGCCCCCGGCCCCTTGCCGAGCATCACGTCCACCCGGAAGTCCTCCATCGCCAGGTAGAGCATCTCCTCGGCGGGCCGCGCCAGCCGGTGGATCTCGTCGATGAACACGACCTCGCCGCCGGTGAGCGTGGTCAGCACGGACGCCAGGTCCCCGGCCCGCTCGATCGCCGGGCCGCTGCTGATCCGCAGCGGCGCGCCAAGCTCGGCCGCGATGATCATCGCGATCGTGGTCTTGCCCAGCCCGGGCGGGCCGGACAGCAGCACGTGGTCCGGCGCCCGGCCGCGCCGGATCGCGCCCTCGAGCACGAGCGTGAGTTGCTCGCGCAGCCGCGCCTGGCCGACGAACTCGGTCAGCCGCCTGGGCCGCAGCGCGCCCTCGATCTGCCGCTCGTCGGCATCCGCCAACGGCGACACGAACCGGTCGAGGTCGCTGTCGGTCATCGCAGACCCAGCACGGTCATCGCCGCCCAAGCACCCGCAGCGCCGCGCGCAGCGCGACCGCGACGTCCACCTCGGCCGCGCCCTGACCCGCGCCCGCTCCGTCGCCGACCTGGCCTGGCCCGCCGACCCCGGCCGCACCGACCGCACCGGCGCCGTCAGCGACCACCCCGGTGGCCAGCAGTTCCGGCTCGACGGCGGCGATCGCCTGGTCCGCGTCCCTGGCCTGCCAGCCCAGGTTCACCAGCCCGGCCCGGACCTGATCCCGCCAGGTCGGCCCGGCCGCCGCGGCCGCAGTGCCAGGAACCCCGCCACCGGGCAGGCCTGCCACGGCCGCCCCGTCGGACGCCGGGCCAAGCCGGCCGGCCAGTTCCAGCACGATCCGCTGGGCGCCCTTGCGGCCGATCCCGGGCACCCTGGTCAGTACGGTCACGTCCTCGGCCGCGATCGCCCGGCGAAGCTCGTCCGGGCTGAGCGTGGCCAGCATCGCCAGCGCGAGCCTCGGGCCGATGCCGCTGGCGGTCTGGAGCAACTCGAAGGTGCCCCGTTCGTCTTCGCTGCCGAAGCCGTACAGGGTGAGCGCGTCCTCGCGGACCACCAGGGAGGTGCTCACCCTGGCCCGCTCCCCGGTCCGCAGGCCGGCCAGCGTGCCCGGCGAGCACTGCACCAACAGGCCGACCCCGCCCACGTCGATCACCGCCCCCTCCGGGGCGACGCTGGTCACCACGCCATCCAGATGCGCGATCATCGGACTCCCCTCTGCGCCGCATCGGCCAGCCTGCGCTGCGCGCCGCCCCGCCACAGGTGGCAGATCGCCAGCGCCAGGGCGTCGGCGGCGTCGGCCGGCCTGGGCGGCTCGGCGAGCCGCAGCAGACGGCTCACCATGGCCGTGATCTGTGCCTTGTCGGCGCGGCCGCTGCCGGTCACCGCGGCCTTCACCTCGCTCGGGGTGTGCATGGCCACCGGCACTCCCCGGCGGGCCGCGCAGATGATCGCGACGGCGCCTGCCTGCGCGGTGCCCATCACCGTGCGGACGTTGTGCTGGCTGAACACCCGCTCCACCGCTACCGCGTCCGGCCGGAACTCGGCCAGCCAGCCGTCGACTTCCCGCTCCACGGTGAGCAGTCGCTCGCCGATGTCGGCGTCGGCCGGGCTGCCCACCACCCGGGCGGCGACCATCCGGAGCGTGATCCCCGGCCCGCCGTCGACAATGCCGAGTCCGCACCGGGTGAGACCGGGATCGACACCGAGCACCCGCACGCGGCACACCACCTGAGTTTTGGAGCGAACATGTGTTCGGGTGCGACCTTACCGGCTCGACGAGGTCTCCGCCCGGGGCGCGGCCCGGCCGGCGTGTCGCGGCGCCCGGGCGGGGATCAGAACAGCCGGCTCAGAAGTGATCGAGCGAGAAGGACCGGGCCGCGAACGCCGCACCCAGGTCCGCGTCGGTGCGCTCGCTGCCGCCGGTCATCAGGCCGGCCCGGCGCAGCGTCGGCACCGGTACCCCGGCGTACAGCGCGGCGAGGCCGCGCGGCCCGAGCACGACCGGGTCCGGCGGGCCCGACCCGGCCGCCGCGGCGGCGCCAAGTCCCGGGCGCAGCAAGCCTCGCCCGTCGGCCACGAGCAGCGTGCGCGGGCCCGCGTTGGACGCGATCTCGGAGTCGGCGAGCAGCAGGGGCACGCTGACCCGGACGGCCGGCGGGAAGCCCCGGCCCTCGATCGCGGCCGCGGCGCTGACCACCCGGAGCATCCACGCCTCGTGCAGGTCGAATCCCAGGTCGGCCTCGCCTAGCAGCCAGCCCACCGGGTCGTCGGGGCCGACGGCGGCGTGCACGGTTCGGGCGACCGAGGCGTGCGAGCCGACGATGCCCCACAGCGCCCGGGTGGTCTGCGCGGAGGCGGCCTGGATCACCTGCACAAGCAGAGCGGCGTCCGATCCGTCCCACCGGTAGGCGAGGAACCCGTCGTCGGCCAGGTAGGCGAACATCTCGGGCCGGGCCAGCCAGCGGGCGATCCCGTCGGCGTCCCTGGTGGACGGACCGCAGTCGGCGTTGCGCCGGTGCACCTCGCCGAGCACCGCGATGACCGCCGCGGCGTCCTTTGGCCCGGCGCGGCGCACCCTGACCTGCTCGCCCGCCGCCGCTCCCCCGGCCGCTCCTCCCCCGGCCGCCGCGTGCGGGTCCGGCGGTGACAGCGAGACCAGCGACCGGGCCGGGATCTCGGCCAGGTAGTAACCGCCGGCGATCTCCCAGCCCAGCGACCGGTACAGCCGCGCGGTCGCCGGATACAGCGCCGACAGCGGGTAACCGCGCTCGGCCAGGGTGTCCAGCAGGGCCCGCATCATCGCCCGGCCGATGCCGCGCCTGCGGGCCTCCGGCGCTACCTTCACCCCGGCCACCCCGGCCATCGGCACGGCGCGGCCGTGCCACCACTGGAGCATCGAGTAGAACCGGACTGCGCCGAGGAGTTCCGCGCCGTCCCAGACGCCGAGCAGCCTGGCCTGCGCGATGCAGGCGTGCAGTTCGTCCAGCCACTGCTCGCGGGTCAGGTCCGCCGGGCCGAATGCCCGGTGCCGCAGGTCAAGCTCGGCATCCAGGTCATCCCCGGCCCGGAACGGCCGGATCGTCAGGCCGGACTGGACGGATGTCACCGGGTCAGTCCAGCTTCTCCAGGATCTCGTCCGACACCGAGTAGTTGGCGTAGACGTCCTGCACCTCGTCGGACTCCTCGAGCACCTCGATGACCTTGAAGACCTTGCGGGCGGTCTCCTCGTCCAGCGGCACCTCGACCGACGGCAGGAACGGCGTCTCGGCCGAGTCGTACTCGATCCCGGCCTGCTGCAGCGCGGTCCTGACCTGGACCAGGTCGGTGGCCTCGCTGATCACCTCGAACGACTCGCCGAGGTCGTTGACCTCCTCGGCGCCGGCCTCAAGCACGGCCATCAGCACGTCGTCCTCGGTCATCCCGGCCGTCTTCGGGACGATCACCACGCCCTTGCGGTTGAACAGGTAGGACACCGAGCCGGCGTCCGCCATCGACCCGCCATTGCGGGTCAGCGCGACCCGGACCTCGGAGGCGGCCCGGTTCCGGTTGTCGGTCAGGCACTCCACCAGCAGCGCGACGCCGCCGGGACCGTACCCCTCGTAGGTGATCGTCTCGTAGGCGGCGCCGCCCGCCTCAAGCCCGGCGCCGCGGCGCACCGCCCGGTCGATGTTGTCGTTCGGGACCGAGTTCCGCTTGGCCTTCTGCACCGCGTCGTACAGCGTCGGGTTGGCGTTCACGTCGGCGCCGCCGCTGCGGGCCGCGACCTCGACGTTCTTGATCAGCTTGGCGAAGAGCTTGCCTCGCCGGGCGTCCACGACGGCCTTCTTATGCTTCGTGGTCGCCCACTTAGAGTGGCCGCTCATGACCGTTCCCTCACCATGTCGACGAAGAGTGTGTGCACGCGATTGTCCTGGGTCAGCTCGGGGTGAAACGCCGTGGCGAGAAGGTGACCCTGCCGGACGGCGACGATCTTACCGGTGCGCGGCTCGGTAGCCAGAATCTCGACCTCCGGGCCGGTCTCCTCCACCCACGGGGCGCGGATGAAGACGGCGCGGAACGGCTCGTCCCCGGCCCCGCTGATCCGCAGGTCGGCCTCGAACGAGTCGGTCTGCCTGCCGAACGCGTTCCGCCGGACGGTCATGTCGATCGCGCCGAGCGTCTGCTGGTCGCTGGCCCGGTCCACCAGCCGCTCGGCGAGCATGATCATGCCGGCGCAGGAGCCGAACACCGGCATCCCGGCGGCGATCCGGTCCCGCAGCGGGCCGGCCAGCTCGAAGATCGCGAGCAGCTTCCAGATCGTGGTCGACTCCCCGCCAGGGATGATCAGCCCGTCCACCTCGGCCAGCTCGGCCGGGCGGCGCACGGCAAGCGGCCGCGCGCCGGTCGCCGCGATCGCCCGCAGATGCTCGGCCACGTCACCCTGGAGCGCGAGCACGCCGACCGTGACCGTGCTGACCGGGGCGCTGCGCGGCCGCGTCCCCGTCGTGGCATCGTCCACAGTGACCGCTTCGCTGGCTGACACTTCTTCCTCCCTGAAACCGCGATATGACCAGTTCCGAGGGTATCGGGGCGGCGCTGGTGTGCCGTAGTCACGGCGCGGGTAACCCTACCTGGGCTACCCGCTGCTGCCAGGCCACGGCAGCGCCCACGGGCGCCTGCCACGGCGAACCGGGCCGCTGACAGCCGGCGCGGCTACTGCGCACGGGAGGAACCAGATGGGCCAGGCCTGGTCGTTCGAGGGCGCTCCGGCCGCGACGATGACGGCGTTCAACGGGCTGGTGACGCTGCTCGAGGGCACCACGTTCTGCATCTGCGAGCGGTCCGGCGACATCCACCCCGGCGCCGCGCAGGGCCTGTTCGTCCGGGACACCCGGCTGATCAGCCGCTTCGAGCTGAGCATCAACGGGCATGTGCCCGAACCGCTCGCGCCGCAGTCGCACGAGCCGTTCGCGTGGACGTTCCTGTCCCGGATGCCGCCGCCCGGCGGCCTGGCCGACAGCACCATGCTGGTGACCAGGCGGCGGCTGCTCGCCGACGGCATGGACGAGGAGATCACGCTGCGGAACATGAGTTCCGAGCCGCTCCCGGTCAGCCTGCGGATCGGGGTAGCCGGCGACTTCGCCGACGTCTTCGAGGTGAAGGAGGGCCGGGTGCACACCGACCCCTCCGACGTCGAGGGCCTGACCCTGGAGGTCACCGAGGACGCGATCCGGCTGAACCGGGAGTGCGGCTCGCACCTGCGCGGCGCCACGGTCACCGGCGCCCGGCATCCCGACGCCGAACTTGAGATCTCGGCGACCCAGCTGACCTGGCACGCGGTGGTCCCGGCGCACGGAAGCTGGAGCACCTCGGTGCACATCACGCCGTCCCTGAACGGCCGGGACCTGGTCGAGTTCCGGTCCGCCCGCGGCGCGGCCGGCGGCGGTGACGGAGCGGGCCGGGCCGGCGGCAACGGCGGCCCGGCGGCCGGCCCGGAGCAGCGACTTGCCGACTGGCGCAGGCAGAGCCCGCTGGTCAAGGCGTCCGACGCCCGCCTGGACGCCGTGTTCGCGGCCAGCACGGAGGACCTCGGCTCGCTGCGGATCTTCGACCCTGAGCACGCCGACCGGGCCGTGATCGCGGCCGGGGCGCCGTGGTTCATGACCATCTTCGGCCGGGACTCGCTGCTCACCTCGTGGATGGTGCTGCCGCTGGACCCGTCGCTGGCGCTCGGCACCCTGCGCACCCTGGCCAGCCTCCAGGGCACCAAGGTCGACCCGAAGACCGAGGAGCAGCCCGGCAAGATCCTGCACGAGATGCGGTTCGGCATGCAGGCCTCGCTGTGGCTGGGCGGCGGCAGCGTGTACTACGGCTCGGTCGACGCGACCCCGCTGTTCGTGATGCTGCTCGGCGAACTGCGCCGGTGGGGCCTGGACCGGCGGATCGTGGACGAGTTGCTCCCGCACGCCGAGCGGGCGCTGGACTGGATCGTGAACTACGGTGACGCCGACGGGGACGGGTTCGTCGAGTACGCCAGGTCCACCGACCTCGGCCTGGCGAACCAGGGCTGGAAGGACTCCTTCGACGGTGTCACCTTCGCCGACGGCCGGATCGCCGAGCCGCCGATCGCCCTGGCCGAGGTGCAGGGCTACGCGTACGCGGCGTTCCTGGCGATGGCGCACTTCTGCTCCGAGCGGGACGACACCGAGGGCGCCGCGCACTGGGCCCAGCGGGCGCACGAGCTGAAGGAGGAGTTCAACCGCCGGTTCTGGCTGCCCGACAAGGGCTACTTCGCGCTCGGCCTGGACGGCGACAAGAAGCCGATCGACGCGCTCGCCTCGAACATGGGCCACTGCCTGTGGACCGGCATCGTGGACGCGGGCAAGGCCGCGGCCGTGGCGCGGAACCTGCTCGGGCCGGACATGTTCACCGGGTTCGGGATCCGGACGCTGGCCGCCTCCAGCGGCGCCTACAACCCGATGAGCTACCACAACGGCTCGGTCTGGCCGCACGACAACGCGATCTGCGCGGCCGGCCTGATGCGGTACGGCTTCGTCCGGGAGGCACAGCAGGTCGCGATCGGCATCCTGGAGGCAGCCGAGTCGTTCGGCGGCCGGCTGCCCGAGCTGTTCTGCGGCTTCGACCGGTCCGAGTTCGGCGAGCCGGTGCCGTACCCGACCTCGTGCTCGCCGCAGGCATGGGCCTCGGCGACGCCGTTCCACCTGCTGCGCACGATGCTGCGGTTCGACCCGTCGGCCCCGGCCGGGATGCTGTGGTGCGATCCGGCGTTCCCGGCCAAGTTCCTGCCGGTGCACATCGAGTCGCTGCACGTGGCCGGGGCCCGGGTGTCGGTCGACGTCACGCAGGACGGCTGGTCGCTGGACGGCCTGGGCGAGATCCTCACCCTGGTCAGGTCCGGCCGTGACCCGCTGACCGCGACCAGCGGCTGACCCGGACCGGCCGGGTCGCGGCTAGCACAGGGCGGCGTGCCAGGCCAGCGCGGAGGTGTCGGTGAGCGAGGCGATCTGGTCGACGATCACCCGCAGCCTGGCCGGGTCCGAGCCCGCCGCCGCATAGGCCGGCCGGAACATCGGGTCCAGCGCGTCCGGCGCGCCCTTGGCCAGCGCGGTCGCCAGTTCGGTCAGCACCTCGCGCTCCCTGGCCTGGGCGACGGCGGCGCCCTCCCGCCGCATCACGTAGAACGCGGTCACAGCCTTGAGCACCGCGCACTCCAGCCGCTGCCGCGCCGGGACCACAAGATCGGCGGCGTAACGGGTGAGCGGGCCGGCCGCCCGGGCCAGCGTCGCCTCCTCCGCCGCGCCGCAGAACCGGCCGATCAGCTCGCTGGTCAGGTGCTTCACGGCCGCCGCGGTCTCCGGCTCGCCGTCGAACCGGTCCGGCCAGAAGTCCAGCGCGACCAGGTCGTCGAAGACCGCGCAGAGTTCGTCCAGGCTCACCGACCCCGGCGGCAGGTAGTGCTCGATCGCGAGCGCCGCGACCGACCGGCGCTCGACCGGATCACCCAGCGCCGCCAGCGTGGTCAGCCCGGAGTGCAGGCCATCCTCCAGGTCGTGCACCGAGTACGCGACGTCGTCGGCCCAGTCCATCACCTGGGCCTCCAGGCAGGCCCGCCCGTCCGGGGCGCCCTGCCTGATCCAGCCGAAAACCTCGGCGTCGTCGTCGTAGCAGCCGTACTTCGGCCCGGCTCCGTGCCCGGCCGCCTGCGAGGCCAGCCACGGGTACTTCAGCGTCGCGTCCAGGGTGGCCCGGGTCAGGTTCAGCCCCGCGCCGGGGATCTTCGCCTCGATCCTGGTCAGCAGGCGCAGCGACTGGGCATTCCCCTCGAACCCACCGCAGCCCCTGGCGATCTCGGCCAGCGCGAACTCACCGTTATGCCCGAAAGGGGGGTGCCCAAGGTCATGCGCCAGGCAGGCCGCGTCGACCAGATCCGGGTCGCAGCCGAGCGCGGCCCCGAGTTCCCGGCCGATCTGCGCGCATTCCAGCGAGTGGGTCAGCCTCGTCCGCGGGAAGTCGGCCGACCCGACCTCGACGACCTGCGTCTTCGCGGCCAGCCTGCGCAGCGCCGAGCTATGCAGAACCCGGGCGCGGTCCCGCGTGAACGGGCCGCGCTCCGGGTTCCGCGCGCTCTTGGCCGACTCGGTGGCGAACCGCGCTGTCGCGTGGCCGTCGTAGCCAGCGGTCACCGGCTGTCGCTGCCCCCGACTTCCTGCAGGACGACGGCCCGGCCGGCCTCCAGGCGGGCCACCGGCACCCGGAACGGCGAGCAGGACACGTAGTCCAGGCCGGCCTCGTGGAAGAACCGGACCGACTCCGGGTCACCGCCGTGCTCGCCGCAGACGCCGATCTTCAGGTCGGGCCTGGTCGCCCGGCCCTCGGCCACCGCGATCTTGACCAGCCTGCCGATCCCGTCGGCGTCCAGGGTCTCGAACGGCGAGACACCGAAGATGCCCATCTCGATGTACCGGCCGAAGAACGCGCCCTCGACGTCGTCCCGGGAGAAGCCCCAGCCCATCTGGGTGAGGTCGTTGGTGCCGAACGAGAAGAACTGCGCCGCCTGGGCGATCTGGCCGGCGGTCAGCGCGGCCCGCGGCACCTCGATCATCGTGCCGATCGGGATCCGCAGCGACGTGCCGGTCTCGGTGGCCACCTCGGCCAGCACCCGCTCGGTCTCCTCGCGCGCCGCCTCAAGCTCCTGCACGGCGCCGACCAGCGGGATCATGATCTCCGGGCGCGGGTCGCCGCCCGCCGCGAGCCGGTCGGCGGCCGCGCGGGCGA